>JBJDXI010000094.1:0-10642 GCA_051866595.1 Clostridia bacterium
CCTGACTTTCCAACTGTTTCATCGTATCGAGGGCAACGCCGACGGCGATGAGGAGTGATGTGCCGCCAAAGCCCAGATCAAGGTGGGTAAAGGCCATCATCAAGTTGGGGAGCAGGGCGATAAACGCGAGGAAAATCGCGCCGGCCAAAGTCAGACGGGTGAGGATCTTGTCGATGTATTCCGCGGTGGGACGACCGGGACGGAGCCCGGGAATGAACCCGCCGTTTTTCTTCAGGTTATCCGCCACATCCACGGGACTGAAGGTAACCGCGGTGTAGAAATAGGTGAAGAAAATAATCAGAGCTACGTACAAGATCATGTATACGGGATGATCCGAGCTGAACCATCCGGCAATCGCGGCGCACACGCCGTTGTTGGGGAAGAACGAGCAGATCAGACCGGGCAGCATCAAAAGAGACATCGCGAAGATGATGGGGATAACGCCGGCCTGGTTGACTTTCATGGGAATAAAAGTGCTCTGGCCGCCGTAGACCTTGCGGCCCACCACTCTTTTGGCGTACTGAACGGGAAGTCTTCTCTGACCTTCCTGAATATAGATAATACCGACGATGATCACAAGAGCGATCACAACAAAGAGCAATACGGCGAAGAAATTGGTTTCACCGCTTCTCAGCGACTGGAAAACATAGACGCAGCCGTCGGGAATACGAGAGACGATCCCCGCGAAGATGATGAGGGAGATCCCGTTGCCGATGCCTCTTTCGGTAATCATTTCGCCCATCCACATGAGCATGGCTGTCCCTGCGGTGAGAGAAATGGCCAGAACCATTACGGTGAAGAAATTGAAATCGTACATGGCGTTCTTCAGATAGAAGGACATCGCGATGGCCTGCACGAAAGCAAGAATCACACAACCGTAGCGGGTGAGCTGCGCCATTTTCTTCCGGCCCTCGGGTCCCTGTTTTGAAAGATTTTCAAAATAGGGAATCACGATGGTCAGCAGGTTCATAATAATCGAAGCGTTGATGTAAGGCATAATCCCCATGGCGAACAAACTGATATTTTTAAAGGCACCGCCCGAAATAATATCAATAAAGCCGAAGATGTTTTGCGAAAATAACGAATCCAGAACATCGGGGTTGATCCCAGGAGCCGGGATATGAGCGCCGAGTCGGAAAATGAGGAACATTACTAACGTAAACAAGAGCTTTCCACGGAGTTCTTTCACTTTAAACGCGTTTTTAAGCGTTGAAAGCATTTTACATCACCTCTACTTTACCACCTGCGGCTTCGATTTTTTCTTTCGCAGTTTTGCTGCATTCAATATACTGTAAGGTCAAGGGTTTTTCGATTTCACCGTTGGCGAGAACTTTCACGCCGTCGATCACCTGGCAGCCTTTGATAAAGCCGGCTTCCCAAAGAGTTTCGGGAGTGATCACGGAGTTGGCTTCAAACAAGTTGAGGTCCTGCAGGGAAACTTCGATAATGACCTTTTTATTGAAATTGGTAAAGCCTCTCTTCGGAAGTCTGCGCTGCAAAGGCATCTGGCCGCCTTCAAAACCGGGGCGAACGCCGCCGCCGGAACGGGCTTTCTGACCTTTGTGACCTTTACCGGCGGTTTTACCCAAGCCGGAACCGGTCCCGCGGCCTTTGCGGGTGGGCGCCTTTTTGGATCCTTCCGCAGGCTTTAAATCATTTAAATACATAATTTTACCTCCCTTGGGTGCTTAGCCGTCGATTTCTTCCACCTTCAAAAGATGGTTGACTTTTTTCACTTTCCCCAGAATATCAGGGGTATCGTTCTGAATGACAGAGCGACCGGTTTTGGTGAGACCCAGGGAACGGACGGTCTTTCTCTGCTGTTCACTGTATCCGATGACACTTTTCACAAGGGTAATCTTGATTTTTGCCATGGTTTGTTAATCCTCCTGACCCAAGATTTCCTTCACGGTTTTGCCTCTCAGTTTCGCGACATCTTCCGCGGTGCGCATTTCTTTGAGACCTTCAAAGGTAGCGGAGACCATGTTGATGGCGTTGTTGGAGCCCAGGGATTTCGTGAGAATGTCGCGAACACCTACGGCTTCGAGGACGGCACGAACGGGGCCGCCGGCAATCACACCGGTACCGGGGGCAGCGGGTTTCAGCATAACTCTGGCTGCGCCGAAGCGACCGATGATTTCATGAGGAAGTGTATAATTAACGATAGGTACATAAATAAGATTCTTTTTGGCGTCTTCCACGGCTTTGCGGATCGCTTCGGGAACTTCCCCTGCTTTCCCCATACCGTAACCGACATGACCGTTGCCGTCACCAACCACGACGAGGGCGCTGAAGCTGAAGCGGCGACCGCCTTTGACAACTTTGGCAACGCGGTTGATATTGACGATGGTTTCGGTCAGTTCACCAAGACTATTGGCGTCAATTCTGGACATCTATTTCCCTCCTTATCCTCTTAAAAATCGAGGCCAGCTTCTCTGGCACCGTCTGCGAGTGCTTTCACTCTGCCGTGGTAGAGCAAACCGCCACGGTCGAAAACAACCTGTTTGATGCCTTTTTCGAGAGCTTTTTCACCAATGAGTTTGCCGACTGCTGCAGCAGCTTCAATATTGCCGCCGTAATTTCCTTTCAAGGAAGCGTCCAGCGAAGAAGCAGCGACGAGAGTGTTGCCGGCAACATCATCAATGATCTGGGCATAGATATGTTTTGTGCTGCGGAAAACAGCCAGACGGGGGCATTCCGGAGTACCGGAAATTTTCAGTCTTACGCTGGCATGTTTTTTCATCCGGACAGCTTTTCTGTCATATTGTTTATACAAAACAAGCGCTCCTTCCTTTAACCGGCTTTAACACCGGCTTTACCGGCTTTCCGTTTAATAACTTCGCCATCATACTTGATACCTTTGCCTTTGTAGGGTTCCGGCGGACGGACGCTGCGGACGTTGGCGGCGAAAGCGCCGACTTTTTCCTTGTCGATACCAAGAATGGTGATTCTGTTCGGGGTGGGAACTTCGATGGTAATGCCATCGGCGGGTTCCATTTCAACAGGATGAGAATAACCCACGGTAAGAACCAGGTTATTGCCCTGTTTCGCGGCACGGTAACCGACGCCGACCAGTTCCAGTTCTTTTTTGAAACCGGTGGTCACACCGATGACCATGTTATTGATAAGCGCTCTGGTAAGACCATGCAGCGCGCGATGTGTTTTATCATCACTGGGACGAGTCACAAGAAGTTCTTCGCCTTCGATTACAACATCGATATCAGGATGAATGTCCCTTTCGAGTTTGCCTTTGGGGCCTTCCACGGTGATGTGTTTCCCGGCCAGGTCAATTTTCACTCCGGAAGGGATCACTACCGGCATTTTGCCTATACGAGACATATTGCACCTCCCAATTTGAGTTCGTTAAATTTCTTTATTTACCAGATGTAGCACATTACTTCACCGCCGACACCGGCTTTGCGGGCTTCTTTATCGGTCATAAGACCTTTGGAAGTGGAGATAATGGCGATGCCCAGGCCGCCCAAAACTTTGGGGAGCTCATCTTTCTGGGCGTAAACTCTCAAACCGGGGCGGCTGATTCTTTTCAGACCGGTGATAACCTTTTCACGGTTTGCGCCGTATTTGAGATAAAGACGTAAAAAGCCTTGTTTGCCGTCTTCGATGTATTCCACATCTTTGATGTAGCCTTCTTCTTTGAGAATATTGGCTAAGCCTAATTTCGTTTTCGAGGCGGGAATTTCCACCTTTTCCATATAAACAGTATTTGCATTGCGGATTCTGGTAAGGAAATCGGCAATGGGATCTGTCATGACCATATTCTTACCTCCTTCCGGTTTACCAACTGGACTTGGTTACGCCGGGGATTTCACCCTTGTAAGCCAACTCTCTGAAGCAAACTCTGCAAATGCCGAATTTACGCATATAAGCATGGGGTCTGCCGCAGATCTTGCAACGATTATATCCGCGAACGGAATACTTGGGCGTGCGCCCTTGTTTCGCAATCATTGATTTTTTTGCCACGTTGTTTCCTCCTTAGTCTGACTTACTTGGCAAACGGCATGCCGATAAGTCTTAAGAGCTCTCTGGCTTCTTCGTCGGTCTTCGCGGAAGTAACAAAGCAAACTTCCAAGCCGCGAACACGGTCAATCTTGTCGTATTCGATTTCAGGGAAGATCAACTGTTCTTTCAAGCCTAAAGTATAGTTGCCGCGACCGTCAAAGGCTTTGGCGGAAACGCCTTTGAAGTCTCTTACGCGAGGCAGCGCCACGGATACGAGACGGTCGCAGAATTCGTACATTTTATCGCCTCTTAAAGTAACCTTGCAGCCGATGGACATACCTTCACGGACTTTAAAAGCCGCAACGGATTTTTTCGCTTTCGTGATAATGGGTTTCTGACCGGTAATCTGGGTCATATCCCCCACGGCGGCGTCCAAAGCCTTGGGATTGGCGATGGCTTCGCCCAGACCCATGTTAACAACGATTTTTACGAGTTTGGGAACTTCCATAATGTTGTTATACTGAAATTTTTCTTTCAGGGCCGGTACGATCTCTTCGGTATATTTATCTTTGAGTCTTGCCATTTAGATTGCCTCCTTCCCGCTTACTTTAAGATTTCACCGCAATGTTTGCACTGGCGGACCAGTTTGCCATCAACGGATTTCATCGAAATTCTGGTAACTTTGCTGCATTTGCCGCAATAGAGCATCACGTTGGAGAGATCGATTGCAGCGGGTTTTTCCATAATGCCGCCCTGGGGGTTTTTCTGGGTGGGTTTGGTATGTCTTTTGACAACGTTAATCCCTTCCACAACAACCCTACCGCTTGCGGGAAGCACCTGGAGGACTTTGCCGGTTTTACCGGCGTCTTTACCGGTAATTACCATTACCGTATCATCTTTTTTGATATGCGTTTTGGCTAATGCCAATTCGTCCACCTCCTAATATTAGAGCACTTCCGGCGCCAGGGAAACGATCTTCATGTAGTTCTTTTCCCTCAATTCTCTTGCTACGGGCCCGAAAATACGGGTGCCCTGGGGCTGACCGTCGTCTTTGATGATAACTGCCGCGTTCTGGTCGAAGCGAATGTAGGTACCGTCTTCGCGACGGATTTCTTTCTTCGTTCTTACGACGACAGCCTTAACGACCTGCCCTTTTTTTACCACGCCGCCGGGTGTGGCACTTTTGACCGAACAAATGATAACATCACCGACACTGGCGTAACGACGACCGGCGCCGCCCAATACTTTAATACATAACAGCTCTTTCGCGCCGGTATTGTCACCGACTTTGAGCCTGGTTTCCTGTTGGATCATTTCTGATTGCCCCCTTTCTTATTGCCCTCAGACGATCGGGGCTTTTTCGATAATTTCAACCAAGCGCCATCTCTTATCTTTCGATAAAGGACGAGTTTCCATCATGCGGACCACATCGCCGACTCTGGCTTCGTTATTTTCATCATGGGCTTTGTATTTTTTGCTGGTTTTCACGATTTTGCCGTAAAGAGGATGCTTGAATCTGGTTTCAACTCTCACAACGATCGTTTTGTCCATTTTATCGCTTACTACAGTACCGATACGGACTTTTCTGTCTGTTGTTCTTTCCATTTTTTACAGATCCTCCTTCCGATTATAATTCTTCACCGCGGAGTTCGCGTTCTCTGATGACCGTTTTGACTCTCGCGATGTTTCTTTTGACGTCTTTAATCACTGCGGGATTTTCCAACTGACCGGTGGCCAGACGAAAACGCAGATTAAAGAGTTCGTTTTTGAGATCACCAACTTTTTTGACTAATTCTTCACTGGTCATTTCGTTGATTTCTTTCATCTTCATTCTGCTTCACCGCCAATCTTTTCTTCTCGTTTAATGAATTTACATTTCACGGGGAGTTTGTGCATGGCCAAACGAAGTGCTTCGCGGGCGATTTCTTCGGAAATGCCGCCGACTTCAAACATAACACGGCCGGGTTTTACAACGGCTACCCAGTATTCAGGGGAACCTTTCCCGCTACCCATACGGGTTTCAGCAGGTTTTTCAGTGATGGGTTTGTGGGGGAAGATTTTGATCCATACTTTCCCGCCACGTTTCATATAACGGGTCATCGCAATACGGGCGGCTTCGATCTGACGGCTGGTGATCCAACCACATTCGGTAGCCTGGAGACCGTATTCACCGTAAGCAATAAAGTTACCTTTATTGGCTTTACCGGCCATTCTGCCGCGGTGCTGTTTACGATGTTTCACTCTTTTGGGAATTAACATTAGCGTTTACCCCCTTCTGTTTTTTTCAAAGCAGCGGCTCTTTCAGGGAGAACTTCGCCTTTATAGATCCAGCATTTGATCCCGATTTTGCCGTAGGTGGTATCGGCTTCGGCGGTGGCGTAGTCGATGTCGGCTCTCAGGGTATGCAGGGGAACTTTACCGTCGCTGATCCATTCGGTGCGGGCGATTTCAGCGCCGCCCAAACGGCCGGAGCACATCAGTTTGATCCCGCCGGCACCCATGCGCATGGTACGGCCCACAGCCTGTTTCATGGCGCGGCGGAAAGCGATACGTCTTTCCAGTGCCGAGGCAACGCTTTCAGCCACGAGCTGAGCGTCGAGTTCCGGTTTTTTGACTTCGTTGATATAGATATTGACTTTTTTACCGGTCATTTTTTCAAGAGCTTTTTTCAAAGATTCCACTTCAGAGCCGCCGCGGCCGATGACGATACCGGGTTTGGCAGTGAAGATGTTCACTTTGACGCGGCCCGCAGCGCGTTCGATTTCGATGCGGGAGATGCCGGAATCATAAAGTCTTTTTTTCAGGTATTTTCTGATCTGATAATCTTCCAGGAGATAGTCAGAGTATTCTTTTCTGGCATACCAGCGGCTGTCCCAGTCGCGAATAACGCCGACTCTGAATCCCTTCGGGTTTACTTTCTGACCCACGCTTTATGCCTCCTCTCTTTCGTCCACAACCACGGTAATGTGGCAGCATCTTTTATAAATACGGTCGGCTCTGCCCATGGCACGGGGTTTGATCCGTTTCCAGGTCACGCCTTCATCGACAAAAATCTTTTTGACGAACAAATCGTCGCCGTTCATGTCATTGTTATGTTCTGCGTTGGCAACGGCAGAGTTCAGAACTTTGAGAACGGGAGTGCAGCCCCGGTTGGGGGTGAGCTTCAAAATAGCACGGGCTTCTTCCACGCCTTTGCCGCGTACAAGGTCAGCAACGTATCTAACCTTGCGGGGAGAAATCCGGATATGTTTCGCTACTGCTTTAACTTCCATGTTTCTTTCCTCCTTAGGTTATCTTCCTTTGCTGGTTTTTTCGGTGTTGCCGTGACCTCTGTAGGTACGGGTCATGACAAATTCACCCAATTTATGTCCAACCATATCTTCAGTGATATAGATGGGAACGTGTTTTCTGCCGTCATGGATGGCAAGAGTGTGTCCGATCATCTGGGGAAAGATGGTGGAACGACGAGACCAGGTTTTGATAACCTGTTTATCATTGCTTTCGTTCATCTTTTCCACCTTAGCCATTAAGCTGGCTTCGCAATACGGACCTTTTTTCAACGATCTGGCCATGATATGCCTCCTTCCTCCGATTAGCCTCTGGCTTTAACGATAAGCTTGCTGGAAGCTTTTTTCTTGTTGCGGGTCTTGGCGCCGAGAGCAGGTTTGCCCCAAGGTGTAACAGGAGCGCGGCCCACCGGCGAACGGCCTTCCCCACCACCATGAGGATGATCGCAGGGGTTCATAACAACACCGCGGTTGGCGGGACGGATGCCTTTCCAGCGATTGCGGCCGGCTTTACCGATATTGATGTTTTCCTGATCTTCGTTGCCGACCTGACCGATGGTGGCTCTGCATTCGATGCGGACCATTCTCATTTCACCGGAAGGTAAGCGAAGGGTGGCATATTTGCCTTCTTTGGCCATAAGCTGAGCCCCGGCACCGGCCGAACGCACCAGTTTGGCGCCGCCGCCGGCGTAGAGTTCGATGTTATGAAGATAGGTACCGACGGGGATGGAGCTGATGGGAAGGTTGTTCCCGACTTTGATGTCGGCGTCGGCGCCGGATACGATCACATCACCGACTTTGAGACCCTGGGGAGCCAGGATGTATCTCTTTTCGCCGTCTGCGTAGCAGAGCAGAGCGATGTTGGCGGTGCGGTTGGGATCGTATTCAATACCCTTGACAGTCGCGGGGATATTGTCTTTATTTCTTTTGAAGTCGATAATACGATACTGTTTTTTGTGGCCGCCGCCTTTATGACGAGTGGTAAGACGGCCGGTATTGTTTCTGCCACCGGTGCTTTTGAGGGGAGCGAGCAAGGATTTTTCCGGCTCGTGTTTGGTGATTTCCTCGAAGGTGGAAACCGTCATTCCCCGGCGACCCGGTGAAGTAGGATTGTATTTTTTGATACCCATTTTTTTCCTCCTTCTTATGCTAAGCCTTCAAAAACCTTGATCTGATCGCCGGCTTTCAAAGTAACGATCGCTTTTTTTACGTCGGGGCGTTTCCCTTCGTAGCGACCCTGTCTTTTGATTTTGCCCTGAATGGTTCTGGTGTTGACGCTCAGGACGGTAACGTTGAACAATTTTTCAACGGCGTTTTTGATTTCGATTTTGTTGGCGTCCTTGGCGACGGCGAAGGAATATTTGTTTTCCCCCATCATCATCATGGATTTTTCGGAAACCAGAGGTTTCACCAGGATTTCATAAGGTTCTCTCATAACGCGAGCACCTCCTCTACTTTAGCGACAGCGTCCTTGGTCATGACAAGTTTGCGTTTCGCCAAAACGTTATATACGTTGATACCGGCGGCTTCCACAGGATTGACACCGGCGATATTTCTTACGCTTTTGATGACGTTTTCATCGAAGTCGCCGAGAACGACGAGGGCGTTTTCCGCTTCAAATTTTTTGAAAAGATCGGCCATCACTTTGGTTTTCGGAGCGTCCATCGCGAATTCGTCAAATACGATCAATTCGCCCTGAGCGAATTTTTCACTCAACGCGGAGCGCAGAGCGGCACGCCGCATTTTCTTGGGCATTTTGAAACCGTATTCTCTCATATGGGGGCCGAAAGCGGCGCCGCCGCCGGTCCATACGGGATTGCGTTTGGTACCGACACGAGCGCGGCCGGTGCCCTTCTGACGCCAGGGTTTCTTGGTGCTGCCAGAAACCTGACCTCTGGTTTTGCTTTCATGAGTGCCTCTTCTTTCCGAAGCCTGATTCAGAACAACGGCCTGGTGCATCAGAGGAACATTGATTTTGGCTTCAAAGACGGTGGAGTTGAGTTCCATTTCACCGGCTTCTTGGCCTTGCATATTATAAACCTTGATATTAGCCATGATTATCCTCCTTTCCTACGCAGATTACTTATGCTTTAACGGCATTCTTTACGATTACGACGGATTTTTTCGCACCGGGGATCGCGCCTTTGATCAAAAGGGCGTTGTTTTCCGGAATCACTTTAACGATTTCAAGATTCTGAACCGTAACTTTCACGCCACCCATACGGCCGGGGCTTTTCTTGCCCTTGAAAATTCTGGCAGGACCTTTGGCGCCGGCGGAAGCCGGACGGCGGTGATTCTTGGAACCATGACCCATGGGCCCTCTGTGGAAGCCCCATTTTTTAATGGTGCTGGCAAAACCTTTCCCTTTGGAAGTACCGGTTACGTCGACAATATCGCCTTCGGCGAACTGATCCAGATCAAATTTCTGACCCAGAGAGTAAGCGGAGACATCGTCTACTCTGAATTCTTTCAGAACCCGGGTGGGAGCTACATCCGCTTTGGCGAAATGTCCCTGTTCGGGTTTGTTTGTATGTTTTTCTTTCTTTTCATCGAAGCCCAGCTGAATGGCTTTGTAACCATCGGTGGCTTCATCCTTAATCTGTACGATGACACTGGGGGCGGTTTCCACTACGGTAACCGGAATGATTTTACCGTCTTCGGCAAAGATCTGAGTCATACCGACTTTTTTCCCCATAACGACCTTCTGTGTCATGTTAACACCTCTCTTTCCATTCGTAGGTGCCGGCTGCCCGGCATTGCTCGCCTGTAATGGGCGGGATCATAAAGACCGATCCCAAAAACAAACGACTTTCGTAATCTGAAATCAAAGTTTGATTTCAATGTCTACCCCGGTGGGCAGATCCAAACGCATAAGCGAATCCACGGTCTTGGGAGAAGCATTCAAGATATCAATCAATCTTTTGTGGGTTCTCATTTCAAACTGTTCGCGGCTGTCTTTGTTGATGTGGGGCGAACGCAAGATCGTGTAGATACTTTTTTCCGTCGGCAGAGGAATGGGGCCGGAAATGGTCGCGCCGGTTTTTTTGGCGGTTTCGGCAATTCTTTCTGCGGACTGATCAAGAAGCTTATGGTCGAAAGCTCTTAATTTAATTCTGATTTTCTGTTGTGCCACTTTTATTTATCCTCCTTAAAGCGTCCGATTTGCGGACTAGCTCGGTGAAAGTTACCGCTGCGGTCTTAAGGAAACTGCCGCTGCGCAATCTCTCACGTCATCGCCGGCAATATCCGCCGTTTTCAGCATTTTTGAAAACGGTTTTTTTACTCTCCAATGGACGATGCCCGTTTGAGCATCGTCCACAGAGTAATAAACGAAACAATATTATTCGATGATGGAAGAAACGACACCGGAGCCAACGGTTCTGCCGCCTTCACGG
>JBJDXI010000095.1:0-10580 GCA_051866595.1 Clostridia bacterium
GCCTTCGGTTTCCTTAATGGAAAGAAGCTCCGCGTCTTTTGATTGCTCCAGCAGCTTCCGCCACCAGGCGAGATCGTGAATATATTCCAGATCTTCCGGCTTCCAGAAGAGAAGCAGTTCCGGCGGGAGATTATCATGGAGATCTTTTTTCATCCCGGGAACCACGGCGTAAACGAGACCGCCTTTTTTGATAAAGGGCAGCAGCTTTTCATCGAGATAGCGGGGATCACGGCCGAAATAATTATAGGAATCGACGCTGACAACGGCATCGAATCGCTCTTTTTCAAAGGGAAGGTTCAACGCGTCGGCTTTTACCGGCGTGATTTGCTCTGCGGAAAGACCCATGCTTTCAAAAAAGGGAATGTGCTCCTCGGGTTCGCTCCAGAGATCGGCGGCGGTGACTTTAAAGCCGTATTCCTTGGCGAGAAAAGCCGAGGTCAGCCCTTGGCCGCTGCCGAGATCACAGACTTCCGCCCCTTGGGGAATTTCATGCTCCGCCATGAGCTCTTCGGTGAGCTTAATGGGATTGGGCCCCATCATCATGGCCATCAGTTCCGGTGTTTCATATTTTTTCGCAAATTTATATTCCAATGTCGTTTCCTCCGGTTATTTTTCAAAATAAGTTTTCATAAAGCGGTCCATATGGCGCTTCACCGCTACTAAAAGCGATTCCTTATCTTTTTCATGATCGCTCATCTGTATCAGCATGGCCACGGGAGCGAAAAATTCCAAGGCCAGCCGGAAAGCGATTTCTTCATCGCTTCCCGTCATTTCCTTTAAAAGATCCGCCGTATAGCGGAGAGGGCCCGAGCCAAAATGATTCTGATACAGGAGGGCCATTTCCTCATCGTGGTACTGTTCCAGAGTAAGCATACGGCGAAAGGCCGAGGCGAAGGGATCCGCAGTCCAATAGAGAAACTGGGCTTCGGTATAGGCAAGGAAAGCCCCAAGCTCCGTATTCTGATAAGGTGCGACGTTTTCCTCCATGGGTTGTTCCGGCACCTCAAAGTCGGAGGCACGTTTAGCGTCCTCTTCTTCCATCCGCTTGACGATGGCATTAAAAATCTCCCGTTTGCTTTCATAGTGGCGGTACAGCGCCGCTTTGGTGATGCCGATTTCTTCGGCAATATCCCGCATGGAAACGCCCTCATAGCCGTGGGCCGCGAACAGAGTCAGCGCCGTCTGTAAAATTTTTTCTTTGGTATCCATGTTTCACACTCCGTTACCGATCGGTTACTACAATTATAGTTACCTTTCGGTAACTTGTCAAGTATAAAAAAGATTTTCGTTGAAATCCATAAAAAAAGTACAAAAAAGAAACGGAGCGATGTGAACCGCTCCGTTTCTCTGTTTTCTCTTAATCTTTTCGTATCCTGTTCTTTATCCGCTTTTATCTTCATCCCGGGAGTATAACGATGTTCCCTTCCCTTTTTCCTCTGACACACCATCCCGATACAGCGTAGCCAGAGCCATGCCCCAGAGAGGGCCCAGGGCAATGCCGATGCCGCCGTTTTCCCACAGGCCAAGGCTGTTTAAAGCAACGCCGAAAAGGAGACCCAAGGATGTTCCCAGAGCCATCCGTTTTTCCAGCGCTTCTTCTTTTTCCTTTGATTTTTTACGGTTCATCCCAACGCAGATCACCGCCACGGCAATGCCGCAGAGAATCCAGGGAAGGGCCGCCGACAGAAATTGAATTACCGCAACCATTGTTTTACCTCCGGTTTCATTTTACAAATGCATCGTAAGGCCGGGCGTCCAGCCGTTCCTTACACCCCAGCTTTTTGGAAATATGGCCCATAAAAACCCGCTGAATCGGGCGGCCGAAGCGATTAAACATTTTAATATCCTTTTCGGCCATATACTCCGGCCCGGCGAAATCATCAACGACAGCCTTTTCAAAACAGCCGGTTTTCCCGAAATACCGCCCCATATCCGTAAAGGGTGCCAGCAATTTCTCCCGCTGTTTTTCACCGGTGAGGCCGAGACCGAAAAGATCACCTTTCAGGAGCGTACCGCCGTATTCACAGCCCAACTGAGAAGGAAGGATTTCCAGATAGGCTTCACAGCAACGGCTCTGGGACGCTTCGGGGAAGCCACCTTGCAGAAGAAATGATAACTTTGTACCGGAATTCTTTTTCGGTGTCAGTCCCGAAAGAAACTCCAGCAGAATCCCGGGAATATTTTCAACGTAGAGGGGCAAAGCAATGAGGATATTGTTATTCTCTTCAAAGGCCTTTGCTGCCGGTTCCCACTGTGTCCGGTCGGAAAGATACCACACTTCGGCATGACCGCCGCTTTCCTCGTATCCCTTTTGAAAAGCCTCAATAATTTTTGCCGTATTGCTTTTCCTTTGAGGGCGCGCCGCGCCGCTGATGATCACCAGATTCATAAAGACACCTCCTCCGCCTTTTCAATGGGATGTACGCCGATATTTTCACCGCTGAGATTCAGCATCACCCGATCCATCCAGCGATTCAGATAAGCTCTATCGGCCTCGCCGCTGTAAAGGAGACCAAAGCGCAGGTTCTTTTGATAGCGAGGTACATGGCGGCACTGTCCCTCCACAATTTGAATGTGCATGGTGGCCAGAGGCAGAATGCGGTCGATGACATTTTTCATCCGGTAATCCACAAAGTTCAAAGCCGTACCGGATAAGAAAACAACGGCATCCGCCGCCAGATATTCCTTTAACAGCTCATCATAGCCGTCGTTGACGGAACAGATTCCCGGCGTCCGCAGCCAGCAGGCGTTACAGCCGACGCAGGGACGCAGGTTCTTTTCATAAGTGTGGATCACCCAGCACTGATCCGCTTTCTGCCGGAGAGTTTCCACGGCCTTTTTCGCCGCTTCATCCTCTTTCGGCAAGGTGTTGACAATCAGCAGATTCATTCTTTTCTCTCTCCTTTCCAAAGACGCGGCTCTGTTCTTCATTTTACACTCTCTTTGCGTCTTCTCCTTCCGTTAACCGACAGGTTCAGTACAATATAAAGACCGACAGCGATCACGATGGCCGAGATCAGAATGAGATACATCGTACTTTGCGCCACTGGATCTCCGAAGAAATAAAGGTTACAGTCCACACCGTCTTTGATGGCCTCCACCACTTCCCCAGGAAAGCCCTGAATTTCCATTTCTTCAAAAACTCCCCGCATGGCATGGTTGCGCAGGAGACCCGTGCCGTAAGTGCCCGGAAAAAAAGAAAGCACCTTCTGAAGTCCTGCGGAGAAGTTGGATATGGGCATATAAGCACCGCAGATAAATCCGTAACCCGCGCTGACAATGGTTCCCACCGCCGAAGCCTGCCCGTTGGTGGACAAAGGAAAATTCACACAGGAGGAAAGGGCCGTACCGAACAACGTAAGCAGGATCACATCAAGAAACAGCAATACCACATCGCCAAGGATAAGATACCAACCCACAAAGGCCAGATACACAAGACAGATTCCCGCCGCCGCAAAACAGATCAGCAGCGTGGAAATGAGTGACGAAAGATAATAACTCAACGCCAGCGTACCGGGGTTCAGCGGTGCGATAGTCAGATCCCGCCGCGCGCCGGTGATCTTATCCTGCACCATCAGAAGATTGGAACAGAACGCCACAGTAACACAGCTCACCGCCAACAGAGAAGAGACCAGCTGGCCTCCGACACAGCCCATGATCACGCTGTCCGATACGGTGGCACCTGCGGACACCAGAGCGGAACGGAAAGAATCCTCAAACACATTGCTCAGAAAAGTTGTATAAAGCACCAAAAGAATCAACGGGGTGATGAGGGAGGCGAAAAACATTCCCTTATCCTTGAAATACAATTTTGTATTGCGCCGGATCAACGCGCCGAGTCCGTTCATTTTTCATTTCCTCCCGTCAGTTTTTTACCGGTTACGGCAAGAAAAACATCGTCCATTTTGCCTTTGGTAATCTCGTAATCGCGAAACATTTCAGGGTATTTGCAAATCAGCTCCGTCGCCGAAGAGGTGTGGGAAACGGACACGCGGTAAGCGTCCCGGAGGGCTTCATAGGGAGCTCCCAATTTTTTGATCTGCTCTTCGTCTTCACCGTAGATGGTAATATAGTCGCCGGTATAAGTATTTTTCAGCATCAGCGGTGTCCCCTCCGCCGCGATCCGCCCATGATCCAAAATGACCACATAGTCGGCGTCCGCCGCTTCTTCCATATAGTGAGTTGTCAGAAATACCGTCATGCCCTCGTTTCTGCGCAAATCGCCGATGACCTGCCAAAGAATACTGCGGGTCTGAGGATCGAGACCGGTGGTGGGCTCATCAAGAATGAGGATCCTCGGTTTGTGGATCAGCGCCCGGGCAATGTCAATCCTCCGCCGCTGACCACCGGAAAGTTTACCCACAGGACGTTTCAAAAGATCTTCAAATTCCAGAAGCCGCGCCAGTTCCGCCATGCGATCCTGAAATTTTTTACCCCGGATTCCATAAAGAGCCGATCGGCTCGCCAGATTATCCCGAACAGAAAGATCTTTATCCAAAACGGAACTTTGAAAAACAACACCCAGCTCTCTTTTGATCCGATGGGGATCTTCCTCCGGATCGGTACCGCAAATGGTCACAGTGCCGCCGTCTTTGGGAAGCTGACCGCAAAGAATATTGATGGTCGTGGATTTACCCGCGCCATTCACGCCGAGAAAAGCGAAGAGCTCGCCTTCCTTCACACGAAAACTCAGATCCCCCACGGCTTTGACATTACCGAAATTTTTATGCAAATGTTCGATCTCGATCATATTTTTCATGGAGTGTCTCCTTTAATACAGAGGCGATTCCGGAATAACGATGGCGGCGATGATATAAGCCAGAATACCGCTGCCACCCATGGCGCAGAAGAGCACCCAGCCAAGGCGGATCAACGTAGGGTCGATGCCGAAGTATTCGGCGACACCGCCGCAGACCCCAGCGATCATTTTGTTGTTATTGGATTTGTACAGTTTTTTATTCATCGTTCATTTCCTCCGATTCATTTTTATTTTCGATGTTATAAAAGTTCAGCGCCGACAGGAAGAGGCCAAAAGCTCCCGCGCCGCACAAAGCGCCGTAAATCACTCCGGCGCAAACGCCCATAAGCAGGGCGGAAAAAGTCATCAGCGCACCGGCGCAGAACAGCATTTGAGAAGTAAAATGTTCTCCCTTTTCCATAAAAAACGCCCCTTTCTCAATAGGTGATCGGCACCCTAAACAGCAGGCTCAAAAGGCAATCCAGCAGGAAAACGCCGAGGACAACGAGGCAGAACAAGCGGACTTTTTCAGCATCGACTCTTTCAAAGAGCTGCTCCGCTCTGAGTTCCAGCAGATAATGGAAAACGACGCCCATCACGCTGAAGCTCAAAACACTGCGGAGGCAGATGATTCCCTGAATGTTCCAAAAGAGCCCCCGGTAATCCCAGAGCCTAAGATCCAGAAAATGAATTCCTGCGTAGCCAATGATGTATTCCACGGTGCCGGAAATCAGGGCGCAGAGCAGAAAGAGCAGAACCGGATGGCTTTTCAGCGGCTTCAAGGCGTAAATTCCCAGGGCACCGATGCCGTAAATCGGCAGCCACGGACCGAAGAGAATCCCACGGTTTCGTAACATTCCTTCGGTGAACCAGTAAAAGATTTCCTCATAGAGATAGCCCAGTAAACAGCCGGCCAGAAAGATCAGGAATAGATAGCAGACCGCGTCAACGCGGCTTTTTTCATTTGCAGTTACAGCGGATACCGTCATGTTTTTCTCCCTTTCGTGTTTGTATCGTTTTCTTTAATATTATTCTACAAAAAAACGCGGTCCGCCGATAGGTTGTTTTTTCACGTCTTTGTGTCTGTTTTATAGATAAAGTCTGCCCCAAAGATAAAACTTTGGGACAGACCGGAAGGGATTTTTAAAAGCGATCTTTCGTTTCCTTTGTTATGATTTGCGATTCATCAAAACGGACCAGCATACTGCCGACACCGCCGTTGAGCTCCACACAGTTTTCGCCGCTGCCGTAGGTTTCACCATCCAGCATCTTTTTTCCGTCCAGCAGAGCCTCACCCACACCTTTATCCGGCGTGATACGGTAATCTTCAGCGGAACCGGACAAGGTGAGTTCCAGCTCTCCGGCACCGCAGTCAATGCAGCTGTTTCCCGTAAGACGGCTTTTCAGGATCACTTCACCGATACCCAGATCCATATCCAGATCGTTGATACTGCCGCCGAGAATCGTCAGCTCCCCGGCGCCGCCGTCAATCTTTGCACGGTCGGAAGCCACAAGACAACCCACCGATACTTCACCGGCACCAAGCTCCATCGTAACGTTTTCCCCAAGGAGGGTGTCGATGTTCATCACACCGGCGCCGGCGGAGATTCTTACCCGTTCAAAGGTAAAATTTTTGGGAACGGTGAGGATGACACGGACACCATCGGCATCGAGTCCGAAGACGGAACGGCTTTCGGTAATGCGGAGGAGACCGTTCTGATTTTCCGTTTCCAGATATTTGTGGTTGCTCTTCACCGCGAGTTCATCTCCGGTACGGATTTCCAGCTCCGCGCCGCCGAGATCGATTTCAAGATCCCGCACATCTTCGCTGATAACCGTTGTTTTCATTTCTCCCAGTACATCTTCATCCTCATCGAAGCACCGGGAAAGAGAGGCAACAGCCTGTACCGCACCGCCGATGATACTGACGATGAGCAGGAGCGCAAAAGCCACGGCGCAGTATTTGATCACTTTTTGCAATGTTGTCATTTTACTTCAACACCTCCAAACAGGCAGGACGCGTTCAGATAGAGGGTATGGGGATTGTTGGGATCGTTACGGAGACTTTTGCCGGACACACCGCCGAAAAAGGAATTGGAATTGACTTTTACATTGAGACCGGCGGGAATATAAATATCAATGCCACCGAAAACCGCCGAAGCGTTGATAACACAGTCACCGTTGATCACCGCGCCGCGGAGATCACATTTGACGCCGCCGAAAACGGCGTCGAGTTTGGCGCCTTCAAAGACTTCTCCGCTGTAATCCAGGGTCGTACCGGAAAAAGTCGCCGCGGCGCTGCGGACGGAACCGTCATTCATTTTCACTTCCTCAAAGACACGGTCGCCTTTGTTACCGAAGAGATTGCTGAGAATCATTTTCAGACCAATGATCACGATAATCGCAGGGAACAGGAGTTTCCAGAACAGATCGAAGCTCAGGACATCCTGACAGCAGAGCAGCAGGAACAAGCCGATGCAGATCCCGATGAGACTTCCGCTTTTATCATAAGAAGTGACCAGGCTGATGGTGCAAGGCACGATGATGAACAGTGTCCACCAGCCATCAAAGAACAGATTGAGATCAGTGATGCCGAAAGCGTTCAGGGCCAGAATGACACCGACGGCCACAAGGGCGATACCCCATAAAATACGATTTGCTTTTTTCATTTTTTCTCTCCTTACTTATTTTAAGCCGTGTTAACTTTTCTTCATGGTTTTATTGTATCGGATTTTTCCGCTGGGAAATAGGCCGGTTTTTCGGGTCTTTGTGTCTGTTTTATAGATCATACCGTTCCTCATTCTTTCCAGGGCCGTTTTTTTCCGTGCCAGCCTCTGGTTTCCCAATAGCCGTAATCCGGTTCCATAGGCGCAAAGTGCTTGTGAGCGAAGCGCATCAGATAGAACCACTTTTTCCCCCGGCGGTTGCAGCCCCGTTTGCCTTCATTTTCTTTGATTTTTCGTGCCAGACGATCGGTTTTCACACGGATGCTCTTTCGGATTCTTTCCGGTATTTCTTCGGGATTTGCGGCCTGCACCCCCAGTCCCAGTTTATAGACTTTGCGGACACCCCACATTTCAAGGCTGTCTGCCATGTCTTTCACAGTACTTTTCATTCCGCCGCCGGCGGCGGTGGCAATCACCACGGCCTGTTTTTCACTGAATTCCGCCATGGGGCGGTGAACCATCCACCAGGTTCCGAAATGATCCAGAAAGCTCATCATCTGCCCGGTGGCATGATAGACATAGACGGGGCTGTCAAAAATAAGCAGATCCGCTTCCAGTATGGCTTTGGCCATCGGTTCCAGCGCTTTATAGTGCGGACAGGCGGAAAGCTCTCTTTGGAAACAGGTAAAACATCCGGTACAGGGCTGATCAAAATCCCGGGGCAGAAAGAACTCCCGGACTTCCCCGCCGATTTTATCTCCCAGCTCCTTCGCCACCGTATAGGTATTTCCTTTATGATTCTGTCCGTGAATCATCACGAGTTTCATGATGTAAGCCTCCTCACATACGGGCAGTCTCGGAGAGAAAACCTCCGAATCTGTCCGGTACGCTTATGTTGGTTTTATTATACCGCCGAGGCTCCTTTTCCGATAGGCCAAATTTATAGGCGGATGTGTCGGTTTTAGAGAAATAAGAAACCGTTCACAGCGAAAAGCACGTGAACGGTCTGAATTTATCCAATATGCGGTTTTTATTTCGCATCCTCCAGAAAATCCCGGCGATAACGGGAGGGCGTAACGCCCTCGGCTTTTTTAAAAACTTTGGTGAATACACGGTAATCACCGTAGCCGCATTGTTCCGAAATATCCGCGATGGAAAACGATGTGGAAAGCAGGAGCTTTTTCGCTTTCTCCATCCGAATATTGGTGAGATACGCGAGGAAATTCACGCCGATCTCGTTTTTGAAGAGCTGACTGACGTATTGGGCGCTGAGATGAAATTCATCGGCCAGAACAGAAAGGCTGATTTCTTCCGCCAGATGATCCTGCATATACCGGGTAATGCCGCTGATAACCCGCTCCTCGTGGGGCTCGCTGTTTTCCGCGGTTTTCCGCTGGAACAGCTCAATTTTCAAACGGTCGATACAACTGCCGAATTCCTCATAATTCACCGGTTTCAGGATATAATCGGTAATCTGCATCCGTAAAGCCTCACGGCAGTAGTTGAAATCGTCATACCCGGAAACGATCACAAAGGCGATGTCCGGATGCTTGATACGGCTGAGCTGAATCACTTTCAACCCGTTCATGATGGGGATGTTAATGTCCATAATCACAATATCCGGCGTCAAGGCGTCAATTTTCGTCTGAGCCTCCATACCGTCGGCAGCTTCGCCGACGATCTCACAATCATGAGCTTCCCAATCGAAAAGACGCTTGAATCCTTCTCGGATCATAATCTCGTCATCCACCAGAAGCACCCTCAGTTTTTTCATTCCGTCCCCTCCTTCAGCGGCAGTAAAATACGGGCGGTCACGCCGCCTTCCGGGTTTTCTGTATACCTCAGACCGTATTCCCGGCCGCAGAGCAATTTAATTCTTTTCTGCACATTCAGAATACCGATGCTGTTGCCCGTAAGCTTGGGCGCCTGCTTCGCGTAGTTTTCCAGCAGCTCGTCGACGGCGGCTTTCTTTCCTTCGGAAAAGCCGCCACCGGTGTCCTTCACAGAGATCTCCATTTTATCTTCGCCGATTTTCTGAGCGGAAATCACAATTTCTCCCCGATAGCCTTTGCTTTTCAAACCGTGAAGCAAGCTGTTTTCCACGATAGGCTGTAAAATAAAATTGGGCACCGAAACGCCGCTCAGATCCGGATCAATATCATATTCACATGAGAGCTCCGGATAGCGGTAGCACATCAGATCCATATAGGCTTCCAGCAGTTCCATTTCATCATCCAGCTCCACCATGGGACGGTTCACTTTGACACTGAGACGGAAAAAATCCACCAGCCGCATGAGCAGATCCGCCACTTTTTTATCTCCGTCCAGCTGGGCCTGAATACGGATGGTATCCAGCGTGTTGTAGAGAAAATGGGGATTGACCTGACTCTTTAAATACAGCATGGACATTTTCTGTTCCGTCAGCTCCGCCCGGAGAATATCTGGATTTTCCAGAGTCAGATAGAATGAAAGGGTCATCAGGGTAATTCCCATACCGCTGATGAGCCAGATGTGATTGATCCCCTGCAACGCGCAGACGGTAAACTCAATGAACAGTGCCGCGCCGATGGCGAATTTCTTTCGGGGATTCAGCTGTTTCCAGTTGGCGATCAGCAAACCGGCACAGAGAGGCAGATAGAAAATCACCGCGCCGTAAGAAGTAAGAACATAGGGCCCGGCAGAATAATTGCCCTGGGGCGTAATAGTATAATCCATTGGCAGAAAGAAACTGCCCAGCAAAGCCGCGGTGAGAAAAATTCTTGCCGCCATATCCAGACGGCGGGGTTTCCCTGTTTCTTCCTCCACCAAAATGGCGATATACTGATAAAAGAGATAAATCACCAGTACCATACTGCCGATAAAAATCCGGTGAAGCACCTCATTGAACAGCGGCGGCACCGTATCCAAAAGATTGACGGTGCAGACCGTGGCCGCGTCAAATACCAAATGAATCAGCACCGTTACCAGGAGAACGGAAAAAGTCCGGTGCAGCGGCGTATGCTGTTTTTCAGCGGAAAAATACATGAATGCCACAAAAGCAAGAACCAGAAACAGCGCGATTTCCATCCGCAGCATAAACTTCACCCCTTCACATGAATTCCGGTTTTCCCGGCTTCAAAAACGAATTTTTCACCACATAGTATAACATAAAACAATCTGATTTTCAGCCGGATCTC
>JBJDXI010000096.1:0-2035 GCA_051866595.1 Clostridia bacterium
GGTTCGTCATCGGCAACCATAATTTTAATCATAGACGTACCTCTTTCTTTCCATGGTTCAAGTAAATCAAGTAAATAAAGTTATTTTATCAAAGGGAAAGATATTTGCAACGTTGTCCCCTTGTTCTGTACACTGTAAATATCCCAGGCGCAGTCGCTGCCGAAATAATACTGCAAACGGCTCAAAACATTGTTCATGCCGAGACCGCTGACCTGACCGCCTTTGGTGGAGTGAATGTCCTCCAGCTTGAAGATGCTCTTCTGCTGCTCTTCGCTCATGCCGACGCCGTTATCCACGACCTCCAGAAAGACATTGCCGTTTTCCAGCCAGCCCTGAATGGAAATGGTACCGCCGCGCTTCGTCGGTTCCAACCCGTGCTGGCAGGCGTTTTCCACCAGAGGCTGCAAAATCATGCAGGGCATTTTCGCCATGAGAATAGAGCTTTCCACGTCGATGCGGTGCGTGAGCCGGCCGTGGAACCGGGTTTCCTGAATCATCAGGTAATCGGTGACGGTTTTCACTTCTTCTTCCAGTGTTACCGAGGCTTTCACCTGGTAAAGGCTGTAGCGCATCAGGCGGGCCAGAGCGGAAACCAGCTTTTCCGTGTGTTTGTCACCCTCAATCAGCGCCACCCGGGCGATGGTATTCAGCGAATTGAACAGGAAATGGGGATTGACCTGATACTGCAAGGCCAGAAGCTTCGCTTCTTTCAGATCCTCCTCCATTTTCCGCTGTTTTTTCATAAAATCGACAAAGGTTTTCTGCTGGCCCTCCAGCTGGCGGCGGACATGGATATGATCCACCAGTTCCGCGATTTTACTGCCGGTCAGTCCCACGTAGCGGCAGAGGGCGTCGCACTGGGCGTCGCTTAAAACCGGCACATCCTCGGGAACATCTTTGGGATCGAGATCTCCCTCCAGCAGAAAATGACCGCAGAGAATCGTTCCGAGACTGCCATCCTCGCCACTTAAGGAGTAACTCAGTTCCATCAGACCGCAACGGCAGCGGTAGGCCACAGCCCAATCGTGATCCGTTGTCGTCATCGTCTGGTGCATCGGCGAATGAAGGTGGGCGTTCCCCAACAGCTTCGTCCGTTCCCAGCAATTCTGGGAGCAGGAAGCGAAAGCCTCCCCGCCGACAAAAGGCACACCGCGCTGATCGACAACGACCATATTGACACCGGTCAGCTGTTTAAAAGAGGTTTGCAGTGTTTCCAGCTCATCGATGCTGTAGGCACCGGCGAGGGTATGACCCGAGGAAATTTCATGTTCCCGGGCAATGATTTCCTCAATGAGTTTCGCGCCGCTGACGGCATCGGGGGCGTAACCGTCGGCTCCCAGGGCCGAGGCAAATTCCTCTTTCAGCGCCGCGCCGCCGACGACGATGCTGAAACGGTGTCCGGTCTGTTTGACCCCTTCCAGCGCCTCAATAGTATCGCCCACGGCTTTTACCGTGGTTGTCAGCAATGCCGAGAGGCAGACCACATCGGGCTGATGGTGGGTAACGGCTTCCACAAAGGTTGCCGAGGAAACATCGACACCGAGATCAATGACTTCAAAACCCTTGGATTCCAGCACGAGGCCGAGAAGGTTTTTGCCGATGTCATGGAGATCACCGGCGACGGTACCGATGAGAATTTTTCCTTTCTGCGGCACTTCCATTTCCCGTTCCATGAGATAGGGGCGGATCACATTGATCCCCTCATGAACACCGCGGGCGGAAATGAGCAGTTCCGTTACGTATATTTCATTTCGTTCAAATCGGTCGCCGACCACGTGCATCGCCTTGAGCAAGCCGTCGTTGAGCACATCAATGACATCATGGCCCTTATCGAGGGCATCCAGCACAAGCTCACGGACTTGATCAAGGTTGCCGCTGAGTACGGCGCGGACAATTTTATCATAGAGATTTTTCATAGGATAATTTTCGGACTCCCAAACTCTTTTTGAGCGATTTAATACTTTATTATACCACGCATTTTTTTATAAAAAAAGCTATTTTCCTGCGTTAAGACAAATTTTCTGCAATTTCACGC
>JBJDXI010000097.1:0-2033 GCA_051866595.1 Clostridia bacterium
TATCGCTTTTGGGCAGAATCATCGTCAGGGGGCCGGGCCAGAATTCAAAGGCCAGGCGGCGGCAGACCGGCGTCAGCTCCTCGACCAGTTCATCCATCATATCAATATGGGAAATATGCACGATCAGCGGGTTGTCCGAAGGACGCCCTTTGGCCGCGTAGATTTTTTTTGCCGCCTCGGGATCGAGAGCGTTGCCGCCGAGGCCGTAAACGGTTTCCGTGGGGAAAGCCACCAGTTCACCGCGGCGGATCCAGTCCGCCGCCGTCCGCAGGGCTTCCTCATACCGGGCCTTGCTGATCTCGTTGGTTTTAATCCATTCTGTATTCATCGTTTTTCATCCTTATCCAAAAGCCGCGGCATCACCGGGAACCCTGCCGCAGACGCTCAAAATCGTTTTTGCTTTTGACCAGAAAATGATAGGTCTCCTCAATACCGGGTTCCTCCAATCCCTTGATTCCCAAAGCCGTGAGGACTTTCGCCCAATCCAGTACTTCGGCAAGGCCGGGTACCCGCTCCAATTTCATCTTCCGTACCTTTTGGGAAAAGGCGGCAATCTGTTCCGCCATGGCGCTGTCAAGCTCCGGCACTTTCGCTTTGAGAATCGCCGTTTCTTCCTCGAGGGAGGGATAATCGATATAAAAATGCACACAGCGGCGCTTCAAACCGTCGCTGAAATCACGCATGGCGTTACTGGTCAGAAAAATCATCGGAATCGTTTTCGCCCGCACCGTACCGCGTTCGGGAACGGTCACGGCAAAATCCGAAAGCGCCTCCAGCAGAAAACTCTCAAATTCCTCATCGCTTTTGTCGATTTCATCGATGAGCAGAACCGCCGGTTCCTCGGAGAGAAAGGCCTTCAGCAGCGGACGGGGAAGCAGAAATTCATCGGAAAAAAGATTCTCTTTCGCCGCGTCCCAGGAGAGATCCTTACTGTTTTCCAGATAGAGAAGCTGTTTCTGATAGTTCCACTCGTAAAGGGCGTGACGCTCGTCCAGCCCCTCGTAGCACTGAAGGCGAATCAACGGACGGGAAAAAGCGGCGGCATAGGCTTTGGCCAGCTCGGTTTTTCCCACACCGGCGGGGCCTTCCAGAAGAACCGGCTTATGCAGTACCTCGCTTAAAGATAAAATCAGCGCCAGATCGTCACCGCAGAAGTAGCCCTGTTCTCTTAATTTTTCTTGCAGCAGAGAAGATTCCATGATTTCACCGTAGATTTTTTTCACTGTTTTTTGTATGATAATAACGTATTTGTATTAGTATACCACAAAACAAAAGAAAACGGGAAAAAACATGGAGAAAATCATCGTTAATTTTATACAATTGTTACGAAGAGGCGGGATCCCCGTCTCCCTGACCGAAGGGGAAGACGCCCTCACTGGTATCCAAACCTTCGGCGTTGGCGATAAAGACACCGTTTACCGGATCTTAAAGGCGACAATGCTGAAAAACGAAGATCAGAAGGACATTTTTGACCTGGCATGGAGAATCAGTTTCGGCGGGGAAGAAACTTTTGTTTCCCCTGTTCCCGAAAAAGACTGCGACGGCGGCCACGACGGTGAACCGGGTGTTGCCGGCATGAACGATACCGCCCGCCGTTTTTACGGTCTTCTCCGGGACCGAAAAGGCCATGAGGCCGCCGAAACCATCGATGAACTCCTGAAAGAAACAGAACTTCGGGAACTCACCGCCGAGGAACTGGCCGAACAGCTTAAAATCAGCCTCGGCTGGTTCATGACATCCTACGCTTTAAAACAGAATGACGATGAGGAAGGACAGATTCTTTTCAAGGAAATTGAACACTACCTCCATCTTCGCTGTGAAAGACATATCCGCGAAGAGCGGGGAGAAAAAGAAGCCGAAGAACAGCTCCGCGCCGCAGACACAACGGAAAAAGATTTTTCCGCCCTCAGCGAAGAGCAGGTCAAAGCCATGGAAAAGCAAATCGCCCGCCTCGGCAAAAAGCTGGCGTCACGGTATTCCTACCGACTGAAACCGGCGAAAAACGGGATTCCCGATATGCGCCGGATTCTCAG
>JBJDXI010000098.1:0-10288 GCA_051866595.1 Clostridia bacterium
CATCACCGCGAACGGCGGTTGCCGTCAAAGTAACGACGGTATCTTCCGAAGGTCGTTTTACTTTACCCGTCGAAGCATCGATAATACGCGGGCTGGAGCTTTCCCATGTAATCTCACTGCCATAACGTCCGACGACAGGCAGTTCCAAATCACCGGTCACCGGATTATCAAAGCTGATAAAGGACAGATCCCGGGAAACCGCGTTTTCATCGGGCATTTCATAATTGTAGGTCACAAAGGCCGCCGATTCATTCTGATAATCCGCAATGGCGAGTAATACCGCCGCGGTGGTTTCATCTTTACCGGTCAGACCGGTGCTGCCGACATTCGCGCAATAAGATCCATCGGAAGCCACCGAAGGCAGGATCGCATTGGCCATGATTTCTTCAGCCAGTTCCAAATAATGATTGTGCAGAATATCCTTATCGGTGACATCCGCCGCAGCGATAAAGGCCGAGACAAACCGCGCCGCGGCCCGGGTTTCAACCACAAGGCCGGAATCGTAAAGGTTTTCCATGCACTGAAGAACATCATACATGGCGTTTTCCGCCCGTTCTCCAAATACAGGATCATCTATGAGACGGGCCATCAGCATGACAAAATCGCCCTGTGCTACATAACCGCCGAGAGCATTGGTGAGAGTCGGATTGCTGCTGAAGAATTTTCCGCCGCCGGTATAGTCCCGAAGGTTCGTGAAAAGATATTCAATGGCGCCGTTACGGCCGAGCATCGTCCCTTCTTCTTCATTCCCCCAGGAATCCGCTCCGGCATAATACATATCAAGGGCCAACACGAGATCGGGAGCATCGGCAAAGGAAGACCATCCGTTTTCCTTGGAAGAAATGCGACCCGTCAACGGATTCTGATTATTCAGAAGAGACGCGATCATATCTTCTTCTCCGCCCATGGATGTTCCGGTGATTTTATAAGCCGCAACATCGGTACCGCGAACATAGGCATCCAGATAGAGATAGGGAATCATGTTCGTATTGGAATCGGAACTGTTCTTAGAGAAATAACCGTAATAGGTGGGAATCTTAAACGCATAATCCTCCGTGCTGACACCGGCTGCGTAAAGTGAAAAAGCTTCGCCGGCATAATCCAGTGTTTTGCTGCTGTTGTAATAATCGACAAGCTCTTCCCGGGCTTTGCTGACGCTGAATCTGGCATCGGCCACCGTAAGTTTCGCCGCGTTGGTTGTAACGGTGTGGCCGGTGTTATCCGTAATCACACAGCGGAAATAGTAATTATTTCTCGCGAAGGTATCCCCTTTGGCAAGAGAAATCGTATCGTTTACGGCATCTTCAATATCACTGAAACTCCGGTCTGCATAACGGGAAGTCTGCCACTGATAAGTATAACCGAGCGTACCTCCGGAAACTTCTGCGCCGAGAACCGCCGCACGGTTGTTATAGACAACGGCGTCTTTGGGCTGGGTTGTTACGGTAAGTTCGATAACGGCCTGCTTGGCTTTATTGATTTCCGGACGGGAGGTTTCTTCGTTCCAGATCCAATTACCGTTTTCACCGAAATCATACCCCAATGTTTCCGACCAAAATTCTTTCGTTGACAACGTTGCCGACGAAACATTGGTACCGTTGTTGACGCTTTCCTGAGGAATCACACCGTTCAGCGTCATGGAATCAAGGGCATACGTATTGGTAAAAGTACCTTTCCCTGCCGCTTCCACATCGGAACCGTTGGCAATAATACGGCCGCTCGTAGTCGTAACCTCACCGTTGTCACTGACCGCGGACATGGCCGCAACACTGTCCGAAATGGTCACCTGTCCAATGGCCATACTGCCGCTGTAGGTGATACCCGTCACGAGACCGCCGACTTTAAAAGCTTTCCGAGATCCGATAATATCGGCGGTGACATAGCAGTTATCCACAGTAAGCTGTTTCATATAACCGGTGGAGGAAAAAATGCCGGCAGCAAATGAATTTGTATGAACGGAACCGCTTACGGAGCAATCCTGAATCAGCACATTCCCGCTGCTGGTATTCCCCTGATAAATGCGGCAAACCAGACCGGCGGCATTACCGGTACCGATCACTTCACCGTCAAAAGAGCAGCGTCTGAGAACGGTCGTTTTCAGATTTTTGCTATCCTGAACATTAACCCAACCGATAAGTCCGCCTTCATTGGCGCAGTTTTCCACTTTCCCGCCGACGACATGACAGTTTTCGATGCGCGAATAACCTACGCTCCCGGCCAATGTACCGGTGTAAGTGGAGCCGGTACCGTCAACGGTAGGATGGTCAAAGGTAAGATTCTGAATGTAATTGATTTTGGCATTGGTAGTCACGATTCCAACATCGGCAAAGAAACCGGTACGGCCACCCCAGAAATCACTTTTCACCGAACCTTTGATATTCAGATTGGAGATCGTATGCCCCTGACCGTCAAAATTCCCTTTGAAATCTCTGGGCACCCAGATTTTGCCGCCCATATCAATATCGGCCGTCAACACAACAAACTGATTTTCAAAGGAATCGTTTGTATAATCGAAATAGGCCAGCTGTTCCGCTGTGGCGATCTGATAGGGATTTTCCGCGCTGCCGTCGCCGCCGGCAAATCCGGAAGCGGCATAACCAAGCCAATAATCACTGTCCGGCGTGGTAAAGGATAAGGTTTTCGCCGGATTATTATGATACGCAACAAAGTACTCCGCCGGTGTTTCCGCCGGGAGTGTTTTAAATGTAAATTTTACCGTTGTCGTCGTCTCATCGGAAGAAACCGTTACGGCGAGATTTTCAATCGGGTAATTTTCACCTTTTACCGAGGCGGTAACGGTAAAATCCGCAGTACCCAATACCGTATAGGTCAGCAGGTGATTCAGGTGTACTTCAAATCCATCGGCGGCGGCATTGAGAATACCTTCATCGGTAATATCCAGACCATCGGTTTCATCCATATCGTAATTGAAGCGGCCATCCACTTTTTTCTGCCATTTCAGAATGGGATAACCGTTATTGAGATTATCGCTGTCCGTAAGAAAACCGCTGCCGAGAGCTTCCGCCGAAGTCTTTAATTCCGCTTCGGTTTTGGCCGCCGTACCGGCACGGTCACTGGTATCGCCGCCGGTGGCAAACATTGTTTCAGAAGTTTTCAGATAAAAACAGTTTTCGAAGGTGGCGGGCACCTTTGACCAGCTGCCATCATATCCACGTCCGGCAACACCGCCAATCATAACGGTGAGACTCCCACCGGTCGTAGAGACCTCTCCGGCATTGTAACATCCGGAAACGCGCATCGGATTACCATTGACATCGCCGAAAACACCGCCGACACGACCGGTACTGAACGTATTGGAAACACTGCCGACATTATAGCAATTTGCCATACTGCAGGCAAGGGTACCGACAACACCACCGGTACCGTAACCGGTGGCCTGAACCGTACCGCTGTTATAGCAGTTCGCAATGTAGCTTTTATTGTAATTCAATGCACCGACAAGACCCCCGACAGCATAAGTACCTTTTACCGAGGCCGCGTTGGAGCAGTTCAGAATGATCACCGAGCTGCTTGTGTGTGAAAAACCAAGCAATGCGCCGCTTTCGGAGGTTGCGGTAACAGAACCGCTCACAATATTCAGGTTTTTGATTTTGGCGTTTCCGCCGGCGAAACCGAATAATCCTTGCCGACCTATTGTGGAGCTGATGTATAAATTGGCAATATTATGTCCGTTGCCATTAAATTCGCCGCTGAAAGGCTTCATAAAGGCTTCCCCGATGGGAGTCCAATTTTTACTGGTCAAGGCAACATAGGAGCCGTCGGGAGCCTGTACGCCGCCGAGATCCAGATCGGCGGTAAGGGTAATGGTTTTGCCGGCAAAAGAATCTATTTTAATTCCTTCCGCCGTACCGTTGACAATCGCCGCAAGACCGGCCAGTTTTTCCGGTGTATCAATTTCAAAAGAGGTTGTTTCCGCATCATACCATGATGTGTCTGCCGTTCCGTCCCAAGGGGCATCAGCCGCAGAGATTCCGCAGCTGAATACGAAGACACAAAGAACTATACAAAGAAGTGCAAAAAATTTCTTATTCATGTTTTCATTCCTTTCTTAAAATTTCAGAGAGTTCACACGATGCTATACCATTTCTTTCATCTCCTTCTTTTATAAATATAAATAAAAAAAGTGCAAAAACAGTCAGGATAACATCCAACGTTATCCATCTCTGAATTTTGCACACGATAAACATTATTCAATTATGAATAAAAAAGAACCGCACAAGATTTTGCACGGCTTTTTACAAAAACGGGTTGTGTCTCTTGATGCAAGTATTCCGACTTGGTTTCATCATTCGCACCACCTTCTCACGATAAGATCGCAATGGCATACCCGGTGCTGAACTCCACTTTACGGCATCCGTTATTCTGTCGGGGATTTTCACCCCGTTCCATAACATCAAGTATGAAATTATACTAAAATTTTACTCTCGATTCCTGATTTTGTCAAGAATCAAAATCTTCACTGTGTTTTTTTCTTCTTTAAATTAGAGAAGGCTTTTTTCCAATCGACTTTATTTTCGGTGCCGTTTTTCAAGCGTTTCAGGTTCGCTTTGTGTTTATAGATGATGAAAGCCACCGCAACGCCGCAGATGATGACCTGAGGCAGTGCGGCGCCGAAAGGGATCATGAAAATCACGCAGCAGATGCAGGCAATAATGGAAGCCAGGGAGATATAACCCGAAGCCAGTGCCACAATAGCCCAGACGACAAGAGCGCAGATGATCGCCGGCGGGCACCACCAGAAGACCACACCGGCGCCGGTGGCAACCCCTTTCCCTCCTTTAAAACGGAGAAAGATCGAAAAGGTGTGGGCCACAATGGCGATCAGCCCGGCAACCACAGAAAGCGTTTGACCGCCGATCAGACCGCCGATCATCGCCGCAATAAAGCCTTTGCCCAGATCCATCAGAAAGACGACGGAACCGTATTTGGGACCTAGCACCCGGAAGGTGTTGGTGGTTCCCACATTGCCGCTGCCGTGTTCCATAATATTGATACCACGGCATTTACCGATGATATAGGCCGAAGGAATCGCGCCGAGAAAATAAGCGGAGACCAAAGCCAGAATTGTAAGTACCATTTCATTCGCCTCCGATCAGTCTTTCTCGCCGTTTTTACGGATCAGCAGCCAAATCGGCGTGCCGTCAAAGCCGAAATTCTGACGAATCTGGTTCACAAGGTAGCGCTCATAGGAAAAATGCACCAGTTCCGGTTCATTCACATAAATCACGAATTTAGGCGGTTTCACGCCGACCTGGGTTCCGTAAAGGATCCGGCATTTTTTCCCTTTATCCGTCGGCGGCGGATTCAGTCTCAACGCTTCGCCGATAACCTCATTCAATCTGGAGGTAGGAATCCGCATATTCTGCTGTTCGGAAATGTATTTGACCCATTCCAGTACACGATGGGTACGCTGGCCCGTTAATGCGGAGATAAAGACAATGGGAGCATAGCTCAGAAAGGCCATGTTTTCCCGAATGTCCTCTTCAAATTTCTTCATGGTTTTATCGTCTTTTTCAATGGCGTCCCATTTATTGACAACGATCAGCACACCCTTCCCCGCTTCGTGGGCGTAGCCGGCCACTTTTTTATCCTGTTCCGTAATACCGTCTTTGGCGTCGAGAAGGAGCAGGCAGACATCACTGCGATCCACTGAGCGGAGGGTACGGATAATGCTGTATTTTTCCGTAGTCTCCTGAATCTTGCCCCGGCGGCGCATCCCCGCCGTATCAATGAGAACATATTTCTGTCCGTCCCGTTCAAAGGGCGAGTCGATGGAATCCCGGGTGGTGCCGGGAATATCCGAAACGATGGTGCGCTCTTCACCCAAAAGACGGTTGGAAAGAGAGGATTTTCCCACATTGGGCCGGCCGATCAGGGCGAAACGGATCACATCATCATCCTCTTCTTCCTTCTCATAAGCCGGAAATGCCTCAACGACAGCATCGAGGAGATCACCGGTATTCATACCGTGGAGAGAAGAGACGGGAATGGGATCACCCATACCAAGGCGGTAAAAATCGTAATAATCCACATCATCGAAATGGTCAATCTTATTCACCGCCAGAATGATAGGCTTTTTCGATTTTTTCAGAAGCGAAGCGGCCCGCATATCTTCATCGGTGAGACCAGCTTTGCCGTCGGTAACCATCACAATGACATCGGCTTCCTCAATAGCCAGCAGAACCTGCTGATAAATACGGGATTCGATGGTTTTTTCGATATTCTCAAAATCAATCCCGCCGGTGTCGATCAAGATAAATTCATGGCCGCACCATTCGGCATCTTCGTAAAGGCGGTCCCGGGTGATACCGGGGGTATCCTCCACAATGGCTTTCCGCTCGCCGATAATGCGGTTAAACAGCGTGGATTTCCCCACATTGGGTCGGCCCACAAGAGCTAAAATCGGTTTCATATCCGTTCCTCTCTGATCTCATCAACGGCATCGGCTAAAGCCATGCCGCTAGTTTCGATCACGCGGACTTCACATCCGCTTTTTTCTGAAATTTCATCTACGGAAACATCATCCAGCAACAGATCGGTATGATGCTTCAAAAGGACATCGGGAAGGAAATAAACCGTCCCTTCTTCCTTTACTTTATTCAAAGTTTCGATGATGTCACCACCGGTCAGCAGTCCAGTCACAGTGACGGTATCACCAAAAAATCGGTTTTCCACAACAATGGGCTTTACCGTGAGATTTTCAATCTCATTCAACCGTTCCACGACGGCTTTCAAGGCCTTGGCACCGTGATGACCGGTGATCAGTCCGATAGACCGGGGTTCATCAAAGGCAGAGAGATCTTCCACACTGAAGAGAAAATCTTCGGTAAATTGACGGATCAACCCCACCCCGTTTTCGATCTGAGGATAATCCTCGTATTCTTCTTCGGGAGGAATCCCCCTTTCAGCGAGAAGGTAAAATTCATCGGAACAGCAGACGAACCGCGTTCCCTTTTCCTCCAAATAGATTTTACGGTAAGCATCGGCGGTATCGATGATCTCTTCGGCCTCTTCCTTACGATAGGGACGTAAAGCCGAATTTTTACATTTGGTGAGTCCCACAGGAACCAAAGCGAGAGAAGAGAAACCTTCGATGGCGGCAATTCCCTCAATGGTTTCTTTCAGATACTTACCGTCGTTATAGCCGGGAGCTAACACAACCTGGCCGTGCATCTCAATACCACAATCGGAGAGTTCTTTTAGCAGTTCCACAAAGGGTCGTTTGTCCTTGCGGCCTAAAATCGTTTCCCGCATCGCTTCATCAAGGCAGTGAACAGAAATATACAATGGGCTCAGTCGCTGTTCCTTGATGCGCTGAAAATCCCTTTCGGAAAGATTGGTCAGGGTGATATAATTTCCATAAAGAAACGACAAACGGTAATCATCGTCTTTCACGTAGAGAGTATCGCGCTGCCCTTTGATCATCTGATCCACAAAGCAGAAAATGCAGTGATTACAGCATTTACGAATACCGTCGAAAACCGCACTCTCAAAACCGATACCAAGATCATCGTCATCATCTTTTTCCATATGGATTATACGGAGTTCACCATCGGCATTTTCAATTTCCAGCGTCAGATCGCTTTCCGCGGTGAGATATTGATAATCAATAATATCACGGAGCATGACGCCATTGACACTCCGTAGTTTTTCCCCGCCCCGGATTCCGTATTCCTCAGCGAGACTGCCGGGATAAACATACTCAATGATTGGATTATACTTCTTCATTATATTTTTTCATTTCTTCCTGATACAAATCGCCGCCCTGGGAATCGTTGATGACGATCACGGGAAAATCTTCCACTTCCAGACGGCGCACGGCTTCGGGACCCAATTCGGAGTAGAGAATCACTTCCGCTTTTTTTACACATTTGCCCAGAAGCGCCGCGATACCGCCGGTAGCGCCGAAATAAACGGCGTTGTATTTTTCCATGGCACTTTTTACTTCATCACTGCGTTTTCCCTTTCCGATCATACCTTTCAGGCCGGCTTTTTCCATGAGGGTCGGGGCGTAAGGATCCATGCGGTAACTGGTCGTTGGCCCGATGGAGCCGATGGCCTGTCCCGGTTTTTTCGGTGCGGGACCGGCATAGAAAATGATCTGCCCGTTCAGATCCACGGGAAGTTCCTTTCCTTCGGCCAGCAGGTCACAAAGACGCTTATGCGCGGCGTCACGGGCCGTATAGATCGTGCCGGTGATATACACCAGATCACCGATTTTTAAATTTTCCACTTCCGTGTCGCTGAGCGGCGGAGTCAGAATTTTTTTGCTCATTTCAAATCACCTTTGTTTTATGGCGCGCGGCATGGCAGTTGATATTCACCGCACAGGGCAAAGAGGCAATATGGCAAGGCGCTTCGTTGATATGAACCGCCAGTGCCGTGGTGCTCCCGCCGAGGCCACCGGGACCGATACCCAGACGATTGACTTTTTCAAGTATTTCTTCTTCCATTTCCCGAAAAACGGGATCATCGTTTTGGTCGTTAATATCACGTAGCAACGCTTCTTTGGCAAGGTATGGTGCCCTCTCAAAGTTACCACCGATTCCCACGCCGATGACAATGGGCGGACAGGGATTGGGACCGGCGTTGCGCACCGTATCCACAACAAAATCGATAATCCCCTGCCGTCCGGCGGCGGGAGCGAACATTTTCAGCGCGCTCATATTTTCCGAGCCGCCACCTTTGGGGGCAACGGTCAGACGAATTTGATCTCCGGGCACAAGGCGGATATGGAGGATGGCCGGAGCATTGTTGCCGTAATTCTCGCGGGACAGCGGTGTACAGGTGGATTTCCGCAGAAATCCCTCTTCATATCCTTTGATCACGCCCTCGTTCACAGCATCCTCAAAACTGCCTTCAATATGAACATCCTGACCGATCTCGGCAAAGACAACGGCCAAGCCACAATCCTGACAGATGGGAACATCATCGGCATCGGCAATGGCGGCATTCTCCTCGATCTGTTTGAGAATATCCACGCCCAAAGGTGATTTTTCGCATTGACGGCATTGTCTTATTTTATCAAATACATCATTGCCCAAATGGTAACAAGCGTCTTTACAAAGCTCCGCAATGGTTTGGGTGATGACTTCACTCTGAATGATCCGCATGAAAACACCTTCTTTGCGAAATTTAACGATTCAGCCAGTATTTTTCCTGTTTTTCCGTCAGAACATCAATGGATTTATGGAGAGAGTCGAGCTTCAGCGAAGCGATCTGACGGTCAACGCTTTCGGGAACCGGATTGACAACAGGTTTCAATTCTTTGCCATGATCTTTGAGATAGAGTAAGGAACCGACCTGCACGGCAAAGGACATATCCATGATTTCCACCGGATGACCCATGCCGCAGGCGAGGTTGACCAAACGGCCTTCACCCATCAGGAAGATGCTTCTGCCGTCTTTCAAACGGTATTCTTCGATATTTTCACGGGCAGGAACGACTTCCGCCGTGAATTCCATCAATTCTTCTTTGTTGATTTCCACATCAAAATGACCGGCGTTGGAAAGGACCGCGCCGTCCTTCATCACTTCAAAATGTTCTTTGCGCAGAACATCGCAGTTACCGGTAGCCGTTACAAAGAAATCACCGAGAGCGGCGGCTTCTTTCATGGGCATCACATCGTAGCCGTCCATCAGCGCTTCCAGCGCTTTGACTTCGTCGATTTCCGTTACGATGACTCTGGCGCCCATGGCTTTGGCTCTCAAAGCGAGGCCCCGACCAACCCAGCCGTAACCGGCGATCACAACGGTCTGACCGGCCACAAGGAGATTGGTGGTGGACATAATTGAAGTCCATGCCGACTGACCGGTGCCGTAGCGATTATCAAAGAGATGCTTGCAATCGGCATCGTTTACCGCCACCATGGGGAAATACAGTTCATCCTTGGCTGCCATGGCGCGAAGACGGTTGAGACCCGTCGTTGTTTCTTCACAGCCGCCGATGATATCTTCCAGCAGTTCTCTCTTGTCATGATGAAGAATGTGAACGAGGTCACCGCCGTCATCAATGATGAGCTGAGGTTTGTTTTCCAGAGAAGCAAGGATGCAGGCATCGTAAAGTTCCGCGTCGGCGCCGTGGATGCCGAAAACATGAATCCCAAGATCGGCCAATGCCGCGGCGACATCATCCTGTGTGGAAAGCGGATTGCAGCCGGCCAGAGCCACTTCAGCGCCCATTTCCTTCAGGGCCAAAGCGAGACAGCCGGTTTTCGCTTCAATATGAAGGCAGATGTTGATCCGCATCCCGGCAAAGGGTTTTTCG
>JBJDXI010000099.1:0-10252 GCA_051866595.1 Clostridia bacterium
CTTTGGCAGGTGCCAATGTCATTTACGGCCTCGGGATGTTGGAATTGGGCATCACTTTTGACTTTGCTCAGCTCGTGATTGACGATGAGATCGCTATGATGATCAAACATGTGGTAAAAGGGATTGACGTTGACGATTACAATATGGCGGTAGATGTCATCAAGGAAGTTGGCATCGGCGGCGAATTTGTAACCAATATGCATACCTTTGAAAACTTTAAGAAAGTACAGTCGGATCCGAAACTCTTTGACCGTCGGATGCGTGAAAGCTGGGAAGCTATGGGCGGAAAAGACGTTCTGGAACGTGCCAGAGAAGAAGCGAAATACATTCTGGAAAACCATAAACCCGATCCGCTTCCTGCCGGAACCGAAAAAATGTTGGAAGATATGATTGCCGAAGGCGAAGAAGAACTCGGCATCAAATAATCTATTATTCTTAATATATGAAGCGATTCCCGAAGGATACCCCCATCAAATCCTTCGGGAACGTTTCGTGTCGATATTCAAGTTACATATATTCCATCATCATCGTATTCCTGCAAAAATATGATACAATTTACGATTCAAATGATTTATTTAGGTTTTATTTTGTTTCATTATTGAAATTTGACGTATCCTTTATATCCGTGATCTGAAATACAAATTGGCTGGCACTGACGGAAATATCGCAAAAGACACGGCAAATTTTCAAATAAAGAAACTTCCCCAAGAAAAGAGTTATTCAAAAGGAGGTTCTTTATGAGTAAAAAATACGATCTTGTAACTATCGTTTCAAGTCTGATTTTAATGGCCGCCCTTGTATTCGGCACCATCTTCTTCGGAGATAAAGTAATCTCCGGTCTGGGGACGGCCAAAAGCTGGGTTATTTATCATTTTGGCTGGGTATTCATTATCATCGTTGCCGCTATTACCTTTTACGTTTTATGGCTGGCCTTATCCAAATACGGCAGCATCCGCATGGGACGCTGTAAACCCCAGTTCGGCTGGTTTGGATACGCTGCCATGATCTTCTGCGCCGCCATGGGTTCCTGTATGATTTTCTGGCCTTCGGTGGAGTGGGCGGAATATATCTGCTGGACCGATGTGTGGCCTTTCGGCTGGGGCGTGGAGGAAATGGCAGAAAATTCGCTGGCCTACAGCTTCTTCCATTGGGGGATTCCCGCCTGGTCGGTGTATGCCGCGGGGATTATTCCCATCGGTTACCGTTACTATGTAATGAAAAAACCGGGTCTTACCTTACAGGGAGGCTGTGAAGGCGTTTTCGGTGAAAAGAGAACCAACGGTATTCTCGGTACCGTCATCAATATCATCTTTATCGTCGGGATTCTCGGCGGTCTGACCATTACTTACGGAACAGGGATTCCCATGATTACTAATTTCCTCCATGTGGTCATCGGCACGCCGGAGAACTTCGCCATGAATGTAATCCTCATTCTTGTCTTAACCGGCGTATTTACTTGGAGCGCCTGTTCCGGTATTGAAAAAGGGATTCTGAACTTATCCAAGCTCTGTATTATCTTTTGCGCGGTGATGCTCGGACTCATTCTGGTGCTGGGCAATACCGGATATATGATCAATGTCACAACTCATTCCATCGGTTTACAGTTCCAGCAGTTCTTTGCCATGCTGTTCAACCTCGGACCGGGGCAGACGGAATTCGGAACGAATTTTGCCATGGAATGGACCGTCTTTTACTGGGCCTGGTGGCTGGGGCTGGCTCCGGTGATGTGGATTTTCATCGCCAAATGCTCCAAAGGACGCACCATCCGCAGCATCATTTTGACGACGGTTGTTGCCGGTTTTGTTGCCGATATTATCTTTTTCGGGATTATTACCGGGAACGGATTAAGCACGTATGTCAATTTTGACTGGAGCACACTTGGCACAGGGAACACTCCGTTGGACGCATTTTACAATACCTGGGATGAGTTTACTTTTATCAGTGATACCCTCACGGCGACGCTGCCGGCGCCGAAGCTGATTATCGCCATCTGGTTTTTGGGAACCTTCGTCCTTCTCGTCACGACGATGGACTCCTCGGCTTACACTATGGCGGCGGCGACTCAACGGAATGTCGGAGTGAACAGTGATCCCCACAAAGGCCTTCGCCTTTTCTGGGCTTGCCTCCTTTCGGTTTCTCCTCTCTGTATCCTCGGCGCCGGGGCCGGTACATCCAGCTGTACGGCGGTGGTAATTCTCACTTCCATTCCTGTGATGATTCTTGTGGTTATCGCCATTATCGGTTCCACAAAATGGATGCTGAAGGATTTCGGCTCGATGACGAGAGCGGAAATTGAAGCCTATTTTGAAACCGATGAAGAACGGGCGAAGCGGGAAGAACGAATCGGTGAAATGCAGAAACGGCTGGAAGAGGAAAAGATCTGACGGGTAAGCATGATGCCATCGTAAAGCAAAGAAAAGCCGTTTCGTGATGGAAACGGAATATAGAAATTCATAAAAAACACCTCTGTATCCGAAAATCCGATACAAGAGGTGTTTTTTGTATGGCTTTTTATTCAGAATGGTCAATGAGATAACGCAGGGCTTTGATATAGCTGTCAAAGCCGTATCCTTTGAACGTCCGGACGCAGGCGGCCCGGATATAGGAAATTTTACGGAATTCCTCCCTGGTGTCGGGATCGGAAAGGTGAACTTCCACTGTGGGGATACCCACGGCTTTTACGGCGTCCAGCAGAGCGACGCTGGTGTGGGTGTAAGCCGCCGGATTGATGATGATGCCATCGGCCCGCTGATAGGCGTTCTGAATAGCGTCGACGAGATCTCCTTCGTGATTGGATTGGTAAAATTCCACGGTGACGTCATGAGCCGCCGCTTCGGCCCGGATGGTCTCCAGCAGATCTTCGTAACTGCGGTTTCCGTAAATTTCCGGTTCTCTTTTCCCTAAAAAGTTGATGTTGGGGCCGTTAATGACCAGTATATGCACAAAAATCCCTCCAAATCTTTTCGGCGGTTTCCTTCGGCGCGCCGTTGTTGTCGATTTCCGCGTCGCGGAACCGGCGGTAAAGGGGAGCTCTCCGCTGTTCCATCTCTTTCAGATCGGCGTGAGCGGAAAGGGGACGGCCCTTTCTCGCCAGCGCGGCGGTATCTCTTCTCAAATGATAGATGCGGCCGTTCTGGTGAAGGAGCGGATAATTCTCTTCTGTTTTGACGGCGCCGCCGCCGGTGGTGATAATTTTGCCGCTGAAAGCGCCGGCTTCGGCAATCTTTTTTTGTTCCACTTCGCGGAAAGCGGCTTCACCCATTGTCTCAAAAATTTCGGGAATGGTTTTCCCGGCGTCTTTTTCGATTTCCTCGTCGATGTCAATACAATCCTTTCCCGTTATTTTCGCCAGGGCCCTGCCGACGGTGGTTTTGCCGCAGCCGGGCATACCGATGAGAATGATGTTTTCCGTTTCTCTTCTCAGCAGGGAAAGAACTTCGGGAATGGTTTCATCTGGGATGGCTTTGCCGAAAAAGGTTTCTTCCGCGGTTTTGGCCTGGGCGACCAGCATGGGAAGACCGTCGGAAAAGGGAATTTTCGCTTCTTCCGCCTGCATCAGCAATGCCGTGCGCCGGGGGTTATAAATCATATCCAGAACACCCCGGCACCGGGAAAAGTGTTTCAGATCGATGAGGCTTTTGCCGTTTTGGGGATACATCCCCACCGGTGTGGCGTTGATGATGATTTCTCCGTCGTAGTGGCGGTCAATATTTTCGTAATTGTTTTCCCGGTCCAGGTCGACGACGATGATCTCCTTCGCGCCTTCGTTTTCCGCGATGTGCTGCGCCGTGAGGGAGGCGCCGCCGCCGCCTAAAATTACCACTTTTCGGTTTTGAAAAGAAATGCCGGCTCGTTTCGCCATGTAGTGAAAACCGAAGGCGTCGGTATTGTGGCCGAAAAGTCTGCCGTCCTTTTGTCGGACGACGGTGTTGACACTGCCGATGGCTTGGGCGGTTTCCGAAAGATCATCGCAGAGCTTCATGGCGTCGATCTTATAGGGGATGGTGATATTGACCGCTCCCAGATCATCCCTTCGCAGAAAGGCGGCCAGCTCATTGGGTTCCTTCTCGATCAAGCGGTAATCCGGGAGGCCGAAGGCTTTGTGGATGGCGGGAGAATAGCTGTGGCCCAGGGTGCGGCCGAGAAGGCCGTAAATCTGTTTGCTCATAGTTTTATACTTCCGTGTAGTTGCCGAGGAAGGCGAATTGGGCGCAGATCCGTTCCAGCTCCTCCAGGAGGGAGATGAGGCCGGGTTCTTTCACCGAGGCGTCGATGTCCAGGAAAAAGCTGAATTCAAAATCACTGCCGATGACGGGGCAGCTTTCCAGCTTGTTCATGTTGATGTCCATAATGGCCAGCTTGGAAAGGATGTCGTAAAGGGCGCCGGGTTTGTTGTTGCAGTTGATGACGAGGCTGATGCGGTTGGCGCCGGCGAAGATCCGCGGTTCCTTGGAAATGCAGATAAAGCGGGTGTAGTTGTTATCGCTGTTCTGAATGGTCTTGCAGACCGTTTCCAGTCCGTAAATTTCGGTGCATCCATGAGAAGCGATGGCGGCGGCGTGGGGATCGTCGCTTTCCGCCACTTTTTTCGCGGCTACCGCCGTGTTGCTGCAGGGAATAACGGTGACCTGTTCTCCCATTTCATTGAGGAAGCGGCTGCATTGGCCGATGGCCTGTTCATGAGAGTAGATGGTGCGGATGTCCGCCAGTTTGGTGCCGGGTTTGGCCAGCAGCTCGTGGCGGATGAACAGCTTGGTACTGCCGATGATATAGCACCGGTGACTCTGAAGCAATTCGTAAACGCCCCGGACGGAGCCGTTGGAGCTGTTTTCAATGGGAAGTACGCCGTATTTGCAGAGACCGCTGTCCACCGCTTCAAAAACGGCGTCGAAACTTTTCACATGGGTGACGTTGCCCCGGGGCATCATTTTTTCCGCGGCAACCTGAGAATTGGAACCTTCCATGCCCTGGCAGGCGACGGTTCCGCTTTTGGGGAAAACGTCGTCGCCGTTGGCAAGAGCCTGCTCAATAATACTGCGCAGATTGGAAGGGGTGGAAATCATCTCTCTCTGCCGCGCTTTGGAAAGCTGGAAGAGATTGGTGAAAAAATGGTGAACGTACATTTCCCTGTCGCCAACGTCTTTGGTAATCCGGGAAAGGATTTCTCTTTCTCGGGCGAAATCATTGATGGGCATATGATTTTCCCGTTTATAGTTGGTAACTTCCTCGATGAGATCCATCCGTTTCAAAAAGAGCTCCAGAAGCTGATCATCGATGGGTTCGATTTTATTTCGGATTTCAGATATTTCCATGATGGGTGTTCCTTTCCGTCAGTATAAGATCAAGGAGGACAATGGCGGCAACGGCTTCCACGACGGGAACGGCCCGATGGGTAATGCAGGGATCGTGGCGTCCGCCGATGGAAATTTCGGTGATTTCTTTTTTGAGAAGATCCACGGTTTGCTGAGGTTTGCCGATGGAAGGGGTCGGTTTGAAGGCCACATCGAAAACGATGGGCATTCCGTCGCTGATGCCGCCTAAAATGCCGCCGCAGTGATTGGTGACGGTGGCGACATTGCCGTTCTCATCGAAGCAGAAAGCGTCGTTATTTTCCGATCCCCGGCAGGTACTGCCCTGAAATCCGGAACCGAATTCCACGCCCTTTACGGCGGGAATCCCGAAGAGCGCTGAGGCCAGGCGGCCTTCGATTCCGCCGAAGAGGGGCCCGCCGAAGCCGGCGTCCATCCCGATGACGGCACATTCAACGGTGCCGCCGACGGAGTCCTGATCTTCTTTGGCTTTTAAAATTTCTTCCCGCATCTGTTCGCCTTTTTCATCGTTGAGAACGGGAAAATCTTTTTTTGCCACGGTATCAAAGAGCTCCTTTGAGGGGTAAAGCGGAAAAAGATCGTCGTAGAACTGTCCTACGGAGCGGATATGAGCGCCGATTTCAATCCCTTGGCGGGAAAGAATCTGTTTGGCAATGCCTCCGGCGATGCAGAGAGGCGCCGTGAGCCGGCCGGAAAAATGGCCGCCGCCCCGGAAATCGCTTTTTTTCTGCCATTTGACCGCGGCGGTATAGTCGGCGTGAGCCGGCCGGGGGGTATTTTCAAAGCCGCTGTAATCTTTGGAGCGGGTGTTGGTATTCTCAATGACGGCACAGAGGGGCGCGCCGTTGAGGCAGTCGCCGTTGAGGCCGGAGAGAAACAGTGGCGCGTCGTCTTCTTTTCTCGGTGTGGAGAGGCTGTTTTTTCCCGGTTTCCGCCGGCTCATAAAAGAGGAAAGGGCTTTTATGTCAATGGTTTCGCCGGCGGGAAGTCCCTGAACGGTAACGCCGATGGCGTCGCCGTGGGATTCTCCGAAAACGGAAATTTTGAGCAGATTGCCCCATTCAGAGGACATAGGCTTTGCCTCCTGTCTTATTATAATCGTTATAAAATCCGGGATACGATTTTTTAACGGCTTCGGCGTTGAGAATCGTTACCGGTTTTTTGCATTTTGTCGCCGCGATGGCCGCGGCCATGGCGATGCGGTGGTCGTTGCAGCTGTCCACGGTGCCGCCGGTGAGTCCGGTGCCGTAGACGGTGAGGCGGTCTTCTTCGGCCTCGGCTCGGCCGCCGAGGTTTTCGATCATCGCCGCGGAGGAAGCCAGACGGTCGCTTTCCTTGAGCCGTAAACGGGCGGCGTTGATGAAGGTGGTCTTTCCTTCGGCCCAGGCCGCCGCTACGGAAAGCACCGGCAGAAGATCCGGGGTGTCCTGAATGTCGATGGTACAGCCCTTGAGCTGATTCGCGGTCAAAGATAATCGTCCCTTTTCCTGCCGGGTTTTCGCGCCGAACTGCTCCAGCAGAGAGATGATTTTGCGGTCGCCCTGGGCGGAATCCGGGTTCAGTCCGGTCATGGAAATTTTGTTGTTCAGCGCCGCCGCTGTCAGGAAAAAGGCGGCGTTGGACCAGTCTCCCTCTACGGGAAGAATCCCTGGCGAGCGGAAAACCTGCTTTCCGGAAATGAAGTAGCGGTTTTCCTCACAGTGAATGTCGATGCCGAAGGTTTTCAGCACCGACAGGGTAATATCAATGTAAGACGCCGATTCCAGCGCTGTGGTCAATTCGATGACACTGTCTTCCTCGCAGAGGGGAAGAGCCAGCAGGAGACCGGTGATGTACTGGGAACTGACATTTCCCGGCAGGCGGTAAATCCCGCCCCGGAGCCGTCCGTTGATGGTGAAGGGCAGTTTTTCGGCGTTGAAGGAAACGCCGTGTTCTCTCATGACGCCGGTCAGATCGGAAAGAGGGCGGTCGGGAAGGCGTCCGTGGCCGTCAAAGCCGCACCGATCCGCGACGGCGGCGGCAACAGGCAATAAAAACCGCAGGGTGGAGCCGCTTTCGCCGCAATCCAACCGTGGTGTGCTTTCGGTTTGGGCGAGGGGATCGATGATGTAATCCACCTCATTGATGGTAACACCGGCACCGAGGGCTTTCAGACAGCCGGCGGTGGCGTTAATGTCGTCGGAGGTCTGGGGAATATTCAGTGTGGTGGGGCGATCGGCCAGGGCGGCGCAGATCAGCATACGATGGGCCACGGATTTTGACGGAATGGCCGGGACCGCACCTGACAGCGGGGAGGGGTCGATGACGATATTCATGCTTTTTCCTCCTCTCCGGCGCGGATGATTTTCTCGAGTTCCGTTATTTTTACGGTTCTGGTGACACAGCGGCCGATCTCTTCGGGAATGACCAGCGTCAGCTGATCTCCCCGGCGTTTTTTATCGGCCAGGGCGCCTTGATACAGCTCTTCGGCGGTGAAGTTTACCGCCGTGGGCAGCTGATTCTTTTTCAGAACTCCGGTGATCTTTTCGCTTAAGGGCTCCTTCGTCCAGCCCAAAGCGTCGGCGGCCCGGGTGATCATGGCCATGCCCGCCGCCACGGCATGACCGTGGGTGATGGTGAAATGACTGCATTTCTCAATGGCGTGGCCGATGGTGTGACCGAGGTTCAGCAGTTGACGGAGACCACTTTCTTTTTCGTCTTCGGTGACAATGCGGCCTTTTTCACCGACACAGAAAGAGATGATGTCGATGAGGTGATCTTTGAGGTTTCCTTCTTCAAAAAGGGGAAAGATCTCTTTCCCGCCGAGAACGGCGGTTTTGATGGCTTCGGCGGTGCCGTCGGCGAAGATTTCATCGCTTAATGTCTCAAAGGTGTCGGTATCGCATAGCACCAGCTCCGGCTGGAGAAAGACGCCGGCCAGATTTTTACCGGCGCTGAGGTTGACGGCGGTTTTGCCGCCGACGGAGGAATCCACCGACGCCAGAAATGTGGTGGGCATCTGAACGTAACGGATGCCCCGTAAGAACACGCCGGCGGCGAAGCCCGCCATATCTCCGGTGACGCCGCCGCCCAAAGCGATGACGCAGTCGGAACGGGTCAGAGGGATCTCTCCCAAAAATTCCAGAATGTCACTGAGGGTATGGATATTTTTTGAGGCTTCTCCGGCGGGAAATACGTAGGAGTAAGGCTCAAAGCCGGCTTCTTTCAGGGAAGTGACCGCTGTTTCCAGATAGAGGGGCGCCACGTTGGAATCGCTGATCACCGCGACGCGGCAGGGGGAGATCACTTCCGCGATCTGTGGGCCGCATTGCTTTAAGAGGCCGCCGCCGATGCGGACATCGTATTCTTTTTCAGTATGGATGCGGATGGTTCGGGTCTCCATATCAGTTGCCTCCGGCCGTCGCTTTCTTTTCTTTCCCGTCTTTTAAAAGCTGACGGAGGGTATCGGCGTCGCCGCTTTTCAGGGCGGCGAGGTATTCGTTGAGATGTTCGATGAGGCCTTCCAGCTCATGGGATAGGTGGTCGGCGTTGTCGAGGAAAAGTTCGGTCCACATGACTTCATCGAGCCGTGCCACACGGGTCATATCTTTGAAACTGCCGGCGGAGAAACCCCGGCGCATCTGGGCGGTGGGGCTTTTTACATAGGCGCTGGAGGTAATATGGGCCAGCTGGGAAGTATAGGCGATGATGCTGTCGTGTTCTTCCGGTGTGGTAAAGGTAATATTGGAGAAACCGAGATCGGTGAAGAAAGCTTTTAACTGTTCCAGCGTGGCGATGTCGGTTTTTTCGTCGGGGGTCAGGATCATGGAAGCGCCGACAAAGAGGTCGTCGCTGGAGTTTACGAAGCCGCCCCGTTCTTTCCCGGCCATGGGGTGGCCGCCGATGTAGGCAAAGCCGTTTTCTTCGGCCACGGCGGAGAGTTCCTTGCAGACGACGCGTTTGACGCCGCACATATCAATGATGGTGGCGGTTTTGGAAATCTCGCTCGCGTTGTCTTTGACCCAGTCGATGGCGGCCTGAGGGGACAAGGCCAGAAAGAGCAGATCGCAGCCGCTCACGGTGTCCTTGTCGAGGACGCCGTCGATGGCGCCGCAGAGCCGGGCCAGTGTCATGGTTTCGTTGTTGAGGTCGATGCCGACGACGCTGTGAGCGGTCTGGGCTTTGATGCTTTTGGCCAGGGAACCGCCGATGAGGCCGAGGCCGATAATGCCGATGTTCATGCGTTGATGCCCTCCTCTTTCATGAATTGATGGAGCTTATGAAGTTTGCCGGAGAGATCGGCGAAAGCTTCGGGGCGGAGGGACTGGGGACCGTCGCACCATGCGTGTTCCGGGTCGTTGTGGACTTCGATGATGAGTCCGTCACAGCCCGAGGCCACCGCTGCCGTGGCCATGGTGGGAACCAGTGCCGATTTCCCTGTGGCGTGGCTGGGGTCGATGACGATGGGCAGGTGGGTCAGGCGGCGCAGTACGGGAACGGCGGCCAGATCTAAGGTGTTGCGGGTGTATTTTTCGTAAGTGCGGATGCCCCGTTCGCAGAGGATAACGTTTTGATTGCCGCCGGCCATGATGTATTCGGCGCTCATGAGCCATTCTTCATAGGTCGAGGACATCCCTCGTTTCAGCATAACGGGTTTATCCTGCTGGCCGAGGATTTTCAGAAGGTTGAAGTTCTGCATATTCCGGGTGCCGACCTGAATGATGTCAATATCATCGAAAAGGGGCAACTGGGAAGCGTCCATAATTTCGGTAACGATGGGAAGCCCCGTTTCTTTTCGGGCCAGTTTCAGCAGTTCGATGCCGTTGGAACCCAGTCCTTGGAAAGCGTAGGGCGAAGTTCTCGGTTTGAAAGCGCCGCCCCGGAGAATGGTGGCGCCGGCGGCTTTCACGGCTTTGGCCACTTCCACAATCTGATCTTCGGTT
>JBJDXI010000100.1:0-2002 GCA_051866595.1 Clostridia bacterium
GTCATCTCGATGTTGTTCGCCATCCTCTGGTGCAAAAAATTATCAATGCCTACGAAAGGGCAGAAAAACATGATAAAAAATAAATCCCGGCGTCAGCTTTTTTCCGCCGGCAGCTTCTTTACAGCAGATCTTCGTAAAAAACTGATTGATACCAAACGCATCTGGTATTGGGTGGCCTTTTTCGCTGCCACCGTGGTAATTCTGGCCATTGGCTCTGTGAGCTCCAGCAAATCTTATGAGGTCGGGGACATCGCCTCGGAATCGCTGATCTATGAAGGGGCGACCTTTTCCTATATCAGCGACGTGGCTTATGATAAGGCCGTGGCTGAAATCGAGGCGGCGGTGAATGACGTATATACGTTGGACAACACCAAGCTGAACAATCTCAATGAGCAGATTGATGGTTTTGTGGATAAAATGACGGCCATCAAAAAGGAACCCGATTCCGGCAGTGAGACCGTTGTTTCGATCTATAAAGGCCTGTTTGGTGACGGTGATACGGCGGCGGTTTACGAGGCTTCTCTGAATAATCTTTCCCTGTCGGAAATCAACAGCGTGGCCTCGGCTCTGCGCTCCTATTTCGTCTCTTCTTACGCCGAAGGGATCAAAGAAACGGATCTGGACGCCTTTATCAATGACCTTAACAGCTGGATCGATGAGGGCTTCAATGAAGATGAGAAAGTGGCGGCGAAAGCCATTGTCAGTACGCTGAACGTCGAAGCCAACTATGTTCTGGATGAAGATGAAACCGAAGCCGTTACGGCGAAACGGGTGGCGGAAATTCAGCCCGTGGAAGTGACGGTGCGCTCCGGTGAAAAGATTATTGATGAAGGCACCGAAATTACGGCGGAACAGATGGAAGCGCTGCAAAAAGCAGGGATGCTCGCGGAAGGGAAGGGCGTTGCCTATTTCCTCGGCGTGGCTCTTTTTGTGCTTTTCCTCTATATGATGCTGTTTTTGTACTGTCGGCGCTATTTCCCCTTTTACGCTTTTGAACGGGAAGGGATTTTGCTGATCGGTTCGGTTATCGTTTCCTTTTTGGTGATCTGTCAAGTTATTATGCTGCTGGTGACCGAGTCCTCGGGCACCCTTCACAGCGTTCTTGGTTATCTGCTGCCCCTCTCTTCGGTGGCTTTGATCTTTACTACTTTGACCAATCAGCGTCTGGCCTTTATCGCTACGACGTTTTCGGGGATTCTCATGTCCCTGCTTTTACTGAATCAACCGGCTTATCTCATTGTGGCGGCCTGTTCGTCGCTGTTCACGATTTATGCCGTGGGCCGCATCCGCGAGCGTTATCAGGTGGTGAGCTTCGGCCTCTATCTGGGGCTCATTAACGCTCTGCTGATTCTGATTCTTGGCATGATCGGGGAACAGTCTCTCCGTACTGTGCTGATCGGCGGCGCCGTGGGGTTCATGGGCGGCCTGCTTTCGGCGTTTATCGCTTTGGGCAGTATTCCCCTGCTGGAAAATTCGCTGAAGCTTTCTACGCCGATGAAGCTGATGGAGCTGTCCTCTACGGGGCATCCTTTGATCAAACGACTCATGGCCGAAGCGCCGGGAACTTATTACCACAGTATTCTTGTTGCGAATCTGGCGGAAGCCGCCGCCGACGCCATCGGCGCCGATTCCCTCCTTGTCCGGGTAGCTTCTTACTATCACGACATCGGTAAACTGGAACGGCCGATCTACTTTACGGAGAATCAGGAACCGGGGAACAATCCCCACGATAAGATTTCTCCGGCCATGTCTTCGCTGATCATCGTTTCCCACGTGAAGGACGGCATTGAAATGGCCAAAGAATACGGTCTCCCCGATGAAGTGGTCAATATCATCGCCGAACATCACGGCGACAGTGTCATTAAATATTTTTATCATAAAGCGAAAGAACAAGGTGACAATGTCACCGAGGAAGATTTTTCCTATCCCTTCCCCACGCCTCAGACAAGGGAAAGCGCCATCGTGATGATGGCCGACTGTGTACAGGCCACCCTTCAGAGTA
>JBJDXI010000101.1:0-10104 GCA_051866595.1 Clostridia bacterium
AAATATGCCTTTACAAAATGAATAAATAATCAAAAATACTAAAAATTTGCATATTATTCACAAACAGATTCGCCTTCTAAAATGTGGATAATGTGCATAATTTTTTTGATAACTCGGTTTTATGTCGTGATAAAGTTTTGATGATAGAATCCCAATGTGGATAAATTTTTTTATAAAATATAATAATGCCTGCTTGGTGAATTATTCGTAAAAACCATGATATTAAGCAGGTGAATTAATATTACCTGCTGAGGAAGTTTTTAATTTGTGAAAATATACATTATAAGAATAAAGATAAAAACTACAGAAAATTTTTTTTGGAGGCTCCAATGGAGAAAAAAGAAACCCGTAAAAAACTGTTATCTCTTCGCGGTGCACTTAAATGTCAGGATGTAGAGGAAAAGAGCGCTGCCGTTTGCCGCCGTCTCAAAGAGTTTAGCGGCTTATCTCATGTCATGGTTTATCTGGCTACGGGAAATGAGTGTAATCTTTCATCTTATATTTCTTATTTAATGGAAGAGCATTGTTCTGTATATGTGCCGGTCTGTACCGGAAAGGGGATTATGGAGGCATCTTTGCTTGTTGATCCGGAAAATGATCTTGAGGAGGGTACCTTTGGTATATTGGCGCCGAAAAAAGAAACCCGCCGTTTTGTTGATCCTGAAGTTCTGGATGCGGTGATTGTTCCCGGTGTCGGCTTTGATAAAAACGGAGCCCGTCTTGGTTTCGGCGGTGGATTTTACGATCGCTATCTGCCGAGAACGCGCGAAGAGTGTCAGAAGATCGCCGTTTGTTATGAGCTGCAATTGCTGGAAAACGTATATCCCGAGCCTCACGATTTTCCGATGGATTTCATTATTACGGAAAAAGCGGCATATTCTGTAAGCCGCGGATGAATTCTTTTTGAGGAAAGCGAATTCAGTGGAAATAATTTCCGAAAACTTTCCGTGAACCCTTGACATTGCCAAAAAACGTTGTATAATATTATTAGCACTCGGGAAGAGTGAGTGCTAATAAGACTTGATAATTTATGATATATTTTTAAGGAGGTATCATGATGAGTGTAAAACCTTTAGGTGAAAGAGTATTATTGGAAGTTCCCGAAGTAAAAGAAGAAAAAACCCAGTGCGGTCTTTTTGTTCCGGATACTGCGAAGGAAAAACCCCTCGAAGCTACCGTCGTTGCTGTCGGTGCCAAAGTTGAAGAAGTAAAAGCCGGGGATAAAGTCATTTATTCCAAATTTGCCGGCACCGAAGTAAAAGTAGACGATAAAAAATATCTCATTATGGAAGTTAACGACGTTCTCGCCGTTATCGACTAATCAGAAAACAGGAGGAAATTTAAAATGGCTAAACAAATCGTTTTCAAAGAAGACGCAAGATATGCTCTGCAGAGAGGCGTTGATTCTCTTGCCAACGCTGTTAAAGTTACTTTAGGGCCCAAAGGCCGCAATGTTGTTCTCGAAAGAAAATACGGTTCTCCGTTGATCACCAATGACGGTGTTACCATCGCCAAAGAAATCGAACTGGAAGACAATATCGAAAACATCGGCGCTCAGCTGGTGAAAGAAGTTGCTACCAAAACCAACGATGTTGCCGGTGACGGTACCACCACCGCCTGCATTTTCGCTCAGGCCATCATCAACGAAGGTCTCAAAAACGTTGCCGCCGGCGCAAATCCCATGGGTCTGAAAAAAGGTATCGAACTCGCTGTTGACGCTGCCATCGAAGGCATCAAAAAGAACGCCAAAGAAGTTGATTCCAAAGAAGACATCGCTCAGGTTGCTTCCGTTTCCGCCAACGATCCTCAGATCGGCGCTTTGATCGCGGAAGCCATGGACAGAGTCGGTAACGACGGTGTTATCACCGTTGAAGAAAGCCAGGGCAGAGAAACCACTTATGAACTGGTTGAAGGTATGCAGTTCGACAGAGGTTATGTATCCGCTTACATGATGACCGATAACGATAAAATGGAAGCCGTTCTCAATAACCCCCTCGTTCTCATTACCGATAAAAAACTCTCTAACCTTCAGGAAGTTATGCCCATCCTCGAACAGGTTGCTCAGAGCGGCAAACAGCTTCTGATCATTGCTGATGATATCGAAGGCGAAGCTCTCACCACCTTGGTTCTGAACAAACTCCGCGGCGTATTCTCCTGCTGCGCTGTAAAAGCTCCCGGCTTCGGCGACAGAAGAAAAGCCATGCTCGAAGATATCGCCATTCTTACCGGCGGTCAGGTTATTTCCGACGAAGTCGGCCTGAAACTTGAAAACGCCACCATGGCGATGCTCGGTACTGCCCGTCAGGTTAAAGTGACCAAAGAAACCACCACCATCGTAGACGGCGGCGGCAGTGATGAAAACATTGCGGAAAGAATCGCGATGCTCAGAAAACAGAGAGAAGAAACAAAATCCGAATTCGACCGTGAAAAACTTGAAGAACGTCTTGCCAAACTGGCCGGCGGCGTTGCCGTGATCAAAGTCGGCGCTTCCACGGAAACCGAATTAAAAGAAAAGAAACTCCGCATTGAAGATGCTCTGGCCGCTACCAAAGCCGCTGTTCAGGAAGGTATCGTAGCTGGTGGCGGTACTGCCGTGATCGATGCTCTTCCCTGCGTTGCCGCTGTGGAAGCCGAAGGCGACATCAAAACCGGTGTGGACATCATTTACAGAGCTTTGGAAGCTCCCGTAAAACAGATCGCCAACAACGCCGGTAAAGAAGGCGCCATCGTTGCCGAAAAAGTGAAAGAAGCCGAAGTGAACATTGGTTACAACGCCGCTACCGATCAGTATATCAACATGTTCGAAGCCGGTATCGTTGACCCTGCGAAAGTAACCCGTTCCGCTTTACAGCACGCCGCTTCCGTTGCCGCTATGCTCTTGACAACCGAAACCGTTGTTGCTGACATCCCCAAAGCTGAAACTCCCGCTCCCGCAGCTCCCGCCGGTGGTATGCCCGCAGGCATGATGTAATTTAAGCGAATACAGGCGGCAGATCTTCTGCCGCCTGTCTTTGTATATGGAAGAAATATGAAAGCTGCTATCTTTGATCTGGACGGAACGCTGCTGGACTCAATGTGGATGTGGCGGACCGTCTTATCGCGATATCTGGAAAAGATGGATGTACCAAATCATAAAGAGCTCAATGAAGAGGTCTACAAGATGAGCTTTGCCGATGCGATTGCTTATGTGACAGATCGGCTTGATCTGGGAATGACCGCCGGGGAACTCACCGATTCGTTGGAAAAGTACATCTTTTATTTATATCAGCACGAGATTGAGATTAAACCGTATGTCCGGGAATATCTTGCCTTCCTTCATAAAGAAGGCGTGAAGATCTGCCTTGCCACTTTGACCGATCGTTATATGGCCGAAGCCGTTTTGGAACGATTCGATGTTCTGAAGTACTTTGATTATATCGTAACCGTTCCGGAAGTCGGTGCCACGAAAGATCATCCCGATATTTATGAGGATTGTCTGAAAAACACCGGTGTTGAAAAAAAGGACGCCGTTGTTTTTGAGGACGCGCCCTATTGCATGAAAACCGCCCATGACGCCGGTTTTGTATGCTACGGTATCGAGGATCCCTGGCAGAACCCATCCGAGGAATTTATCGGGAAGTATTGTGACCGTTTCATCAGAAGCTATAAAGATTTATTAAATGAATAAATTATTATCATAAAATTATGCTATATCAATCAGATAAAAACGGTTATACTATATGTAAAACTGATTTCTGTTGGTTATTTTTATATATAGGAGGTACAATATGTCTCATGTAATTGCAGTCGCCGGTAAAGGCGGCGTAGGGAAAACGACTCTTTGCGGTTTGCTTATTCAATATCTCTGCGATCAGGGGAAAACGCCGGTTCTGGCCGTTGATGCGGATTCCAATTCCAATTTAAATGAAGTTCTCGGCGTGGAAGCAAAACAGACCCTGGGTGAAATCCGTGAAAAAATGAAAAAAGCGTCTTCTTTGAAGAGTGAAGTTCCTTCCAATATGTCCAAAGATGTATACGCGGAACAAGAACTTTTCGCTTCTTTAACGGAAGAAGAGAATTTTGATCTGTTGGTGATGGGGCGTTCCCAGGGTGCCGGCTGTTATTGCTTTGTCAATAGTCTGCTTCAGCGTCAGCTGAACTCCATTCAGGATAATTATCCTTTTGTTGTCGTTGACAACGAAGCGGGAATGGAACATATCAGCCGTGGTCTGCTCTCAAAGATTGATACTATTATTCTGGTCAGTGATTGCTCCAGAAGAGGGATTCAGGCGGCTTCCCGCATTGCGGATCTTGTGGAAGAATTGAATATCAAACCCGAGCAGATGGGCTTGATCGTGAACCGCGCTCCCGATGGGAAACTGAGCGAAGGCACAAGAGAAGAAGTTGAAAACCGCAAACTGAATCTTTTCGGCGTTGTGCCCAGTGATGAACTTGTTTATGACTATGACTGCGACGGTAAAGCTATCGTAAGTCTGCCGGAAGATTCCGCAATTAAAGTTGCCATTAAGGAAATTGCGGAAAAAATCGGCCTTTAATTTTAAAAATGAGGTGTTTATATTATGGTAACGATTGAAATGGAAAACGGCAAAAAGATTGTGATCGAATTGGATCCTTCCGCCGCTCCGGAAACCGTTAAAAATTTTGAAAAACTTGTGTCGGAAGGTTTTTATGACGGCCTGATTTTTCACCGCGTGATCAGTGGTTTTATGATTCAGGGTGGTTGTCCCGACGGTACCGGTATGGGCGGCCCCGGCTATAACATCCACGGTGAATTCGCTCAGAACGGTTTTCAGAATCCGCTGAAACATACCCGTGGTGTCATTTCCATGGCTCGTGCGATGGATCCCAATTCCGCCGGTTCCCAGTTTTTTATCATGCACAAAGACGCTCCCCATCTGGACGGCGCTTACGCCGCTTTCGGTAAAGTGACCGAAGGGATGGATGTTGTGGATGAAATCGCTTCCGTTGATGTGAATCATATGGACAGACCTCTCGTTGATCAGGTTATGAAAAAAGTTACATTGAGCTGATTCAGAAATCGAGAACGCTCCGGATTTTCCGGAGCGTTCTTTTCGTACACAAAAAAGCCCCGGACATTTCGTTGTCCGAGGCTCTTTGCTTTCAGATCAGTTGTTGTCTTTGAGCGATGTTTTTACTTTGACCGTAACGGTTTCTTCATAAGAGGAGAATGCGTCTTCCACAACTTCTTTCTTGGGCGCTTTTGTAAAGAGGCTGATGATCGGAACAACGATGAGACCGACGATCATGGCAAAGGCGCCGCAGTTGATGGGCGACTGGAGAAGAACCGGAAAGGAGGGACGGAACAGCAGATTTGCGGTGAGCAATCCGGCGCCGAAAATGAAGCAGAACCAGACCGCCGCTTTACTCGTTCTTTTCAAGTATAAACCATAGAGGAACGGTGCGAGGAAAGCGCCGGCCAGAGCGCCCCAGGAGATCCCCATTAACTGAGCGATAAAGGTTACATTGGATTTGTACTGAACGATCGCGATAACCACGGAAATGCCGATGAAAACAACGATGAGGGCGCGCATAGTGATGAGCTGCGTTTTTTCGCTCATGTTTTTCGCAACGGTATTCTTAAGGAAATCCAGTGTCAGAGTAGAGCTGGAAGTCAAAACGAGGGAAGAGAGCGTCGACATGGATGCCGAAAGAACGAGAACAACAACAACGGCAATGATAATGACCGGAAGATTTTCAAGCATAGTGGGGATCAGCGCGTCAAAACCGGTTTCCGCCACTTTTTCGGGAGTGGAGAACAGACGGCCGAAACCACCGAGGAAGTAGCAGCCGCCGGCAACGACAGTCGCGAAAAGGGTGGAAATGATGGTGCCTTTGGCGATGGACTGTTCGCTCTTAATGGCATAGAATTTCTGCACCATCTGAGGAAGCCCCCAGGTACCAAGGGAAGTCAGAATAACAACACAGAGCAGGCCGAAGGGATCCGGACCGAAGAAAGAGTTGAATACGCCGGGAATATCGGATGTTGCGGGGTCGCTGACAGAGGCAAGATTGCTTAATGCCGACATGAAACCGCCCTGACCGTGGAGTACGGCGGCGATCACGGCTACGATACCGAAGAGCATGATGATCCCTTGAATAAAGTCATTCATCGCGGTAGCCATGTAACCACCGGCGATGACGTAAATGCCGGTAAGTACGGCCATAACGATCACGCAGATGGAGTAGTCAATGCCAAAGGCCATTTCAAAAAGGCGGGAAAGGCCATTGTAAAGAGACGCGGTGTAAGGAATAAGGAAGATGAAAATCAAAGCCGAAGCCACAATTTTCAGCGCTTTACTGTCAAAGCGTTTTCCGAAGAAATCCGGCATGGTGGCGCTGGAGAGGTGCTGTGTCATAACGCGGGTTCTTCTGCCCAGGATGGCCCAGGCCAGAAGGGAACCGATGATCGCGTTGCCAAGACCGATCCATGTGGAAGCGATCCCGAATTTCCAGCCGAACTGACCGGCATAACCGACGAAAATAACGGCGGAAAAATAAGATGTGCCGTAGGCGAAAGCCGTAAGCCAGGGGCCGACCGAACGACCGCCGAGAACGAATCCGTTGACATCGGTTGCGTGTTTTCTGCAGTAGAGACCCACGCAAACCATAACTGTGAAGAATGCAAGTAAGATAATGATTTTGAGTGCCATTGGGGCAAACCTTCTTTCCGAGGACATAAAAAATCCGTCCTCTAAATTTTTTAGAGGACGGACGTAAAATCCGCGGTACCACCTCATATTATTACCGCCTCACGACGGCAATCTCTTATCGAGTACGACAAACCTGTTTATACTCTATCACGATAACGGGTGAACCCGTTGCAGCCTACTCGTTTCCTTTCGGTGCAAAGCTCTGGGAATGTATTCGGCCGCGACTTCCTTTACTGCCTTGCACCTACCGGCAGTTCTCTGTAAATTCCGACGCGTCTACTTCTTTCCCGTCATTGCATTTTCAATTTATGGATGAAATTTTATCACTTAAAAATAATAATGTCAATAGGTTTTTCTTATGATTTAAAATTATTTTTTTGAAAAAATCTCTTCACCGAAGAGGGGAATATCCGCTTTCGTTAAAATCTGGGCCGTAAATTCAATATCGGTCGTATTAATTATAACACAGGCTTTATCTTCGGAATTGCTGATAAACGCGTACATATATTCCAGACTGATACCGTTTTGAGTCAGTGTTTTGGTGACTTCCGTTAATCCGCCGGGAAGGTCTTTCAAACCGACTGCCAGCACTTTACAAGCTGATACGGTAAATCCTTCTTTTTCCAGCAATTCGATACATTTCTCGGGTTGATCCACAATAAAGCGCAGGATCCCGAAGTTCGGAGTGTCGGCCATATTAACGGCAAAGATATTGATCTTTTTTTCGGCCAAAAAACCAATGATTTCGGAAACGGCGCCGGCTTTATTCTCTACCAGTACGGATATTTGTTTGATAATCATAATGACCTCCTTATTTTTCGGGTTCGTTTCTCTTGTCGATAATGCGTTTGGCTTTGCCTTCAAAACGCTGAATCGTTCTGGGCTGTACCAGGGTAACCTTGCAATCAAGACCGAGTACCGATTTCAACGCGGCGCGAATACGGTTTTGCAGGTTTTCAAGTTCTCCGTAACGCTCCAAGAGGGAGGAATCAATCAGCTCCACCTGTACTTCAAGAGTATCCATGAAGTTCTTTTTACGCAGAATCAGCTGATAGTGGGGACCGATATGGGGCATGGTAAAGAGAACGCTTTCAATCTGAGAGGGGAAGACATTAACGCCTTTGATGATCATCATGTCATCGGTTCTGCCCATCACTTTGGTCATGCGGGCGGAAGTTCTGCCGCAGCGGCAGGGTTCGTAAATAATTTTCGCCAGATCCTTGGTGCGGTAGCGGAAAATGGGGAACGCTTCCTTAAAGAGGGGAGTGATGACCAATTCACCGGTTTCGCCTTCGGGCAGGGGTTCGCAGGTATCCGGATCGATCACTTCGCAGAGATAGTAATCTTCGTTGATATGGAGACCGTCCCGTTCCAGGCATTCGCCGGAGACGCCGGGGCCGCCGATTTCGGTGAGACCGTAGTTATCGGTGACGATGATACCGATATTGTTTTCAATCTGATCCCGCATTTCCGGTGTGCAGACTTCGGAACCGAAAAGGCCGACTCTCAGTTTGAGACGATCGGAAATACCTTTGTCTTTGGCCAGTTCGCTGAGGTACACACCGTAAGACGGTGTGGCAATCAGAACAGTGGAGCCGAAATCTTCCATGATCATCAGCTGTTTTTCACTGTTGCCGCTGGACATGGGAATCACCATGCAACCGACTTTCTGTAAACCGTAGTGGAGACCGAAAGCGCCGGTAAATAATCCATAACCGAAGGAGATCTGGGCGATGTCCTCATCGGTTACTCCGCTGGCGGTGATGATCCGGGCCATACATTCGCTCCATACTTCCATGTCGTTACGAGTGTAGGCGCCGACGACGGGTTTACCTGTGGTTCCCGAGGAAGCGTGAATTTCCACAATGTCTTTTAACGGTGACGCGAACAGTTTGAAAGGATAATTATCCCGCAAATCTGCTTTGGTAAGCAGGGGAAGAAGAGAAACATCGGATAATTTTTGAATGTGTTTCGGTTTTACGCCGGCTTTATCCATGATTTCTTTGTAATAAGGTACGTTGTCATAACAACGGTTTACTGTCCATTTTAATTTTTCCAGTTGCAAGGCTTCAAGATCCTTGCGTTTCATGGTTTCTTTTTCTTTGTTAAAAAATAAGGTTTCCAAAATCTTTTCCTCTACTTTCAATTTTTTCGGTAGGCATCCGAAATCATTTTGCCTGTTTCCGCCAAAAGGGCGGGAATATCCAGTCCTTGGGGACATTTTTCGACGCATTTTTCACAATTGGTGCAGTTGTCTTCATGAGCGGAAGATTTCATGGCTTCATACTCCTGAATATAAGTCCATGTTGTGCCGCCGAGACGGTAATGGTTGTTGATCTCAAAGAGTGTGGCAATATCCACACCGTGAGGACAGCCGTCACAATAACGACAACCGGTACACGGTATCATTTTATTCTTTTTGTAAATCTCAAATGCGGTGTCCAGATCTTTTTGCTCTTTTTTAGAGAGAGGCGCAAAGTTCTTCATCGTTTCAACATTCTGCTTTAACTGCTCCATGTTGGACATCCCGCTGAGCACCGTCATGACATTGGGCAACTGCGCCGCGTAACGGAGAGCTAAGGACGCCGGCGTCTGTTTGGGCTGTTCCTTTTTCAAATAGGAAACAGCATCGGGCGAAAGGGTAGCCAAAGCGCCGCCCCGCAGAGGCTCCATAATCAGTACCGGCAGACCTTTATCGGTGAGAAGTTGATACTGCGTTTTGGCGTCCTGCATTTCCCAATCGAGATAGTTCAATTGAATCTGTCCAAATTCCCAGTCATAATCGCTTAAAATCTGCTTCATGACTTCGGGGGTGTCGTGGAAAGAAAAGCCAAGGTGTTTGATGACGCCTTCTTCTTTCTTTTTCATTAAAAATTCAATGGCTTTATATTTTTTAAAATAAGGGTAATAGGGTATATTAAGATTGTGACAGAGGTAAAAATCGAAATAATCGGTTTTCAGTTTTTTCAGCTGATCTTCAAATATCCGTTCAATGCCCTGTTCATTTTTGGCCATCCATGCCGGCATTTTGGTGGCAATGTGGTAGCTGTCCCGTTTGTATTGGGAAAGAATCTCTCCGGTAACGTTTTCGGATACGCCGTTATGATACATATAGGCGGTATCAAAATAGTTGATACCGTTCTTTATGGCGTAATCGAACATTTCCTCCGTTTGGGCAATATCGATTTTTTCAGGTGTTTCGTCAATAACCGGTAAGCGCATGGTACCGAGACCGAGAAGAGAAATCTCTTTCCCGAAATGGTTTCTTTTTTCCATAAATCATTACCCCTTATTCAAATTGAAATATAATTATAATTATGTTTATCTTACCACACTTTTTAAATTTTTGGTAGTATATTCTTGTTTCAGGATATAAAATCTGCTATACTGTATTATGAATAAATAAGGAGGGTGAATTTTATGGATGATGTCA
>JBJDXI010000102.1:0-9971 GCA_051866595.1 Clostridia bacterium
TGTCGTCGGCGGTATTTTTCTTGTCCGATTCCGCCTCGTCGGTGACGGCGGGTTCGGCTCCGCCAACCGGTTTTTCCTGAAGCACCGGTTCATCGGGAATACTGATGTCAATGTATTCCAGACTTTCCAGCTTCTGCACGGACATCGAATGAATCAAGGTATTCAAAGCCTGCATTTTTTCGTCCAACCGCCCCAAAGTACCCAGCCGAATCTCAATACCGTTCAAAAAGATATTGTTCTCGCTTTCAGAAACGGCACATATTTCCATGTTATACCCTTCAAAGAGGCCTGCCGCCGCCTCCGCGATTTTCAAATCAGAATCCAGCAGCGGATCTTCCAGCGGGAGACCGATGGAAATAAAGGGTGGCAAAGCAAAACCGGAAAACAGAGGCAATACTTCATCAACCTTTTCGCTTTCACCGACAACCACTTTATTCTCGTCGATATAAAAATACGTATCCTCATCCATAAAACCGGCCACAGCATTTTTTTCTTCCACCTGGATCAGAATTTTATGAAAAGGGCGTACCCGAACATCCACCTGATCAATCATGACGTGCATCGTAATCTGCTTTTCCGAAGCCGCCACATCGGTTTTAAAAAGGTCATCCCCCACGCTGATACCGGAAAGGGAAATCACATCCTCATCGGAAACAATGCGGTTCCCCGTAATTTCAAATTCTTCCACTTTTACACCACAGTTGGAAAGAATAAAATACGAAAGAAAAAAGACCGCGAAAAGGATACCGATACGCAAACAAAAGCCGCCAAAGGAAACCGATCGTTCCTGATTTCTGCGACGGCTTGTCCTCTCTTCCCGCAAAGAACGCCGCTCGGCTCTTCTTTTTATTCTGTCTTTACCGGAACCGGCCATCATTTCACACTCCTAAACAGGTCTTTGTTTATTATATCTTTTTTCAGGGAACAAGTAAAGTACTTTTCCGAAAATGAGCCGTAAAACTCCGTGATAAAATCGTGAAAAAGCTGCCGAAAAAAACTCCCGGCCGACAAATTGCCGGACATTTCGTCTCCATCGGCAGCCCTCATTCACTCGGCGGAGGATACGCGAACAATATCCGCGTCCAACGCCGAAAAAACATTTTCAATACGGCTGTATCCCCGGTCAATGTAGGAAACACCCCTGATCGTCGTTTCCCCTTCCGCCGCCAGACCGGCCAGAATCAACGCCGCGCCACAACGCAGATCAAAGGCTTCCACACCCGCGCCTTCCAGCCGTTTCTTTCCCCGAACAAGAGCGCACCGCCCGTCAATGGCAATATCCGCGCCCATTTTTCGCAGCTCCGCACACTGAGTAAACCGGCTCTCAAAAATACTTTCCCGGATCATGGAAGCGCCCTTCGCCAGAGACATCATCGCCATATACTGCGGTTGAATATCCGTGGGAAAACCGGGATACGGCAAAGTACTCAAATCGGCAGCGCCGTAACAGCCGTCACTTCGCACGCGCAGATAATCCGTTCCCCGCTCCGTTTCCACACCGGTCTCATTCAGTTTCGCCGTCACCGCCTCCAAATGATCGACGCAAATATCTTTTACCGTCACATCACCGCCGGTCATCGCCGCAGCCAAAAGCATGGTTCCGCCGACAATCCGGTCGGGAATAATCCGGTATTCCACACCGTTAAGCCGCCGGACCCCTTCAATTTCCAGACGGTCTGTACCGATACCATGAATCCTCCCACCGCAGGCCGTCAGGAAACGGCAGAGATCCGAAACCTCCGGTTCCCTGGCGGCGTTGCGGATAACCGTTTTCCCTTTCGCTTTCACCGCCGCCATCACCAGATTTTCCGTCGCTCCCACACTGGGAAAATCCAGATAAATATCGGCGCCGTTCCGCGGAGCGCCTTCACTGTAGACCACACCGCCGTGCTCCTCAACACGCACACCGAAAGTCCGCATTCCCCGGATGTGAATATCCATCGGCCGTCCGCCGATACGGCACCCCCCTGGCATAGGGATGCGGGCAAAAGCGAACCGGTCTAAAAGAGGCCCCCAAATCAGATTGGAAGCCCTCATCGTTTTCATCAAATGTTCGGATACGTCACAGTACACCGCGTTTTCCGCATTTATGATCAATATATCATTTTCCCGTTTCACCTTCACCCGGAGCTCCCGCAGAATACGGCACATCGCTTCCACGTCGGTGAGATCGGGAACATTTTTCAAAACAACATCACCGTCAATCATCAGGGACGCGGCCATAATCGGAAGAACGGCGTTTTTCGCTCCGCCGATGCTGATACATCCCCGCAACCGTCTGCCACCGTTCACTTTCAATATGTCCATTCCGGCCTCCCGTCAAACTCAAGGTCTGCCTATCATCAACACCTCGGTTTCCAGATCAAAGCCCTGCTGTTTCTTTACTTCCGCTTTCACTTCCTCAATCAGAGAAAGGACATCCTTCGCCGTGCAATCTCCCAGATTCACAATAAAATTGCCGTGCTTTTCGCTGACCTGAGCATTGCCGATGCGCTTGCCACGCAATCCGGAAAGTTCCACAAGATACCCGGCGTGACTTCCTTCCGGATTTTTAAACACACTGCCGGCACTGGGCAGATCCAACGGCTGTTTTTCCCGGCGGGATTTCAGCGTTGCCTCTACGGTCGCCGTCAGCGCCTCTTTATCACCATGGGCCAGGCGCACCATCACTTTGGTCACAACAGCACCGCTTTCCATCAGAGAGGTATGGCGGTATCCCGAAGAAAGATCTTCAGAGGAGAGCACACGGACATCACCGTTCCGCTCCACCACTTCCACGGCTTCCAGTGTTTCATAGAAACAATGGCCGTAAGCACCGGCGTTCATATAAGCCGCCCCGCCCATGCTGGCGGGGATCCCCGCGGCCCATTCAATGCCGGCAAAGCCCTGCTTCGCCGTTTCCCGGGCCATCCGGGCCAGCACACAGCCGGACTGCGCCGTCAGCAACGTTCCGTCAATGGCGTAGGAACTCATATTTTCACCGATGCGGATCACCATGCCCTCAATTCCGCCGTCAAGAACCAGCAGGTTCGAACCGTTGCCGATCACATGACAGGGAACCCCCTGTTCTTCGGCAAAGCGAAGCGCTTCGGCAATATCCCCGGCATCTTCCGGCATCACCAGACAGTCGGCGGGGCCGCCAATTTTCCATGTCGTATACTTTTTCATCGGCGCGTTCAACAACAGTTCGCCTTTGATCCGGTTTTTTAACCCTTCGTAATCCATGTTTATTCCCCTGACAAAATATCGCGCAGCGCTTCCGATGTTTTGCGAATATCCCCGGCGCCCATTAAAAGCAGAATATCACCGGGCTGTTTTTCTTTCACCAGATACTGCAAAAGCTTTTCTTTATCCCCGAAATACAACGGCGTTTCACCGTGCTTTTTGATTTCATCCACGATCATTTTCGATGTCACGCCTTCAATCCGATCTTCCCATGCCGAATATATATCGTCAATAATGATGACATCGGCGTCACCGAAGGAAGCGCCGAATTCCTTATATAGTTCCTGAACACGGCTGTAGCGGTGGGGCTGAAAAACGGCCACCACCCGTTTGAAACCGCCGTCCTTCGCCGCCTTGATGGTGGCTTTCACTTCGGTGGGATGATGAGCGTAATCATCCACGATCACAACATCATCCTTGTCGTAAAGGATTTCAAAGCGGCGTCCGGTACCGGTAAACGTCCCCAGATGCTTCGCGCTGTGCTCAAAGGGAATCCCGCCCAGATAAGCCGCGTACATCGCCGCCAGGGCGTTGTCGATGTTGTGCAGCCCCGGCACACGCAAAACCAGATCCGTCACCTTTTCCCCTTGATAATAGACTTCCGATTCGGTGGCAAGCCCTTTCATGCGGATATTTTTTACCGTCAGATCCACGGCGCGGTGTTCCAGACCATAGGAATGGAAATTCCCCTCCAGCTTTTCCGCCAGTTCCCGGGTTCTGCGGTCATCCAGACAAAGAATCAGATCCTCGCTTTGGGATGCGAAACGGTAAAAAGCTTTTTCCAGATTTTCCTCATTCTGGTAATAATTCATGTGCTCCGGTTCAATATTGGTTACAATGGTGCGGTGGGGGTGCAATTTCAAGAAGGAACCGTCACTTTCATCGGCTTCCACCACCCAGATGTCACTGTCACCTTTCAGGGCATTGCTGTCAATGGCCGGCAGAATCCCACCGAGGACAATATTGGGTTCCAGCTGTTCCAGATGATAGATCAGGGCCAGCATCGCCGAAGTGGTCGTTTTGCCGTGAGCGCCGGCCACCGCCAACCCCCGGCCGGAGTTAAACAGACGCGCCAGCAATTCACCGCGATGAACAATGGGAATCCCCAATTCTCTGCCGCGTACCATTTCAGGATTATCTTCACGGATCGCGCTGGAATAGATGATCTCACCGCAATGTTCCGGAACATTCTTCGCGTCATGACCGATGGTAATCGTGGCGCCCATCTCTCTCAGCTTGCGCACCACCGCCGATTCCTGCATATCCGATCCGCTAACTTCATAACCCATAGACAATAAAATTTTCGCCAAGGCGCTCATACCGATACCGCCGATGGCTATAAAATGAACCGCACCCTTCTGACTCATGGTAACCTCCTCGGGCCAATGCCCTTATTTATCATATGCCAAACATCCCATTCGGTGTTTGACCTCTTATTTTTCTTTGATCAGATTCAGACCCGCCGCCACAATCCGATCCAGAGCGTCGGCTTTGGCCTCTTCTTTCATCCGCGCGCCGAGGTTTTGACGGATTTCCGCGTCGTCCATCAGCGTTTCCAGCGCTGCCGGCAGCTCGTCCGCCATACGTCCGTCCAGCACCATTTTGGCGGCGCCGCAGCGGTCGTAATAGGAAGCATTCTTTTCCTGATGTCCGCCGGAATAAGGATAGGGAACGAGAATCGAGGGAATCCCCCGCACGGCAATTTCTGCCAAAAACGAGGCCCCGGCACGACCGATACAAATATCGGTCCGGGCCAAAACAAGATCCATTCTTTCCTCATATTCTTTGGCTTTCACAAAAGGAAAGTCCATCAATGGCAAATCCTCTTTGTTCAGTTTGCCCACAATATGATAAAACAAAACCTTCCGGCCCGGCGCGTAAGTTTTGTAATATTCCGCCATGGCCATATTGATGTGATGAGCGCCCTGGCTGCCGCCGGTCACCGTCACCAAAAGCGTATCCTCGTCGATTCCCACGTATTCGGCGCCTTCTTTGGCGGTGGCGTTCACCACAGCGCTGCGTACCGGCATACCGGTAATCATGATATTTTTCGCGTTTTTGACCTGCTTCGCCGTATCGGCATAGGTCAGACAAAGACAATCCGTCACCGCCGCCAGCTTCAGATTGGCCTTGCCCATTTCGGCGTTGGCTTCATGAAGCAGGGTTTTCACTCCGCAGGCCGCCCCGGCCCGCATCACGGGAAAAGAGGCGTACCCTCCGGTCCCCACAATCAGATCCGGCTGATATTCGGCAACGATTTTTTTCGCCATACCGTAAGACTTCCGCACCAGATTCGCGTTTTTCAGCAAAACCAGCGGATTTTTACTTCCGAAACCTTTTACCGGCAGCAACTGATAGGAAAACTCCTGATTCGGCATAATTGTTTTTTCAATACCGTATTCGGAACCGATATACAAAATATCCGCTCCGTGTTTCGCGAATTCGCGGCCAATGGCCAAAGCGGGATAGAGATGCCCGCCGGTACCGCCGCCGCTGATAATCACTTTCATCCAATATCTCCTTTCGGCAAGCGCGTGGATAAATTCAGCAGCACACCCACAGCCATCATGGTAAATACCAGTGAGCTGCCGCCGTAACTGATAAAGGGAAGGGCGATGCCGGTCACCGGCATCATGCCCGTTGCGACAAATACATTGATCAGCGTCTGCACTCCAATCATGGAAGTCAGGCCCAAAGCCAGCAGACTCTGAAAAGAATCTTCGCTGTGAACGGCAATGCGCACGCCGCGCCAGACAAACACCGCGAAGAGAAATACCGTAAAAATCGTTCCGATCAGACCCAGTTCCTCTCCGATCAAAGCGAAGATAAAATCGGTGTGTACCTCCGGCAGATAATACCATTTGGAACTTCCGTTCCCAAGGCCCACACCGGTAATGCCGCCGCTACCGATGGCAATCAACGACTGCACCGTCTGAAACCCGTAGCCCTGAGCGTCGGCCCAGGGATCCAGAAAAGCGGTAAACCGGGCCATGCGAAAAGGTTCCAGCCAAATCGCCGCGGCCACCAGAACCACACCGAGAAGCACCATGGAAAAGAGATAACGGTATTTCACGCCTCCGGCCATCATCATCAGAAAGGCCGTTCCCACAATAGCCACGGAGGTTCCCAGATCCGGCTGAAGCATAATCAGACCGGTGAGCAGACCGCACACGGCGATCTGCGGCAGAAAACCGTGAAGAAAAGACCCCATCCGGTTTCCCTGCCGACTCATATTATAAGCAAAAAACAGTACAAGTGCAAGTTTTGCGAATTCCGAAGGCTGAAAATGAATCGGACCCAGGGATATGGTACGTTCCGCGCCGAGAGAAGCGACCCCAGCCCCCAGTTTTACCAGCAATAAAAGGAGAACCGCCGCGATCAGCCCCGGCCAGGCCAGTTTCTGTAAAAACCGCGGATCCGGTTTCATCATCAGAAACATCACCGCCGTACCGATCACTGCCCAAAGACATTGCTTTTTCAAAAAATAAAAGCTGTCGTTGATGGCGCTGTCCGCCGCCATATATTGACTGGCGCTGTACACCATGATAATTCCCAGAGTCACTAATCCCATCACCGATAAAAACAGAAGGAAATCGGGTTGTCTCCGCCTTGCGTCTGCCATTGGTTTTCCCCTTTCTGAGCTTTTACACGATGTCCTGAAAACCCAAACCGTCAGGAACCCCCAAAACAGAAATGTTTTCAAGGTCCTCCGGCGGTACCTTCTTCATAAGTTCCGCAAATTTATTCTATTATTTCTTCAATTTCAAAACGAGATTCTTAAAGACTTCACCGCGGTGTTCATAGCTGTTGAACTGATCAAAGCTGGCATTGGCCGGTGAGAGCAGTACCACATCGCCGTTTTCCCCTTTTTGGGCGGCCAGCGTCACGGCGGCGGCCATATCCTCTACAATGGTCACATCATCCATGCCCGCTTTCTTCGCGGAGACACTCATATCCTCCGCCGCTTCCCCGATCAGAATCAGGGATTTGCATTTTTCCGCGATGAAAACGCCCAGATCGTCAAAGCAATTACCTTTATTGCGCCCGCCGCCGATGAGAATAATCGGCGCGTCTCCGTAAGAAGCCAGGGCTTTAAAAACGGAATCGGGATTCGTCGCTTTGGAGTCGTTCACATAGCGGACGCCTTTATAAGTCATCACATCTTCCAGCCGGTGTTCCACACCGCTGAATTTTTTCAGCGTACCGACAATGGCTTTGTTTTCAATCCCCATGAGCTTCGCCACAGTAATGGCGCCCATGGCGTTTTCCAGATTGTGCGGTCCCGGCAAGCGGATATCCGAGGCGTTCATCACCGTGTCGGCTTTCCCGCCTTCAACACCTTTAAAAATAATATCGCCGTTATCCCGCAGAGAGGTTCCTGTATATATATGCGTTTCTCTGCTGAAAAAGACCGGAGTCCCTCCGGTCACTTTCTCCAGAGAGCGGATGTTTTCATCATCGTAATTCAATACCGTAAAATGCTGTTTTCCCTGTTTTGCTCCGAGATTTCCTTTGGCCGCCAAATATCCCTCCATGGAACCGTGACGATCCAGGTGATCCGGCGTCAGGTTGAGGAACAGCGAAACCGTCGCGTCCATGGTCTCAATCGTTTCCAGCTGGAACGAAGACATTTCCACAACGTAATAGTCATATTCTTCATTCAGGCTTTCCAACAGCGGCACACCGATATTGCCACCGACAAAAGTACGGTAGCCGGCATTACGGAAAATCTCACCGATCAGCGTTGTCGTGGTGGTTTTTCCGTTGGTTCCGGTAATGCCGATCAGCGGTTTGTGAATGTAACGGGAGGCCAGCTCCAGTTCACCCCAGATCGGAATACCCGCCTCTTTCAGCATCACAGCACAGGGATTCGTCAGGGGAATCCCTGGGCTGATCACCGCGAAATCAAAGGTTTCCGAAGAAAGATCCGGCAGTTCGCCCAAAAACAACCGGCAGCCGCCGTTTCTCAATTCATCATACACCGGTTTCTCCGCGGTGTTTCCGTCGTACAGCGCCACACGGCACTCCTTCGACAAAAGGAATTTCACCGCGCTGACACCGCTTTTTCCCCCGCCGAGAACGAGAGCGGATTTCTTTTCAATTTTCATACAGATCACACTTTCCGAAAGGTTCACCGCCCACAGGCTACCGTTCCGCGCGCAAAACACCGCGGCGGCTTCCCATGCGGTTCCCCATCAAAATTACCATAATTTAAAATAGATCAGCAGACCGCAGGCCACAAAAATCACCGAAGCGATCCAGAACATCAGCACCACTTTCGTTTCTTTCCAGCCAAGCTGTTCAAAGTGATGATGAATCGGTGTCATGCGGAACACCCGTTTCCCCGTCAGTTTGAAACTGGTCACCTGAATCATCACGGACAGCGCCTCAATGACATAGACGCCACCCATCACAATAAGGAGCAGCTCCGTCCCGGTCAGAATCGAAAGTACGGCGATGCCGCCGCCCAGAAACAGCGAACCGGTATCTCCCATAAACACCTTCGCCGGATAATGATTGAAAAACAGAAAAGCCAGACAAATACCGGCCATCACCGCGGCAAAGAGCATCAAAACGGAATAATCCACCGCGGCGAAGGGCGGATGATCCATGCAATAATAAGCGATCATGGCATAGCCGAGATACACAAAGAAACTGACACCGGCGGCAAGGCCGTCAAGACCGTCGTTGAGATTCACACCGTTGGTCACTCCGGCAATCAGGATAAAGGCAAGAATATAGTAGAAAACGCCGACATTCACAAAGCCCGCGCCGGGAAGCGCCAGACCGGTACCGCGGTCCAGAACCACAGAAGCGCCGAGAATCAGCAAAACCGCGATGAGAATTTCCCCGGCCATTTTCTGATAAGCTCTCAGCCCAAGGGAACGCTTTTTCGCCGTTTTGATATAGTCATCGGTAAAGCCCAAAAGTCCGTAAAGAACGGTAATACCCACCGTCAGCAAAAGCGTAAAATTATAATTCCCGAAAATCAGCATCGCCAGAATCAGCACAATCACAAAGGCAATCCCGCCCATCGTCGGCGTCCCGCTCTTTTTCAAATGCTGTTTCGGACCTTCGCTCCGAATATTTTGTCCAAATTTCAAACGTTTCAATACCGGGATCAAGGCAGGAATCACAAGCATTCCCATAACCCAGGTGGCGATCAGCGCAAATAACATATGTTCCATGGTTCTCTCCGTTGTTTCTCCTTATTCAGCAAAGCTTCAATGCTTCTTTTACCTCTTCAAAGTCATCAAAGTGATATTTTTCCGTGCCGATAATCTGATAATCCTCATGACCTTTCCCGGCAACCACCACAATATCGTCATCCTCCGCCATTAAAATCGCGTCGCGGATGGCATCTCTGCGGTCACAGCAAACTTCATATTCGCCGCCGCTCTCTTTGATTCCTTCTTCCACCATGCGGATAATGGCCATGGGATCCTCGGTCCGGGGATTATCCGATGTCACAAAGGAATAATCTGCGTAGGTTCCGCCGATTTTCCCCATGATCGGACGCTTCGTCTTATCCCGATCGCCACCGCAGCCGAAAACGAGAATCACCCGGTTCGTCCGGAGTTTCACCGCGGTTTCCAAAATATTCTGCAAGCCGTCGGGGGTATGGGCGTAGTCAATAATCACCGTCGGTCCAAACCGTTCCTTCACCTTTTCAAAACGGCCTTTCACCTGCTGAGCACCGGCAATAGCCTCCGTAATAAATTCCAAAGACAATCCTTCGGCGGCAG
>JBJDXI010000103.1:0-1965 GCA_051866595.1 Clostridia bacterium
GGATTTATTTCATTTCACTTGATGCGAAAGCATCAAATTTCACAATGACCGCAGGTCATTATTTCACATCCAAAGGATATTTCACGATAACTCGGGGCCATTGGGGACGGTTCCATATTATTCCGCCATCTTTTTCAGATGATCCCCCGCCAGCCGATACACCGTCCAGTCTTCCATGGCTTCCGCACCCAGAGAGAGATAAAAATCGATGCTCGGACGGTTCCAGTCGAGGCAGCACCACTCCAGACGGCCGCAGCCCCGCTCCTCAGCGATTTTCGCCAGCTTTTGCAGGATCGCTTTGCCGTATCCTCTGCCACGGTATTCCGGCCGGACATACAGATCTTCCAGATAGAGACCGGCGCGCCCCAGAAAAGTGGAAAAATTATGAAAGAACAGCCCAAAGCCGATTTCCTCGCCGTTTAAAACGGCAAAAAGGACTTCGGCTTTTTTCTTTTCGAAGATCCACTCTTTCAGCAGTTCCTCCGTGGCCACGACTTCATCGGACATATTTTCGTAAGCCGCCAGCTCCCGGATAAAAAACAGGATCCGCGGCACATCTTTTTCTTCGGCATACCGGAAAGAAAGATTCTCCATCGGTTCCACCTCCGCTCAAAAATATATCCTATTATACCAAAAACCGGCCGGCAACGCCAGAGCTTACTCAAATCATCGGGGCCATCAGGGACGGTTCCGGGGCCACCGGGGACGGTTCCGAATGGCCCGGTCTTCGGAAATTTTTACTTCTGCTTTTATTTTATCATAAGCCGTTGGGAATGGGAAGGGTTCTTGCTTCGTTGGGGGTTGGCGTTTCCGCCGATTATCTTCTTTTCGGCACGGAGGCAAGAGAAAAAAGCGCGCCGCCGGCGAAATGCTTCGCTCCCTGAACAAAGAGGAACGGCGCATCGCCGAAGAAATGCTGAGCCTGCTCGTCAAGGGTTTCGCCTTGAAAAGAAACGATACCGACCCCATACAGAAAGAAAAAAGCACTTCATAACGAAGTGCTTTTTTTAATACAGCCGACGCCCTGCGCCAAAAGCCGTTTCGAACGGCTCGGAGTCCTTGGGAACCGTGCCATTCGGAACCGTCCCCGTTGGCCTTATCTAACTCATCCCCTATACTCAACAACCCCCGCCTTTATAGCCCACATCTGCAGGGTATTAAACGCTGCATGGGCGATTGTTGTGATCCAAACAGAGCCAGTAACATTAAACAGCAACCCTAAAATCAGCCCCTGGCAGAAAGTCTCCAGCAGCATGACTGGCCTTTTATAATAAGACACATGTACCAATGTGAAAATCAGGGTGGCAGGGATCAGTCCGATTACGGTCTGGAGCGCTCCCCTAAATATAAGCTCCTCATAAAAAGCATTCGGTACAAAATACATTGCAAGGAATTTTGTGCTGAATGAGTCGGCCAGAATTCTCACGTTTGGGGCATACATAAGTTTCATCGGAACGAATTTCAGAAACGCGAAAGTGACTAACAAGGCACAGGTCAGTGCCAGTGCACACCAGCCCAAATCAGTGATTGCCAGTTCTTCCGGCAGCAGTCCGATGCATTGTCCGTATTTCCTGTAAATCAGAAACCAGTAAATAACTCCGGCAATTGCCAGCAACACAACAACCGGAACAACAATCAAAACCTTTTCTTTTGTTTTCATTCTTTTACTTCCATTCATCTATCTGACACTCAGTGCCTCAACAACAAAAATAACAGCGACCCCAACCACCACACTCAGAATCACGTAAAGGAACGCTGTCTCCATGTGGCCGGCTTTCATTAAGTCTGCAGTTTCAAGGGGCCATTGGGGACGGTTCCGAATGGCCCGGTCTTCGGAAGTTTTTACTTCTGCTTTTATTTTATCATAAGCCGTTGGGAATGGGAAGGGTTCTTGCTTCGTTGGGGGTTGACGATTCCGCGATATCCATCATATAGAAAGACATCAGCAGGGAACGGCGGGTAGCT
>JBJDXI010000104.1:0-1965 GCA_051866595.1 Clostridia bacterium
AAGCCGGGTCAACAGCATCTTAAGCGAAACCGGCGTCGATCCCGAAAACAGCGGCGATGGCATGACCGGAAGCTGGAATCTCGACATAATGCTGGGCAGCTCTCTCCATATTGAACGGGATATGAACCGGATTCTTCATAATCACGGCTATCAATCGGACAGCGCGTCGTCGGGCGATAACTATATCGGCATCGGCGTGAACTGGGGCTATTCCGGTTCCCAGCTCGCCGACAGTATCGATCCCGGCCTGGTCGCGGCTATCATCGCCCTGCTTCTGCTGATTCTCTTTACCGGCTATCTCATCATTTACAATGTCTTTCAGATCTCCGTTTCCAACGACATTCGCTTTTACGGTCTGCTGAAAACCATCGGTACCACACCGAAACAGTTAAGGAAGATCATTCGCCATCAAGCGCTGTTGTTGTCACTGATAGGGATTCCTCTCGGTCTCATCGGGGGCTGGATAATCGGGGCGAAACTGACACCGGTTATCGTCTCACAGTTCAGGGGCATCGTCTCTACCATTTCCGTCAGCCCCGTTATCTTTACCGGAGCCGCTCTCTTTTCCCTTCTGACCGTTTTTCTCTCCTGCGCCTGCCCCGGCCGTATCGCGTCCAAAGTATCTCCCATTGAAGCCGTGCGCTATACAGAAAACGGCACCATCCGCAAAAAGAAGCGGAAAGCGCCGAAAAAAGATTCCATTCTTTCCATGGCAAAAGCCAATCTGGGACGAAACCGGAGTAAAACCGTGATCACCATTGTATCCCTGGCACTTTCCGTTGTTTTGCTCAATGCCACCGTCACTTTTACCAACGGTTTTGATATGGACAAATACCTCTCCAATTTTGTGGCAACGGATTTTGTTGTCGCCGATACCGCTCACTTCCAGCGAAACGGTGCGCTTCAGATCTTTGACACCGATAACGCGCTGCCGGAAGAAATCATCGATACCGTAAACGAACAAGGCGGCATCACCGAAGGAGGCGCCGTTTACGGCAAGGTTTCTCCCGTTCAGAAATTTGTAACCGAAGACTATTTCCGCTCCCATTACGGCCGATGGGAACGAAAAGATGCTTTGGAGTGGCTGGTCGATTCCGCCGAGCGCAATGAAGCGGGTCTTTTAGCCGATGACGCGCAGCTTTACGGCATGGGTTCTTTCGCTTTGGATCAGCTTAAAGTGGTGGAAGGTGATCTCACCGCCTTATATGAACCGGGCACCGACGCCATTGCCGCCGTTTGCGATCTGGATGACTACGGCAACCCCATGCCCGATTCTTACTGGGCAGAGATCGGTGATACGGTTACCCTCCGTTATGCAGAGGCGTTTGAATATTACAATCCGGACACCGGTGAAATCTACGCCGACGGAATTCCCGAAAACGCACACTATTCCGCCAGAGCTGTCCGATACAGGGATGTTTCCTACACCGTTGCCGCCGTTGTGTCCGTACCTAACGCCATCAGCTACCAATATTACGGAGATGATACCTTTGTACTGAATGATCAGATCTTTATCCGAGATACCGGCACCAACTCCATTCTGCTTTACGCTTTCAACACCACCGATGAAGCCAATGAAGCCATGGAAGAATTCCTTGCCGATTATACGGAGAATCAGAATCCCTCCTGTGATTACGACAGCAAAGCAAAGTACCAATCGGAATTTGAAAGTTTCCGTTCCTTGTTCCTGCTTATGGGCTCTGCCCTGAGCTTTATTATCGGCCTTGTCGGCATACTGAATTTCTTCAATGTCATCCTTACCGGCATCATCTCAAGAAAACGGGAATTCGCCGTGCTTCAATCCATAGGCATGACCGGACGCCAGCTCAAAAAAATGCTGATGTATGAGGGCTTGATCTATACCATGGGTTCCCTGATTTTCGCTCTGACGCTGACGGTTCTGCTGAGTCCGGCAGAAAGTCAAGCAAGTGCAACACTTTTTGAAAAGAAAACCTCGGCAGGAGT
>JBJDXI010000105.1:0-9925 GCA_051866595.1 Clostridia bacterium
TCATGGTACAGCGTTACGGCGATATTCTCGACGGCAAACGCACCTGGGAAAAGGAGCTGAGCCAGTCCAACGTGCGGCCCACATTGGAAGACGCCGTGGCCGGTGACATCACCGCCGCCATGCCTTACCGGGCCATGATCAACATCATCAATTTCATTCAGGCCGTGGATCACGTCGTTCCCGGCTTCGCCAGCACGGAAACGCTGCTTTATTCCCCGGAACTCAAGTTTTACAGCAATAAAGTGCGGATGGACGAAAACCTGCGCACCAATGTGAAGAACCTCTACTGCCTCGGGGATTCCAGCGGCTGGACCAGAGGCTTGATGATGGCTTCCGTCATGGGGGTCTACATGGCCAGAAAACTCCTGGAAGAAAACGCCGAATAATCCCGCTCCGGTTCCTTTTTTCCGAAAAAACCGAAAAAAGGTATTGACAACCGCCATCGGGAGTGTTATGATTACTATCAAATTTGATAAATGCTTTTTTAAAGGCTGAGACGAAGACGGTCAAGAATTGAAATTCACAGAGAGTCAATGGTTGGTGGAAATTGACAATGGAGATTCTTAAACGACCCATCCCTTCCGAGCCGGAAGCCCGAACGACGCTCCGCGTTCAGTAGACGCTTCCCGTGACTGCTGCGTTAATGCATAAGGATTGATGGATCCTGAGTGGTCGTATGGATCATACGGCAAGAAGAGTGGTACCGCAAGGTTTTAAGAAATAAAACCCTGTCTCTTTGTTTCACAGAGACAGGGTTCTTTTTTATAATCGGAATCCATGAAACAGGGAATACCCAAAAAACGGTATTCGATCCATCAGGCAAAAGAAAGGAGAAAAAAATGATGATGAACCCCACCGACAGTAAATTAACGGAGATCGCCAGCCGTATCCGGGAAATGCGTGAAATTTCCGATTTCAGCGTTGAGGATATGGCGAAACTCACCGACACCACCCCTCAGGAATATATCTCCTACGAAAACGCCGAACAGGATCTGCCCTTTTCGTTTATCCATAAATGCGCTCTGGCCTTTGGTCTCGACATCACCAACCTGCTGGAAGGCCGCAGCGCCAAGCTGAAATCCTATACCGTGACGAGAGCCGGCGGCGGTCAGACCACCGTCGATGAGGACGGCATCAAGATCGTTCACCTCGCTCCCCGCTTCCGTCAGAAAATTGCCGAACCCTACTGGGTCCGCTACGAATACAAACCCGAAGAACAGAACCGTCCCATCCATACCAACACCCACAAAGGTCAGGAATTCGACTATGTCATCAGCGGCCACCTCAAAGTGCAGGTCGGCGACAACACCGAAATCCTGGGCCCCGGGGACAGCATCTACTACCATTCCCACCTGCCTCACGGCATGATCGCCGTCGACGGTGAAGACTGCGTTTTCTGCGCCGTGGTTCTGCCCGGGGAAGAAACCGAAGAAAGCACCATCAGCGAAACGCTGGTCACCGCCAATCAGTCGGAACCGTTGATCGCCGACGAATTCATCCGCTGCGTGGAAGACGATAAGGGCCGCCTGGAAACCATCGACTTCGTCAACGAGGAACGCTTTAACTTCGCCTTTGACGTGGTGGACGTCATCGCCGATAAATACCCCACCAAGCTCGCCATGCTCCACGTGGACAAACACCATGTGGAACGCCGCTTTACCTTCAAGGAAATGAAGCACGCCTCCAACCGCACCGCCAATTACTTCACCTCTTTAGGCATCAAAAAGGGCGACCGCGTCATGGTATTGCTCAAACGCCACTATCAGTTCTGGTTCACCATGCTGGCTCTCCATAAGATCGGCGCCATCCCGATTCCCGCCACGAACCAGCTGAAAGCTCACGATATTGAATACCGCCTCGAAGCCGCCGGCATCTCCTGCGTGATCTGCACCGCCGACGACGGCACCGTCAACGAAGTGGACATCGCCGCGGAAAAATGCCCTCAGGTCACAACGAAGATCATCGTCAACGGCGAAAGAGAAGGCTGGCATAACTTCAATGAAGAATATATCCGCTTCTCCGGGAAATTCCCCCGCACCGAAGATTCGCCCTGCGGCTCCGATCCCATGTTCATGCTCTTCACCAGCGGCACCACCGGCTATCCCAAAATCGCAGAACACAGCTATAAATACGCCCTGGGTCACTATGTCACCGCCAAATACTGGCACAATGTGAAGAGAGACGGTCTCCACTTCACCATTTCCGATACCGGCTGGGGCAAAGCCCTCTGGGGTAAGCTCTACGGTCAGTGGCTGGCCGAAGGCGCCGTTTTCACCTACGATTTCGACCGCTTTGACGCCGGCGACATCCTGCCCATGTTCGCCAAATACAACATCACCACCTTCTGCGCGCCGCCCACCATGCTCCGTATGCTGGTCAAGGAAGACCTTTCCAAATACGATCTTTCCTCCATCCAGCATATGACCACCGCCGGCGAAGCGCTGAACCCCGAAGTATTCCGCCAGTTCAAAGACGCCACGGGTCTTGAAATCATGGAAGGCTTCGGCCAGACCGAAACCACCCTCGTCATCGGCAACCTCCGGGGCAGAGAAATCCGCATCGGTTCCATGGGCAAACCCAGTCCCCTTTACGATGTCGTCCTCGTGGACAGTGAAGGCAATCCCGTACCCACCGGGGAAAACGGCGAGATCTGCATCCGCACCGACAAAAAGATCCCCTGCGGTCTCTTCAACGGCTACTACCGCGATGAGGAACGCACCAACGACGTGCATCACGACGGTCTCTACCATACCGGCGACGTGGCCTGGCAGGATGAATCGGGCTTCCTCTGGTATGTGGGCCGCGCCGACGACGTCATCAAATCTTCCGGCTACCGCATCGGGCCCTTTGAAATTGAAAGCGTCATCATGGAACTCCCCTATGTACTGGAATGTGGTGTTTCCGCCGCGCCCGACGAAGTCCGGGGTCAGGTGGTAAAAGCCTCCATCGTGCTGACCAAGGGCACCGAACCCACCGAAGAACTGAAAAAAGAAATTCAGGACTATGTCAAGAAGCATACCGCTCCTTACAAATACCCCAGAATCGTTGTGTTCCGCGAGGATCTGCCCAAATCCATCAGCGGCAAGATCCAGAGAAACAAACTCTGATCCGCCTTTGAACAACGGCTTCCGTCCCCGAAAGGTCTTTCGCCTCTTTTGGGGACGGAATATATTGTAGAAATAATTGCGCTTGAGGATGAACTCTTTGTAACAAATTTCCTTGACATTCGGGAAAAACGGTGCTATATTATTTGAAATCACAAAATAATACACCAAAAAAGGCATTGACGGAGAGAGCCGGAAAAAACGGATTTTCAGAGAATCGGTGGTTGGTGCGAACCGTAAATCACGATTTCCAAGGGCTTGTCGCTCCCGAGCCGGCGCGCAGAACGGATCTGCCGCCCCGAAACGGATCGCCGACGGTTTTGTCGGAAACCGCATTTTCGGGAGGGGATCTCAGTAGAGCCGCCCGCAACAATCTTCGCCGCGTAAGTGCGAAAGGGCTTGATGGAGCCTGATGAGCGGTACGCTTTTCGCGTACAATTTGAGTGGTACCGCGGGTTTATGAACGACATGAACTCGTCTCAAGGAATCAATATCTTTGGGACGGGTTTTTTTCATCCTCCCAAAACGAAGGAGAGATACAAAAAGTATGACGACAGGACTTGATTTTAAAATTCAGGAAATGGCCGCCCGTATCCGGGACTTAAGAGAGATCTCCGGCTTTACCGCCAAGGAAATGGCGGAAAAAACCGGGGTCAGCGAAGCGGAATACATGGAATGTGAAAGCGGCAAGGCCGATTTGAACTTTGCCTTTATCTATCGCTGCGCCCTGGCGTTCAAAGTTGACGTCACCGACCTTATCGAAGGTTTCAGCCCCAAACTCCGGGGTTACACCGTCACCCGTCAGGGGGAAGGCCAGCGCATTGAAGAAGCCCACGAAATGGTCTACTACAATCTGGCGGCTTCCTTCCAGAACCGCATTGCCGAACCCCTTTTCGTTCAGGCGAAATACACTCCTGGCAACGAAACGAAAGAAATTGAAGTCACCACCCACGAAGGACAGGAATGTGATATCGTCATCAACGGTCACTTAAAAGTCAAGGTCGGTGACCACACCGAGGTTCTCGGCCCCGGGGACTCCATCTATTACGATTCCAGCGTACCCCACGGCATGCTCGCCGTTCAGGGCATCGACTGCCTCTTTTACGCCATTGTATTGAATCCCACCGGCGCGCCGATCCCCGAAATCGAACCGCAGAAAACCGAAGAAACACAGGCCATCCGCAGAGACAGCGAACCCCGGGTCTGGAAGGATTACGTCATTCCCACTTTGGACGATCAGGGTCGCCTGCTGGATGTCCGGTTCCGCAATGAAGATAATTTCCACTTCGCCTTCGATGTCATCGACCGTCTGGGTCGTGAAAAACCCGATAAACTGGCGATGCTCCACATCGACCGCGACCACAACGAAAAGCGCATCACCTTTGAAGAAATGAAACGCGCCTCCTCTCAGAGCGCGAACTACTTCAAATCCCTGGGTATCAAAAAAGGCGACCGGGTCTTGATGATCCTTCGCCGCCACTATCAGTACTGGTTTGCCATTCTCGGTCTGCAGAAGATCGGCGCCATTCCCATCCCGGCCATGCCCCAGCTCAAAGACCATGATCTGGAATACCGCATCAAAGCCGCCGGTGTTACCGCCGTGATCTGCACCGCCTATGACAACGTCCCCGACGAAATGGACAAAGCCTGCGCAAACTGCCCCGAGGTCACCACGAAAATCATCGTCAACGGCGAAAGAGAAGGCTGGCATAACTACGATGAATCCTATCCTCTCTTCTCCGGCCGCTGCTATAAAGATGAAACCACGCCCAAAGGCGATGAGCTCATGCTGATGTACTTCACCAGCGGCACCAGCGGTCTGCCGAAGATCGCCGCCCACAACTGCCGCTATCCCTTAGGTCAGTTCGTCGCCGCCAAATACTGGCACTGCATCAACCCCGACGGTCTGCACCTGACCATCTCCGATACCGGCTGGGCCAAAGCGGCCTGGGGCAAGCTCTACGGTCAGTGGATGTGCGAAGGCGCTCTCTTCGTTTACGATTTCGACCGCTTTGACGCCGCCGACATTCTGCCCATGTTCGCCAAATACCATATCACCACCTTCTGCGCGCCTCCCACGATGCTCCGGATGCTGGTGAAAGAAGATATTTCCAAATACGACCTCTCCAGCGTGGAACATATGACCACCGCCGGGGAAGCATTGAACCCCGAAGTATTCCGCCAGTTCAAAAACGCCACCGGCCTCGATATTATGGAAGGCTTCGGTCAGACCGAAGGCACTCTGCTCATCGGGAATATGCGGGGCGGCACACCTCGTCTGGGTTCCATGGGGAAAGCCAACCCCCTCTACGATATCCGCCTTGTGGACAGCGAAGGGAAAACCGTTCCCGTGGGTGAAAACGGCGAGATCGTAATCGGCCTCGACAACGGCAATCCCCCCGGCCTGCTGCAGGAATACTACAACAACCCCGAAGCTACGGAAAAAGTCCGGGAATTCGGCGTTTACCACACCGGCGACGTCGCCTGGCAGGATGAAGACGGCTACTACTGGTACGTGGGCCGCGCCGATGATGTGATCAAATCTTCCGGTTACCGCATCGGGCCCTTCGAAATTGAAAGCGTCATCATGGAACTGCCCTACGTTCTGGAATGTGGCGTTTCCGCCGCTCCCGACGAAGTCCGGGGCCAGGTGGTGAAAGCCTCCATCGTGCTGACCAAGGGCACCGAACCCACCGAAGAGCTGAAAAAAGAAATCCAGAATTACGTTAAGGAACACACCGCTCCCTACAAATACCCCAGAATCGTCGTATTCCGGGATGAACTGCCCAAAACCAACAGCGGCAAAATTCAGAGAAATAAATTATGAGAACGAAACGAGTCACCCTGCTGGCCGGTCATTACGGCAGCGGAAAAACGAATATCGCGGTGAACCTGGCCATGCGGCAGAAACAGGAAGGCTTCGATGTCACCGTGGCCGATCTGGACATCGTCAACCCCTATTACCGCACCAAAGACAGCGAAGAGGAACTGAAGGCCGCGGGGATCCCTCTGATCAGCTCGCCCTTTGCCAATTCCAATGTGGATCTGCCGGCGCTGCCCCAGGAGCTTTACCGCATCGTCGATGAAACCGATACCCACATGGTGGTGGACATCGGCGGCGACGACCGGGGCGCCTACGCTCTGGGGCGCTTCGCCCAGAAGCTCAAGGACGAAAACGATTACGAAATGATCCTCGTCATCAACAAGTACCGCCCGCTGACCGCCGACGAAAAAGACGCCGTGGCCATCATGAAAGAAATCGAGGAAGCGGGACACCTGCAATTTACCGCCATCGTCAACAACTCCAATTTAGGAAAGGAAACCACCGCCGAAGATGTGCTGGCTTCCGTCCCCTACGCCGAAAAGATGGCCAAAGACACGGGTCTGCCCCTGCTGCTCACTACGGTGAGAGAAGATCTCCTGCCGGAACTGACGGGCAAGATCGATCCTCTCCTGGGCATGAAGCTCCAGAAATCCCGTCTGTGGTAAAAAACCAACCTTGTTTCCGATTTAAAATTTAACGATATACCTTACAATCCATACCCACGCCGGGAGGCGAATCCCGGCAGCTAAAGGAGGTTTATAATGGCAAAAGTTACGTTTCAAACCGACATTTGCAAAGGCTGCGGCTTATGTATTGCCGCCTGCAAAAAAGAGCTTCTTGTCATGTCGAAGGAAAAGATCAACGCAAAAGGTCATCATCCCGTGGAAATGACCGATGAATCCGAATGCGTCGGCTGCACCAACTGCGCCACCATGTGCCCGGATTGTGTAATTACCGTAGAGAGGTGAACCGCTATGACAGATAAAGTCTTAATGAAGGGGAACGAAGCCATTGCCGAAGCCGCCATCATGGCCGGCTGCCGTCATTACTTCGGCTATCCCATTACCCCCCAGACCGAAGTTGCCGCCTATATGGCCAAAAGAATGCCGAAAATCGGCGGAACCTTCCTTCAGGCCGAATCGGAAATCGCCGCTGTGAATATGGTCATCGGCGCCGCCGCTGCCGGCGTCCGCACCATGACTTCCAGCTCCAGCCCGGGGATCTCCTTAAAGAGCGAAGGGCTTTCCTATATGGCCGGCTGTGAACTCCCCGCCCTCATCGTTAACGTCCAGCGCGGCGGCCCGGGCTTAGGCGGCATTCAGCCCTCCCAGTCCGACTACTTCCAGGCCACCCGCGGCGGCGGCCACGGCGACTATCACATGCTGGTATTGGCCCCCGGCTCCGTTCAGGAAATGGCCGACATGACCGTCAAAGGCTTTGAACTGGCGGAAACCTACCGTATGCCCTGCATGCTGTTGGCCGACGGCACCATGGGTCAGATGATGGAACCCGTCGTTCTCGATGTGGATAATGTCAAGACCGTGGAAAAACCCTGGGCCCTCACCGGCACCCAGTGCAAGAGAAAACATAACGTGGTGAACTCCCTGTCCCTGATCCCCGAAGAACTGGAACAGTGGAACCTCAAACGCTACGAACGCTACGAATACATTCAGGAAAACGAAACCCTCTGCGAAGAATTCATGACCGAAGACGCCGATATCATCGTCGTGGCCTTCGGCATTGCGGCCCGCGTATCGAAAAACGCCGTTGTCGCCGCCAGAAAAGAAGGTCTCAAAGTCGGCATGATCCGTCCCATCACCTTATGGCCCTTCCCCAAAAAGCAGCTGGCCAAAGCGGCGGAACACTGCAAACACTTCATCTCCGTGGAACTCTCCATGGGTCAGATGATCGAAGATGTGGAACTGGCCATCCGCTGTTCCCGTCCCGTTTCCCTCTGCACCCGCGTGGGCGGCGTAATCCCCTCCCCCGAAGAAGTGCTGGAAGCGATCCACAAGGTAAATCTGTAAGGAGGTGCGGAAAAAATGAGTATCGCTTTTGAAAAACCGAAATCTTTAACCGATAACGAACTGCATTACTGCCCCGGCTGCACCCACGGCATCATTCACCGCCTCGTCGCCGAAGCCATCGACGAACTGGGCATCGAAGGCAAAACCATCGGCGTAGCCTCGGTAGGCTGCTCCGTTTTGACTTATAACTACTTCACCGTCGATATGGTACAGGCCGCCCACGGCCGCGCTCCGGCGGTGGCCACCGGCGTAAAACGGGCCAACCCCGAAAACATCGTCTTTACCTATCAGGGCGACGGCGACCTCGCCGCCATCGGCACCGCCGAAACGGTACACAGCGCCGCCCGTGGTGAAAACATCACCGTGATCTTCGTCAACAACGCCATTTACGGCATGACCGGCGGCCAGATGGCTCCCACCACCCTCCCCGGTCAGGTCACCCAGACCTCACCCTACGGCCGTGACGTGGAAACCGTGGGTTATCCCCTCCGCGTCTGCGAAATGCTCTCGGAACTGGATGGCCCCGCCTATCTGGAACGCGTTGCCGTCAACGACGTAAAGAGCGTCCGCAAAGCGAAAAAAGCCATCAAAAAGGCGTTTACCTATCAGACCGAAGGCAAAGGCTTCTCCCTCATCGAAATCCTTTCCACCTGTCCCACCAACTGGGGCATGACGCCGGTGGAAGCGACGAAATGGCTGGAAGACAACATGAAACCTTACTATCCTCTCGGCGTTTTCAAAGATAAATATGCGAAGGAGGAAGAATAATATGGCAACCACACAGATTCTCTTTGCCGGTTTCGGCGGTCAGGGCATTTTGTTCTCCGGTAAATTCCTGGCATACGAAGGCCTTCTGGAAGACCGTCAGGTCAGCTGGCTTCCCTCCTACGGCCCGGAAATGCGCGGGGGTACCGCCAACTGCAGCGTCATTTTAAGCGACGAACCCATCGGCAGCCCCATCGTTTCCGCTCCCGACATTCTCATCGCCATGAACCTGCCCTCCTACGATAAGTACGAAAACGCCGTGGTCAAAGACGGCCTCGTATTCGTGGATTCTTCCCTGATTCACCGGGAAGCGGTCCGTGACGACATCAGAACCGTTTACGTTCCCGCCACCCAAATTGCCGATGAAAACGGTCTCAACGGTCTGGCCAACATGGTCATGGTGGGCAAAGTCATCAAAGAAACCGGGGTCATCCCCTTTGAAAATGTGGAAAGAGCCTTGAAAAAGGTGATCTCCGCCCGCCATCAAAATCTGGCGGAAGCAAACCTCAAAGCGCTGTCCCTCGGTTACGAACTCTAATACGAAGGACGACCCAAAATGAAAATCATCGACGCGCACTGCCACATTTTCCCCAATAAAATCGCAGACAAGGCCACCAAGGCCATCGGCGCATTTTACGATATTCTGATGTACTCCCCGGCCGCTTCCGACGCGCTCATGGCCGGCGGCGAAAAGATCGGCACCGACCTCTTTCTGGTCTGTTCCTCCGCCACCACGCCGGATCAGACCTACTCCATCAACGATTTTATCTCCGAGCAGTGCAAACTGTATCCCAAGTTTTTCGGCCTGGCGGCCATGCACTATCAGATCCCCGATATCGAAGAGGAACTGGATCGCGCCATCAGCCTCGGCCTTCACGGCGTGAAGTTCCACAACGACTTTCAGGGCTACGATATCGACGAGCCCAAGGCCATTCCCATGTACCGCGCCATCGCCAAGCGGGGTCTGCCGGTGCTGTTCCACATGGGCGACGCCCACCGGGAGCACACCACCCCGGCGAGACTGGCCAACCTGATGCGGCAGGTGCCGGACCTCAAGGTCATCGCCGCCCACTTCGGCGGCTATCAGGCCTGGAATCAGGTGAAACGGGATCTGCCCGTTTCCGACAATCTCCGCTTCGATACGTCCAGCAGCCTGATGTTCATTTCCAAAGACACCGCCCTGGATCTCATCGACCATTTCGGCG
>JBJDXI010000106.1:0-9900 GCA_051866595.1 Clostridia bacterium
AGCCTGCGCTTCTCTCTTATTTTAAATTGATTTTTTGAAATTCAACCTTATTTAAAATAGGTCAGAACACCTTTGTACAGTCCCTGAGCGCAGAGCATCTGATAAGCATCGGTTTTCAACAGGGCGTCATCCTCGGCGTTGCTCATATAGCCAAGCTCTACCAAAGAAGAAGGCATCGTTGATTTCACCAGCACTGTAAACTTATCCGAAGCGGTACCCAGATTATTGGCGTTCAATTCCGTCGCCAGGGCCGTCTGCAAATTGCCGGCAAGTGTTTTCGACTGAGCGTTGCTGCCGGAATAATAATAGGTCAGGATACCGCGTTTATCTTTATCCTTCGTTGAAAAATTACAGTGAATGGAAATGAAAATATCGGCTTTATTATTATTCGCGATCTGAGACCGATCTTCCAGTGTCAGCACACCCACATCGGTTTCCCGGGTCATAATCACCTTCGCACCGACAGATTTCAAATACGTCTGGAGATAGCGGGCAACAGCCAGATTCACATCTTTTTCCAATGTACCGCTGACGCCGGTATTTCCGTTGTCAAGAGTTGTTGCTTCCGTCGATTTCAAACACCCGTGACCGGGGTCAATCACGACAACTTTTCCTTTCAAATGGGAAGTATCGTATGCTTTTACCACGTCTTTCCGGACATATCCCACCTTGCCGCCGTTGACCTTAACCTTATACCAGGTATAATTACCGACTTTTTCCTCACCGATCACCGAAAGAAGCTGCCCTCTGGTTAACGTCGCGATAATATCCGAACTTGTGGTGGCTTTGGCCCGGACCTTGCCGCTGTCAGCGTTCACTTCCACAAGACTGATTTCTTCTACCTTCGCGCCGGGAACTTCGGCCACAGGATAGGTCACGTTGAAATCCTTCACGGAAGTTTTTAAAATATAGCCTTTCTCGCCGTTAAAAGATGTCGCGTAGTACCATTTTCCGGAGGTGTCCTGAGCGGAAACTGTAAGTTCCGTTTCTACCGAACACATTTTCTGGACAGAAGCTGTCGCTGAGGGCTGAGTGCGGAGAGCCGCGCCGGGGAAAAGAGATACCGAAGTTTTCAGGGAATCCCCGGGTACAACATAATCACCGAAAACATAGCCGTATACGCCGTTGGCAAACCGAATTTTATACCAGTTGATATTCGGCACTTTTTCCACAGGATAGAGTACCGTACCTTGCTTATCAATAACCGTTAAAATTACAGAACGATCATTCGCCTCTGAACGAATATTAAGCTGGTCTTTCGTCGTTTTCAGCGTAATCGGAATGGTGTCCGCCGAAACGAAGGCACTGAAAATCAATGTAAATATCAACGCGGCGAAAACAGCAACAGAGCATCTCCGAAACCGCTTACCCGCCAAACCTGCTGTTTTTTCCATTCACTGAAACCTCCCGGTTTTTTCTTTTTATTATAGCACACATCGGAATGAAATGCAAAGCACTTCCGGGGACAACGACGGTTACCCCAAAAACCGACCTCACTTTTGTTTCATGGCCTCTTGAAGCGCTTTGGCCAAGGGGCTCAGCTCCGTTTCTTCTTTCTGACTGCGCAGATATTTCTGCACATCCCGTTTGGAACCGCCCTGATCTTTGCGTTTTTTATGAAAAGCGTCAGCCTTTTCCCGAAAACCGCAGGGACAGATATACATTTTCTTTTCTCCTTCACCAAAAAGATCCATCACCTTGTGACATTCGGGACAGCGCACATTGGTTTTGCGGGAAATATTCTTTTTATAACCACATTCCCGGTCCTGACAGACGAGAAGTTTGCCGTGTTTGCCGTTGACTTCCAGCATCATCTTGCCGCATTCCGGGCAGGGAGTGCGGGTCAGATTATCGGGATGATATTCCGCCGTGCTGTTCTTCACCGTTTTCACAAGCTCCGACGCATATCCGCGAATTTCCTTCAAAAAAGCCTTATCGTCGCTTTTTCCCGCGGCGATGGCTTCCAATTCCCGTTCCCATCGGGCGGTGAGCATCGGCTCTTTCAGCTCCGGAGGAACGATTTCCATCAACTGTATGGCTTTCTGAGTGGGATGAATCACGTTATCGCGGTTTTCCATATAATAGGCGTTATAAAGCTTTTCGATAATATCCGCCCGGGTGGCCGGTGTACCGAGACCACCGCCGATGTATTCCTTCATTGATTTATCGGTAACATATTTGGAAGGATTTTCCATCACCGCCAGCAGGCTCGCCTCGGTATAACGGGAGGGCGCTTTGGTCTTATCGGCTTTGACCATGGTATTTTTGCAGAGAAAGGTATCGCCTTTTTTCAGCTCCGGCAGATTCTGGAAATCGCCTTCTTCCTCTTCCCCGCCGTCATAAACGAGACGCCAGCCTTTATCGGTTTCTGCCTTGCCGCTGGCTTTGAAAATTTCTCCGTTCCAAGTCAGCGTCACCGAAACATTCCGGTAGCGGTATTTGGGATAAAACACCGCCAGAAAGCGCTGAACCACCATGAAGTAAATTTTCTTTTCATCATCGGTCATTTTCAGCAGATTGGGCTTTTCTTCCGTAGGGATAATGGCGTGATGATCGGAAACTTTGGCGTTGTTGACACAGCTTTTTTCAATGGCACTGCCGCTCCGCAGAATCTGCCGAACCGAACCGTTAAATTCACCGAAGGCCACGGCTTTGAGGCGTTCGCCCAGGGTCGGCACAATATCATCAGTAAGATAGCGGGAATCAGTGCGGGGATACGTCAGCACCTTATGGGATTCATAAAGTCGCTGCATCAGATCAAGCGTTTGCTTTGGCGAAAAATGATATTTTTTGTTGGCGTCCTTCTGCAATTCCGTCAAGTCGTAAAGCATCGGCGGCGGCACCTGTTTTTCCGTGGTTTTCACCTCGGTTACCATAAAGGTACCGTTGAGCATCCTCCGTTTTTTATCCTCCGCCGTTTTCTGATCGGCAATGGCGCCGCTGCCTTTGCCGTTATCCCAGGCGGCGGTGAAAGAACCGAGGTCGGCTTTTAAACGATAAAATTCCTTTGGCTTGAAATCGCGGATTTCCTTCTCTCTGGCCACCACCAAAGCCAGGGTCGGTGTCTGCACACGGCCGGCGGAAAGCTGGGCATTGAATTTACAGGTCAGCGCCCTCGTCACATTGAGGCCCACCAGCCAATCGGCTTCGGCCCGACTCTGGGCGGAACGGTACAGATTCAGATATTCCTTGCCGTCCTTCAGATGGCGAAAACCTTCTTTAATGGCTTTATCGGTCTGGGAAGAGATCCACAGCCGCCGGATGGGCTTTTTGACACCGCTTTTCTCGATAATCCAGCGGGCCACCAGCTCCCCTTCTCTTCCCGCGTCGGTGGCGATAATAATGGAATCCACCTCTTTGGAGCGCAAAAGCTCTTTGACGCACCGAAACTGCTTGGATGTTTCAGGAATCACTTTCAATTCCATGGGCGAAGGCAGCATCGGCAGCGTATCAAAGGACCACTTTTTATATTCACTGCCGTAGTGTTCCGGTTCAGCCAGGGTGACAAGATGCCCCAATGCCCAGGTGACAATATATTCACTGCCGATCAGACAGCCGTTTCCTTTTTTTCCGGCGCCCAGCACGCGGCCGAGCTCCCGTCCGACCGACGGTTTTTCCGCTAAAACAAGTGTTTTACTCATAACATACCTCCGCAGATATTATAGCACAAAGTTTATTTTCCCGCTACGGATTTCAGTCATATCTCCTAGGACTACCCCATAGAATATACAAAAACGCGTTGGAGGGAATCTCATGAAGAAGAAAGGTATCGTCACCGGCATACTTTTCGTCGTATTGCTGGCATTTGTTTTTCAAACGGAAATCGGCGGATTTTTCGCCTCAGTACGGGAAAAAGCATTTACCGCCGCGGAAGAGTCCACCGAAGAAACCGCCGCCCTGCCCGATTACGAAGAAACGGAAAAGAACAATCAAACGGAAGACGGAGAAAAGGGAGAAGCTCCGCCCACACCGGAGGACACCGAATCCACCTCCGCCAATGTAACCTACAAAGAAGTCTCTCTCTATTTCGTCGATGAAAACAGCAACGACCTCGCCGTGGAAACCCGCAGTGTGATCAATCAGACGGGATTGGCCAAAACCACTTTGCAGGAACTGCTCACCGGACCGGTTACCGAATCCCTCTCCACTTATATTCCCGCCGGCACCACCGTGCAGAGCATCAATATTCAGGAGGACGGCCTCTGCACCGTTGATTTCAGTAAAGAACTGCAAAACGCCGAGCTCAACAGCACCGAAGAAAAATTTGTCATTGAAAGTATTGTCAACACGTTAACACAGTTTGATTCCGTAAGCTCCGTCCAGATCCGCATTGACGGAAATGTCGTCAACAGCATCGCCGGTCATTGGGATATTTCCCAGCCGCTGACGCCGCAGTAATCCGCAATTCGGATAAAAACATTATCTGAATACCGCAAGCGCCCGGATATACCATCATTCGGGCGCTTTTTTACGCGGACAGTAGAAATTTTTATTTTTTCTGATATACTTACTGCTATACGACGGCGACGGCTGAAAACCGATGACTCAACGGAAAGAAGGACCCAGAAAAATGTATCATTTGGAATACGCGAAAGCGGAAGATATTGAAATATGCAGTCAAATCATTGAAGACGGAAAACAATTCCAGAGACAACAGGGATTTGTCCAATGGACCGACGATTACCCCAACAGAGGCACGATCTGCCGTGATGTCCGTGAGCATAAGGGCTATGTTGTAAAATCAAACGGCGTCATTGCCGGTTATATGTGCGTTGACTTTTCAGGAGAACCCGCTTACGACAGCATCGAGGGACATTGGCAGTCCGATAAAGAATACGCCGTCATCCACCGGATGGCGTTTCACCGGGATTTCAGAGGAACAGGACTGGCAGATCTCACTTTCGGTCTGATTGAAAAAGCCTGTCTGGAAAAAGACGTCCGGTACATCCGTGTCGACACCGATTTTCCGAACAAACGAATGCAGCACATTCTGGAGAAAAACGGATTCAACAATGCGGCATCATTGTCTTTCAGGGCGGAAAAAAACTCGCTTACGATAAATTGTTGGAATTCTTTTAAGATAAGAGGTGCATAAGATCACCGCGCGGTTCCGGTCACAAAAAACATTCGTTTTACGTTCAAAATAAAAAGAACTCTGTTGTTTTCTGTCTTTTTTACAATTGACATTCCAAGGGAACTGTCCTACAATGGCTTTTAAGTATCACTTAAAGGCAGTAACAAAAGAATGAAAAATCAAATGACCGGCGGTACCCTCGCCGTTACCGCCACTTACATCGGCTGGGGACTTCTTTCCCTTTTCTGGAATCTCCTCAGCGAAGTATCTTCCGTTTATATTCTCGCCCAGCGAATCATCTGGTCCATGGTGTTTATGGCTTTCTTCATGGTTTTTACCGGCAAAACCGGTGAACTGAAAGAGCTTTTCCAAAACCGGCGCGGCCTGGGGATTTCCTTTCTCGGCGGCGTTTTCATCACCGTCAACTGGGGCGTTTACATCTACGCCATCAACAGCGGCCACGTTCTCGACGCCAGCCTCGGCTATTTTATCGAACCCATCATCGTTTCCCTTATCGGTATGATCGCTTTTAAAGAACAGCTGAGTAAATGGGAAAAAATTACTTTGATCTTTTCCGTCATCAGTCTTATTTACATGATTGCCGTCACAAGGATCGTCCCTTTTCTCGCCCTGATTATCGCTGGGTCCTTTGCCGTTTACGGCGCCATAAAAAAACAGATTTCACTGACGGCCCACACTTCCCTTTTCGCGGAAACATTGCTGATGACACCCTTCGCATTGGCTTTCACCGTCTTTGCCGATCTCAACGGTTTGGGCAGTTACGGCGTTCTCCACGGAACATCCCTGATTCTGCTGCCTCTCTGCGGCATTGTAACTTCTGTACCGCTGCTCCTTTTTAATATCGGCGTAAAGAAAATACCTTATTACCTCTCGGGGATCTTAATGTATATCAATCCCACGCTCCAGTTTTTTCTGGGGTTGTTCTACTTTCATGAAGCTTTCGACCTTCACCGATTCATCGCTTTCCTCATCATCTGGGTCGGCCTTTCTTTTACCGTATACGAGAAGATCCGCCTCATCCGAGCCAACGCCGCTCAACCCGAGAATATATCATAAATGCCCGGCATTTCTGCCGGGCATTCCTGTTTTTGAATGTGTTTTTTATAATCCCATGTATTCTTCCAGAGCCTTGAGAAAAGCCTCGTTTTCTTTCCGCAGACCCACGGAAAGACGGATTTTTGTATCGTAACCGAAAATATCGGCGCTGCGGACGATGATCCCCTTGCGCAGCAAACCCTGGAAAACATCAACGCAGTCCCGAACCACATCCACCAGCATGAAGTTGGCCTGACTGGGAACCACCTGAAAACCGCGTTTTTTCAGCTCATTATAGAGAAATTCCCTTTCCACAGTGTTGTATTCCACACTCTTTTTCAGATATTCCTGATCGTTGAGAGCGGCAAGAGCGGCCACCTGGGCCATGGAATTCACATTGAAAGGTTCACGCACTTTATTGATGGCCGCCGCGATGTATTCATTGCAGATGCCGTAACCGACGCGAAGACCGGCCAGCCCATAAGCTTTGGAAAATGTACGCAGCGCGATCACGTTAGGAAATTCTTTAAAGAAAGCGACGCCATCGGGGGAATTTTCGTCGTTGACAAATTCAAAATAAGCTTCGTCCATCACGACGATAATATCTTCCATCCGGTGCATCATCTGTTTCAAGAGGCGTTTATCCACAACGGTACCGGTGGGGTTATTGGGATTGCAGATATAAATCATTTTGGTTTTGGAACCGATGGCAGCCACCATGGCGGGAAGATCCACGGTGTAATCTTCGGTCAGCGGAATCGCTTTAGCCACCGCGCCGCAGACCATCGCCGTGCGGGCATATTCGCCAAAAGAGGGTTTCGGCATGATGATTTCATCGCCGGGTTCCAAAAACGCCAGAGAGAGGAGTTTCAGCAATTCATTGGAGCCGTCCCCCAGTATAATCTGGTTCATCTGAACATCATGATATTTTGCCAGCGCGGACCGCAGTTCGTAAGCGTCGGCATCGGGATAGAGGGATACCTTGCCGGCAGCCAGTTTCATGGCTTCCACCGCCGATTCCGGAGGCCCCAAAGGATTTTCATTGGAGGCCAGTTTATAAACTTCGGTAAGACCTAATTCTCTCTTCACTTCATCAATGGGTTTTCCGGGGCTGTAAGGACGGATATTATCAAGACATTTTCGAATCATGGCAGTAAAAATCCTTTCTCAGTATTTTTAAAAGAAAAAGGTGCCGGTCAGCACCTTTTTTTCTCTGTTATTCAACGCCTTTGAGGATAGCCACATAAGGCAAGTTGCGATACCGTTCCGCGTAATCAAGACCATAACCGACAACAAAGTAATCGGGGATTTCATATCCTTTGTAATCGGCGTAAAAATCCGTGGTCCGGCGAGCCGGCTTATCCAAAAAAGTACAGGTCTTCAAAGAAGCCGCGCCACGGACATCCAATAATTTATAGAGCGCGTGAAGCGTTTGTCCGGTATCCAGAATATCCTCCACAATCAGGATATGACGTCCTTCAATGGGTTTATCAAGATCTTTTACGATGTGCACTTCACCGGGATGAGTGTTATCACCGTAGCTTTTCGCCGCCATAAAATCAATTTCCAAAGGCAAATCAATTTTTTTCAGCAAATCGGAAAAGAACATAAACGAACCTTTTAAGATCGCGATGACGAGAAGATCTTTCCCTTCGTAATCCGCGGTGATCTCTTTTCCGAGGGCTTCCACTCGCTGGGCAATGGCTTTTTCATCAAAAAGAACTTCGAGATTATCGTTAATCATATTACACCTATCCTTCGACTTTCAAAATAAAGCTTTAAGATGCTATAAGGAAATTTTATCACTTTCCTGTTGTTTTGACAAGACTTTTCTCTGTGAATAGCCGCTTAATTATACGGATTTCTATTTTTTCTCCGGAAGCGGCGAAGAATCCGAAAGAGCTCTTTTTTTCCATCCTTCTCCGATGATAAAGCCCATATGCGCCCGGCGGCAAAGCTCCGTCAGGACAAGCGAGACAAAGAAAGAGACAAGCAAAGAAAGAACCAGCAAAAGGAGAACTGGAACCGCCCGCTGGGAAAAACCGTAGAAAATCAAATAAATGATCATGGGATGAAAAAGATAGATTCCGTAGGAATCCCTGGCGATCAGGTTCTCCCACTTGCTGCCAGGCCATTTTTCACGCCCGCAAAGGAACCAGGCCAAAGAAACGGTAAGTATCACGCCGGAGGCGGCGTAAACATAACCGGACAGTGTATACAAATCGAAAAAACAACTCATAAATAAAAGCAATCCGGAGAAATAAAGTAAGTACCGGTGCTCTTTAAAATACGAGACCAAACGGCTGAAGTAGCGATCAAGGAAAATGCCCCAAAGGAAAAAGAATTGATGATAAAAAATATTACCGATCTGAAAATAAGAGATGAAGTCAAAAGGCAGACTCCGAAAAATAAAACTCACCAAAAATGAAACCGCTATCACCTTTTTAGGATTACCCTCGGTAATATAGTGCCGCAGTGCCCAAAAAATCAGAAAGATAAAGAAAAGATCATACAGATACCAGAGATGGCGGACATCTCTGCCGTTAATCAAATTCCAAAAAAAGGAGTACCACCGGGAGGAATCAATCAATCCACAGAATACCAATACCGGCAGGACGATAAACACGCCGAAAATCCCGTAAGGAACCAGCAGACGCACTGCTTTTTTCTTCGCGAATTCACGGAAAACACCGTATTTTCCTTTTTTTAAATTAAAAGAAAATACCGCACCGCTGACCATAAAAAAGCAGGGAATATGAAAGCGGTAGATAACGGACGCGGCATAAGATAAAACCACTGATTTGCGCAGAACCGTAATGGCACCGTCCGGCGAAAACATAATAAAGCAATGCCCCAGAATAACAATGAGGATCGTAATGATCTTCAGCTGATCATAAAGCATGGATTTTTTTTGATCGGATAAAGTAACCATTGTGTTTCTCCGTTCTTTATACTCTGAAATCATTTTATCATACTCCCTTTCCCCGCACAAGAAAGGGAAACAAAAAAACAGTACTTGAAAACAAGTGCTGTTAAAGTGTGGCTGGGGTGGCAGGATTCGAACCTACGAATGTCGGCGCCAAAAACCGATGCCTTGCCGCTTGGCTACACCCCACTATCCCACAGGCCTCTATATATAAAGTTTTGAATTTTCAAATGGGGTGAGTGATGGGGATCGAACCCATGTGTACCGGAGCCACAATCCGGGGCGTTAACCGCTTCGCCACACCCACCATATGTTGGCGCGCCAGAAGGGATTCGAACCCCTGGCACACGGCTTAGAAGGCCGTTGCTCTATCCTGCTGAGCTACTGGCGCAACACTCGTATATTATAAACTACTTTTTTCTATTTTTCAAGTGTTTTACGCCAAATTTTTAAAATATTTTTTATAAAATCGTTACAACAGAAAATACGGCGTGAAAAGGAAGGGACGGACAAAACCGCCGCTCCTCTAAGACGATGTCATTGCGTTACGAATCGTCAAAGTTTATTTTCATCAGGCCGATCCTTTTTATTCCGGCCGAATTCCATATAACCGTGCCGTCAGAAGAAACGGCTTTAATAAAATACTCTGCCGGCGATAACAGCAGAGATGATTTTCAATCGTGGTTTTGAAAAGCCAAATTCACAGCCATTGGCGGGTTGAGCAACCCTTTTTTCATAACACTCATAACACAATGATGATTTAAATTGTGGAGCGGGTGATGGGAATCGAACCCACGCTACCAGCTTGGAAGGCTGGAGCTCTACCATTGAGCTACACCCGCGA
>JBJDXI010000107.1:0-9845 GCA_051866595.1 Clostridia bacterium
GTTTTTCCGGCGAATAAAATGCCGGATGTGTACTTACCCACTTGCTTGTTGGATGAGATCCTTGAACAGTTCTCACGTTTCTGCCAATACTACAATATCTTCCAATGCACGCAGATATCTCGCAATGTTCACCCATATACGATCCAAATCCCATGTTTCCAACAAAAAAAGTATTGTAGCCAACAACGTTATTCCCTTCAAAAAAACTGCGCCTGCCAATTATTGTCTTACGACCAATTTGCAGCTTTTTCCTATTATTTTTTAAGAGATAAAAACAAGATTGCCGGCCATTTGCTGATGATGTTTCCGCCTCCGGCCCGGGTGACCGTTACCACCCTCTGGGAGGAAATTGACGGTGTCCTGATGGCTTTTATCCGCGGAAATCTGCTGGTGTCTCTTTTTGTCACTCTGCTTACGACTACCGGTCTGTTTTTTCTCGGCGTCGAATACGCCGCCGTTCTCGGTATTCTTTACGGGATTCTCGATATAATTCCTTATTTCGGTCCCTTTCTCGGCGCAATCCCCGTGATTTTACTGCCGTTGATGCAGGGCGATGTGAATATGATCTTGTTGATTCTGCTTCTGTTCGGAGTGCAGCAATGTGAGAATTTTTTCATTTCTCCTCGGATTCTCGGTGATCAGGTGGGTCTTCATCCTGTGACGGTAATGGTCTTGGTGCTGATCGGCGGATACTGCGGCGGGATTCTCGGTATGGTCGGCGTGATTCCTCTGGCGGCGGTACTGAAAGTTTTATTGATTTTTTTGTATGAAAGGCTTGTGGCAACCAGCGTTGATTGACTTTTTGCATAAAAAAAGTTATAATATACGTTGAATTAAAATACGAGAAGTTTGCGCAATCCGTTCGGACCGGATTGGCGTAAAGATATTTGGAGGCTAAGATGGAAGGAAAAATCATTAAAGGCAATGAAATCAGAAAAGCTTTTCTGGAATTTTTTAAGAGCAAAGGTCATGAAGTTGTACCCAGCTCCTCTCTTGTTCCTCACAATGATCCCACACTGCTCTTTACCAATGCCGGTATGGTGCAGTTCAAAGACACCTTTCTGGAACTGGAAGAACGTCCTTACAAACGTGCTACCACGGCGCAGAAATGCGTTCGTGCCGGCGGCAAGCACAACGATCTGGATACCGTAGGGAAGACCGCCCGTCATCATACATTTTTTGAAATGATGGGGAACTTCTCTTTCGGTGACTATTTTAAAGAAGGCGCCATCGGTTATGCCTGGGAATTTCTTACCGAAGTATTGAAACTCGATAAGGAACATCTCTATATCACGATTTATAACGATGACGATGAAGCCTTTGAACTTTGGCAGAAAGTGGCGGGGGTTTCTCCCGACCGTATTTTCCGCCTTGGCGAAAAAGACAATTTCTGGGCCATGGGTGATACCGGCCCCTGCGGCCCCTGCAGTGAAATCCATTATGATCGCGGCGAAGAGTTTGCCTGCGGTCCCAACTGCGGCATCGGCAAATGTGACTGCGATCGCTGGCTCGAGATCTGGAATCTCGTTTTCATGCAGTTCAACCGCGATGAAGAAGGCAATATGACGCCGCTTCCCCATCCCTGCATTGACACGGGCATGGGGCTGGAACGCGTGGCTTCCATTCTGCAGAACGTTCCTTCCAACTATGATACCGATTTATTACAGAATCTTATTCAGTTTATCGAGAAGGAAACCGGACTGCCCTATTATAAAGACGAACGCGGTTTCCCCATGCGTGTTGTGGCGGATCACGCCCGTTCCTGTACGTTCCTGATTGCCGACGGTGTTCTGCCTTCCAATGACGGCCGTGGCTATGTGCTCCGCCGCATCCTGCGTCGTGCCGCCCGCTTTATCAAACTTCTTGGCATCGACGGCGTATTTCTCGCCAAAGTCGTTCCCGTGGTTGTGGATATGATGGGCGACCAGTATCCCGAAATCAGAGAAAAGAAAGATTTCATTATCAAAGTCATCGCCAATGAGGAAGAACGTTTCCACATGACATTGGCCGACGGTATGAAGATTCTGGAAGATAAAATCGAAACGCTGAAAGCGGACGGCAAAACCGTGATTCCCGGTGACGACGTTTTCCAGCTTTACGATACATACGGATTCCCCATTGACCTCACGGAAGACGCCGCTGAGGAAAACGGCATGACTGTGGACAAAGAAGGTTTTGAAGCGGCCATGGAAGAACAGCGCCGCCGCGCCCGGAATGCCCGCAGCAATGAAGGCTTCAACGAACTGGAAATCGCTCTCACCGCTTTGCTTCCTGATGCCGAAGCTACGGAATTTACCGGGTATACCACACTGACCGATGAAGGTCATGTGGAAGCGCTCATCGCCGAAGACGAACGCAAAGCCGCTCTGGGTGAAGGGGATGAAGGCTACCTCATTTTGGACAAAACACCCTGTTACGCCGAAATGGGCGGTCAGGTCGGTGACCGCGGTACCTTTAGCGTCGGTGAAAACAAAGCCGATATTCTCACCACCTTCAAACTCCCCAGCGGTGTATATATTCATAAAATCAAAGTGACTTCCGGTCAGATCGCCGAAGGCGATAACGGTATCGCCACTGTCAATGAAGTGCTCCGCAAAGCGACTCAGCGTAACCACACGGCGACCCATCTGATGCACAAAGCGTTGAAAGAAGTATTGGGCGACCATGCCAACCAGGCCGGTTCTCTCGTCAATGAAGACCGTCTCCGCTTTGACTTCAATCATTTCTCGGCGGTAACTCCCGAAGAACTGAAAGCCATTGAAGATAAAGTCAACGCCCATATTCTGGAAAACATCAATGTCTGCACCAAGGAAATGGATATTGATGAAGCCAAAGCCCAGGGTGCCATGGCGCTTTTCGGTGAAAAATACGGCAAACGGGTCCGTTTCGTGGATATCGGCGGCTGGAGCAAAGAGCTCTGCGGCGGTACCCATGTTCATGACATTGGGGAAATCGGTCTTTTCAAGATCGTTTCCGAATCCAGTATCGGCGCCGGTCTCCGCCGCATTGAGGCGGTTACCGGTGACGCCGCCCGAGCTTACTTTGAAGCCGAAGAAAACGAACTCCAGGAAATTCAGCATCTGCTGAAAGTGAAAAAATCCGATGTTCTCGGCAAGATTCAGCAGCTTCTGGCTGAACTGAAGGAAAAAGATAAGGAAATTGCCGCTTATAAAGAGGCCGAAGCCGCTTCCAAAGCCGGCGATGTGCTGAAAGAAGCGGAAGATTATCCCAAGGGCAAAGCCATTGTGGCGTCCATGGGTGATATGGATATGAACGCTTTGAGAGAAACCGCGGACAAGCTTAAGGAAAACCGTGATGATCTCGCCCTCGTCCTTTTCGCCACCGGCGGTGATAAAGTCAGCATTGTCATCAGCGGCGGCAAGGATTGGGTATCCAATGGCTTCCACGCCGGGAAACTTATCAAAGAAGTGGCGTCTGTAGTCGGCGGCGGCGGTGGCGGTAAGCCCAATATGGCCCAGGCCGGCGGCAAAGACACCGCGAAAGTGGATGAAGCCATGAAAAAAGCGAAGGAATTGTTAAAAACCGTTTAAAAACGGAAGAAAGGTGGTTTTAACATGAGTGACAAGTTAGATGCTACCGTAGAATTTACCTCAAACCGGGACGGCGCTTCGGCGACGATTCAGGCGGTGTACGATGCTTTAAGCGAGAAAGGTTACGCCGCTTCCAATCAGATCGTCGGTTATCTGATCTCCGGCGACCCCAGCTACATTACTTCGTATAAAGACGCGAGAAACATTATTCAAAATATGGAACGCGACGAACTGATGGATGTGTTCGTCAGCTATTATCTGGAACATGTCTGCAAATAAAATGTTTTACCGCCCCTTGGGAAAAACGGGGCTGATGGTTAGCCCCATTACCTTTGGTGCCCTTACCATCGGGCCGATCCATAAAGCCCTTTCTGTGGAGGAAGGTGCCGGCGTCATTAAAGAAGCGCTGGAACTCGGCGTGAATCTCATCGATACGGCGGAATGTTATGAAACCTATCCTTATATCCGTGAGGCATTGAAGGGGTATGGGGATGAAATCCATGTCATATCGAAATCCTATGCCTATGAGCGAAAGGGCATGGAAAAAGCTTTTGAGGAGTGCCGCAAAGCCTTGGACCGGGACTGCCTCGATATTTTCCTCATGCACGAGCAGGAAAGCCGCTATACCATTGAAGGTCATAAAGAAGCTCTTGATTTCCTTCAGGAAAAGAAAGCCAAGGGACAGCTTAAAGCCGTGGGGCTTTCCACTCACGCCGTGGATGCCGTCCGGGCGGCGGCGGATCGGGACGATATTGATGTCATCCATCCCCTCATCAACAAGATGGGGTGGGGCATCATTGACGGCAGCAGGGATGAGATGCTGGAAGCCATTTCCTACGCTCATGAAAAGGGCAAGGGACTTTACGGCATGAAAGCCTTGGCCGGGGGAAAACTGGCGGACAATGCCGAGGAATGTTTCCGCTGGGCCTATACGGTGCCGGAGGTGGATTCTTTTGCCGTCGGTATGAAGAGCCGCCGGGAAGTCCGCATCAATGTGGCCTGGGCACTGGGAAATGAGCCGGATCCCGAGGATCTGGCGGCTTATGTGGTGGAAAAACGCCATATTGAAGTGAGAGACATCTGTGTGGGCTGCGGCAGCTGTATCCGCCGCTGCGGTCAGCGCGCCATTTCCATGGCGGAAGGAGCGAAAACCGTTACCATTAACGTGAAACGCTGTGTCCTCTGCGGCTACTGCCGGGATAACTGCGAACACGACGCGATACGGATTTACTGATGATATGAGAATTTTAGCTTTGGATGTGGGAACAAAAAATATCGGCATGGCGATTTGCGATCCTTTGGGAATCACCGCTCAGAGTCTGCCGACCATCCGCAGGAAAGGGCAGACCGAAAATGACGTCCGGTTTGTAACCGACGCCGTAAAAGAATACGCGGTGGAGACCATCGTCGTGGGACTCCCCAAAAATATGAACGGAACCGAAGGTCCTTCCTGTGATATGGCGAAAGAATTTGCCGCCGAAGTGGAAAAGGCGGTAGATACGCCCATCGTTTTTTGGGATGAGCGTTTGACTTCACGCATTGCGGAAAACGCGATGATTGAAGCGGATCTGAGCCGCAAAAAGAGAAAACAGAAAGTGGATTCTCTGGCTGCGATTCTGATATTACAAAATTATCTTGATTATTTAAAAAGCGGCAAAGGCCGCTGAAAGAGGTGTACTATGGCAGATAACGAATGCAAATGCGGCTGCGGGCATCATCACGAAGAAGAAGATTTTGAAGTTCAGCTTGTGACTCTCATTGATGAAGACGGCAACGAAGAAGAATTCGAAGTTATTGACATTTTTGAAGTCAAAGGCAAAGAATACGTGGCCATCGCTCTTCCCGAAGGAGAAGACGATGACGATGAAGTGATGGTTTTCCGTCTGGAAGTCGATGAAAAAACCGGTGAAGAAATTCTCCATGACATCGAGGATGATGACGAATGGAACCTCGTGGCCGAAACTTACATGGCGTTAGGCGACGAGGAATAATCCCATCAAAAGGAACTTTCAGAACTTTTTTGGTCACTTTCGGGAAACAGTGAATATACTGAAATAACTGTTTTTCCACGGGTGATCAACCTTGAATGAACGAAAAAAGACGGAGAAACCGCAGAAAAAAAAGAATATCAGACTCCTCTGTATCTTTCTGCTGTTTTCTCTGTCTGTTTCTTTTTTTGCGGCGGTTTACGATTTTTGCTGGTGCCGCGGTGAACGGATTGCTTCTCATGTCAGCCTGTTCGGTGAGGATCTTTCCGGTGTCAGTTTTGAACAGGCCAAACGAATTATCGATTCCAGTATCCGGGAACGAAGCGGGGAAACGTTGGTGCTGACCTATCAGGATCAGCTCTTTGATTATACCTGTGGTGATATGGGCTTTCCCCGGGACGGTACGGCCCTTTGGGAAGAAGCGAAAAAATGGGGCAGGGAAGGGAACTTTTTTCAGCGCCTCGGTTTTCGTTTCCGCTCTCTCTTCAAAGAAAACAGACTGGAAGATGCCATTGTCATCCGTGATGATATTTTAGAGACCGTTGTTTTTTCCGTCCGTGACCAGCTGCACACAACGGCGCAGAACGCTTATTTTACCATTGAGGATGACGGTTCAGTATCCATTGTTCCTTCGCGCAAAGGCACCTTTCTTGATGCCGCGCAAACGGAATGCCGTATACGCGAGTCGATGTGCAATCCCAAATATCATACCATTGCTTTGATTGTCGCGGAAAACGCCGATCCGGCTCAGACGACGGAAGATCTGGAACAGATGCATATCGACGGTATGCTCTCTTCCTTTACAACCTATTACAGCGAAGGTGCCGAGAACCGTGCCCATAATATCGCGCTGGCCGTTTCTCGTCTGGATATGGCGCTGATTCTGCCAGGAGAGGATTTTTCCTTTAATGGAAGAGTCGGTCAGCGCAGCTATGAACAGGGTTTCCGGGACGCGGTGATTATTGAAAACGGGGAATACACCGATGGTCTCGGCGGCGGTGTCTGCCAGGTGAGTACCACGGTGTACGGCGCCGTCCTCCGTACGGAAATGGAGGTCACGGCAAGGCGTCCTCATTCTCTGGTCAGCGCCTATGTGGACCCCGGACAGGATGCGATGGTGTCCTGGGGCACTTCGGATCTGGCTTTTCGCAATACTTATGATTCTCCGGTTCTGCTCCACGCGTATTGCGGCGGCGGGGCTCTTACCGTATCGATTTACGGTAATACACGGGATAAAAAAGAGGTTTCCGTTACGTCGGAAATACTTTGTTATATTCCTTATGAAACGGAAATCGTTATTGATCCGGAATTGCCCTCCGGATCCCAATATGTTCGGTCATCGGGGAAACGGGGATTGGAATGCAGTGTATGCCGTACGGTTTCTCAGAACGGTACAACGCTGAAAACCGAAATCGTTTCCCATGATATATACATGGCGCAGAAAAGGATTATTGTTTCCGCGCCGTGAATCCTCATGAATGTAAGGAAGTACCTATGAAGAAAATAGCAGTTATTTTGTTGATTCTCGCATTATTGGCCGGCGGCGGCGCTTTTGCTTACCATCAGATGATGGGAGCGTCAACGCTGACGGAAGAAGTGAAAGTGGAAATTCCCGAAGCTTCCTCCACCGATGCCATCGGCGCGATTTTAGCGGAAAACGGAGTGGTTAAAAGTGAGCTTGGTTTTAAACTTCAGGTGAAAAAAGACGGAGCGGCTTCGGAGCTGAAAGCCGGTACCTATCATTTCAAAGCTGGGAAATATTCTCTCGGGGACGTGGTGGACTGTCTTATGAAAGGTCCCGCCGTTTCCGGGGTGAAAGTGACCATCCCCGAAGGATACAATCAAACCCAGATTGTCGGTCTTCTCGTTGACGCCGGTCTTTGTACCGAGGAAGCTTTCCTTGAGGCTGCGGCGAACTGTGATTTCGGCTATGATTATTTGCCCGCCGAAGGCGATTCCCTTCGTTTGCAAGGGTTCCTCTTCCCGGATACGTATTATTTTACGGAAGGGGATTCCGCGGAAGGTATGATCTCGATGATGCTCAAGGAATTTGACAGCTATTACACTGATGAGTGGCGCGCCCGCGTGACGGAACTGGGACTCACAACTCAGCAGTGGGTTACCATGGCTTCCATTGTGGAAAAGGAAGCGGTGGTTTCCGAAGATCGTCCTATCATTGCCGGCGTTTTTTATAATCGTCTTGAAGCTGGTATGAATCTCCAGAGCTGTGCCACGGTGCAGTATGCCCTCGGTGAGGTTAAGCCCGTTCTGAGCAATGAAGATGTTCAGGTGGATTCGCCCTATAATACGTATATCAATCCCGGCCTGCCTCCGGGGCCCATCGCTTCTCCCGGTTACGAGTCGCTTTACGCTGCCCTTTATCCCACGGAAAGCAATTATCTTTTCTTTGTGGCCAAGCCCAACGGCGCCCATATTTTCACGGAAACCTACGAAGAACATTTAGTGGCCAAAGCCGACATTGAAAACGGGTTGTATGATAATGAACAATAAAAAGCCGGAGGTTCTGTCTCCCGCCGGCGATATGGAAAAACTGAAATTCGCTTTGGCTTACGGGGCTGACGCTGTGTATCTCGGGGGAGAACATTTTGGTTTGCGGGTCAAAAGCAATAATTTCACGTTGGACGAGATTGCGGAGGCCGTTGACTACTGTCATGAACGCGGGAAAAAAGTTTATATTACCGTGAATATCTTTGCCCATAATGAAGATATCGAGGCACTGCCGGCGTATCTGAAAGCGTTGAGGGAGATCACTCCCGATGCGCTGCTGATTTCCGATCCCGGTGTGATGCTCTTAGCCAAAGAGTACGCGCCGGAGATTCCAATTCATATCAGCACCCAGGCTAATAATGTAAACTGGAAAACCGTTGAATTCTGGGAGCAGTTCGGCGCGGAACGTGTTGTTTTAGGCCGGGAGCTTTCTCTGCCGGAAATCCGTGAAATACACGAAAAGACCAGAGCGGAGCTGGAAGTCTTTGTTCACGGTGCAATGTGTATGTCTTATTCCGGCCGTTGTTTGCTGAGCAATTATCTCACCGGCAGAGATGCCAACCGCGGTGCCTGCACCCATCCCTGCCGTTGGAAATACGCCCTGGTGGAACAGCAGCGTCCCGATGAATACCTTCCCATCGAGGAAGATGAACGGGGCAGCTATATCATGAACTCCAAAGATCTGGAGCTTTTGCCTTATCTGAAAGATCTTGCCGCGGCGGGTGTGGATTCCTTCAAGATTGAAGGCCGTGTCAAAAGCAGTTATTATGTGGCCGTTGTTACCGGCGTGTACCGTAAAGCCGTCGATTGCCTTTATGATTGTCCGGAACAGTTTGAGGAACATCTTCCCCAATGGCTGGAAGAGCTGCGGACGGTCAGCCATCGTCAATACACCGGTGGTTTTATCGAAGGGAAACCCACCGCCGCCGATCATCGTTACGATACTTCCGCTTATGAGCGGCTTTACGATTTTGTGGCTGTTGTCCGTGGTTTTGATGCCCAAAAACAACAGCTTATTCTTGAACAGCGGAATCATTTCGCTATCGGCGAAACGTTGGAATTTGTTCCTCCCTGCGGAGAGCCTTTTGAAATCTGCCTTAAAGAAATGGTTGACGAATTCGGCGAGGGCATCGAAAAAGCGCCCCACGCCCAGATGACCGTCATGATTCCCGGTAATGGGCCGGTGGAACCGATGACCATTGTACGGAGGAAATGTCATGGAGTGTAACGCTTTCCGCATTGATGTAAAAGTTGATCCCCGGAATATCGATTTTCTGAACCGTGTTTTTGAAGGATACGACCACTTATGTATCGTCAGCACTGTTGACCCGGCGGAGGGTCATATCAAACTTTGGGGCTATGGGAAAACCGGTCCGGTAAAACGGGTTTTAAAGGGAATGCCCTTTCCCTGTGAAATTCTGGAATAAATGGCTGAAAACGGAAGAGACTATGGTTTATGAAACCATAGTCTCTTTTAATAAGAAATCAGGGGAGGCAAGATATTGAATCTTCGTCATTTGCGCGTGATTGTCGGCTTTTTTATCGTTTTTGCCGTGGTTTTTATCGGACGTCTCGTTTATTTGCAGGTCTTTTGTCATGACAATCTGGCGGCTAAAGCCGACGCTCAGGAATTTCATACCGTGGAGCTGGAAGAATCACCCCGTGGGAGTGTTTTGGATCGGAACGGCGATTCCATCACAGCCGATACAACCACAGCGTCTCTGTTGATTGTTCCTTCGCTGATTGGTGACGCGGAAAAAACCGCCGGTATCCTTGAGGAAACGTTGGGGCTTTCCTC
>JBJDXI010000108.1:0-9784 GCA_051866595.1 Clostridia bacterium
GCTACGAAGACGGTATGTGGAACGATGAAGAACTCAGCCTCCACGACCGCTGGATCCTCGCCCGTCTCAATGAGACCGCTGAAGCCACCCGCACCAATCTGGACCGCTATGAACTGGGCGAAGCCGCCCGGGGCATTTATGAATTCATCTGGGATGATTTCTGCGACTGGTATGTGGAGCTCAGCAAAAACGCCCTTTACAAAGGGACGGATAAAGAGCGCCTCCATACTCAGAGAGTTCTCGTCTATGTGCTGAGAAGCGCGCTGGAACTGCTCCATCCCTTCATGCCCTTTATTACCGAGGAAATCTGGCAGAAACTGCCTCATGAAGGTGAAACCATCGTGCTGGCCGCGTATCCCGAATACAAAGAAGCCTACGCTGACGATGCCGCCTCCGCCGATATGGGAATGATGATCGAAATGATCAAGGCCATCCGTAACCTGCGGGCGGAAATGAAAGTGCCTCTGGGGCAGAAAGCCAAGCTGATTCTGGCCGCCGCCGAAAGAGAAAAAGGCATTATCGCCGAAAATGCCGGTTATCTTGATAAGATGGCCGCCGTTGACGAAGTGGATTTCATCGCTTTGACCGACGAAGCGCCCAAAGGCGCCGCCGCGGCGATCTTAGGCGACATCCGCATTTATATGCCTTTGGCCGGTCTGATTGATATGGACAAGGAAAAAGCCCGTCTCGCCAAGGAAATGGAAAAAACCGAAAAAGAAATCGCCCGTCTCGAAGGAAAACTCGGCAACCAGGGCTTCCTGGCCAAAGCCCCGGCGGAAGTCGTGGAAGGGGAGAAAGCCAAGCTCGACGCGGCGCAGAAGAGATTGGCCGGTTTCAAAGAAACGTTGGCTATTTTGGAAGAGGTCTGAAACAAATGATGGATTATAAAGAATCCCTCGCTTATCTCAGGGATTTAACGAAATTTGGGTTCAATTTCGGGTTGGATCGGGTGAAGGAACTCCTTCGCCGTTTGGGAAATCCCGAAAAAACCATGACATACATTCATGTCGGCGGCACCAACGGCAAGGGTAGCGTCGTCTCGATGCTCAATTCCATGTTGATGGCCGCCGGCGAAAAACCGGGGATGTTCACTTCGCCCCATCTTCATTCCTATCGGGAGCGGTTCCGCATCGGCGGGGAAAAAATTTCCCATGAGGATGTCGCCCGTCTCCTCAACGAAATGAAACCCCACATTGAAGCGATGATGGAAGCCGGCTTTGAACAGCCCACGGAATTTGAAGTCAATACCGCCATGGCCTTTTACTACTTCGCCCAGAAAGGCGTGAAAACCGCCATTATGGAAGTGGGCATGGGCGGCGAGATCGACGCCACCAACGTCATTGAGAACGTGAAAGTGGCGGTGCTGGTTAACGTGGCGCTGGAACATACCGAATACCTTGGCGATACAAAGGAAAAGATCTGCCTGACGAAGTCCGGCATTATCAAAAAAGACTGTCATTTTATCACCGGCTGTCAGGAGGATTCCCTTAAGGAACTGCTGACCCGGCGGGTAGCGGAAGAAGGCGCAAAGGATCTTTCGATCCTCAACCGTGAGTTTGGCGCGGCATACGAAAGGGAAACCGTCGACGCCCAGTATTTTACCTACCGTGATGAAACGACAACTCTGGAACATCTGGAACTGCCCTTGATGGGCCGCCATCAGCTGGGTAACGCCGCCATCGCTGTTCGCGCGGCATTGATGTTCGGCCTGGATGAAAACGCGATTCGTGCCGGTCTGGCGAAAACCGTATGGCCCTGCCGCCTGGAAAAGGTGGCAGCCGATCCGCTGACCATCATCGACGGCGCCCATAACGATCACGGCATGGGCGTGCTCACCGCTTATCTGAAAGACCATTACAGCGATAAAAAAATTGTCGTGCTCATCGGTATGCTCGCCGATAAGGAACGGGAAAAGGCCATTGCCCTTTTGGGGCCCCTCACCGATAAGGTGGTGGTGACCCGTCCCAACAGTCCCCGGGCCGGTGATTACGAAATGATCGCTGAATTCTTTAAACCTTACTGTGATGAAATCTATCTGGAAGAGCAGATTCCCGCCGCCTGTGAAAAAGCGCGGGGGCTGGCGAAGGACATCGGTGACGACGCCTTGCTGCTGATTACCGGTTCTCTCTATATGGTGGCCGATGCCAGGGGGTATCTTCTCGGGATTGAAAGTGAATGAATATGAAACGTGAAATCATCCTTGCCTCGGCTTCGCCGCGGCGAAAAGAATTGTTGGAAAAACTGGATCTGGAATTTTCGGTTTGTCCTGCGGATATTGACGAATCCCTCCTCCCCGAAGAGGACGCCGGAATGTATCCCCTGCGGACAGCGGTGCAAAAGGCCATGACGATAGCGAAAACGGCGAAAAACGCCATTATTATCGCCGCGGATACCGTAGTTGTTCTCGACGACTGTATTCTCGGCAAACCCAGGGATGAAGTCGAAGCCAAAGAAATGCTTCAGCGCCTTTCCGGCCGGGAGCATATTGTGATCACCGGCATCGGTGTGGTGGATACGGCATCCGGACGGACGCTGAGCGCCACGGAACAGACCATCGTTTATTTCCATCCTCTGGAGGAAGAGGAAATTGACGCCTATATCGCTTCCGGGGAATGTATGGATAAAGCCGGAAGTTACGGCATCCAGGGCAAAGGCTCCCTGTTGGTGCGGAAGATCGACGGCGATTACTTTAACGTGATGGGCCTGCCGCTGAGCAAGCTCTATCGTCTGCTTTTGAATATCGACGCGGATATTTTGAAAAAAACCGGAATTTAACACGGTTTTGTCGCAAAGGTAGGATACTTTTATGTTAGAATTTATCAAAAGATGGAAATTTTTAGGCTTGATTCTTTTGCTGATCCTTCTGCTTCTGCTGGCCAGAAGCTGCGGAAACAGCGAAACGGCATCGAAAGTGGAAGGCGCGGCCCAGGAAAGCAAAGTGCCGGTGGCCGCCGTTGGTGACTTTTTCGGGAATATCTTTGATTTTTCCACCAAAAAAAGTCTCCAGGCGGAGATTGACGATCTCAATCAGCAATTAGCGGAATTAAAAACCGACAGCCAGATTTCCAGCGATGTGGAGTCCGAAAACGAAAAACTGCGTGAACTTCTGGATCTGAAAAACTCCTATCAGACGGGTTGGGAGACGGTGGCCGCGGAAGTGATCGGCCGGGAAGCCGATAACTGGTATGAAAAGCTGACCATCAACAAAGGCAGTAAAGACGGTATTACCGAAAACATGGCGGTGGTGGATCAGAACGGTCTTGTCGGCAAGATCGTGAACGTAACGGAGAAAACCTCTGAAGTTCAGATGATGATTGATTCCGGCGCGTCCCTCGGCGGTATGCTGCAAAAAAGCAGTATTGAAGGGGTTTTGCAGGGGATCGGCGGCGGCAAGGGCCTGGTTACCATGACCAAGCTGCCTTATAACGCCGATATTCAGCTCAACGACGTTGTTGTGACCTCCGGCGTCGGCGGTGTTTTCCCCGCGGGACTTCTCGTCGGTACCGTGGTGAAAGTCAACACCTCTTCCGACGGTCTGAGCAAAGAGGCGATTATTGAGCCTTACTGCGATTTTGACGATATTCAATTTGTACTGGTGATTCGTCAGCTGAGTGAAGAAGAACTCGCCGCCCAGCAGAAAAAGGACGGAGATACCGATGATGAAGGCAGCGCCGATTCCGGTGGCTCTTCTTCGGGCAGCGACAGTGATACGGGAAGCGGGGAGGATGACACTGAATGATTCGTTTTGTCATTCCCTATCTGATATACAGCGCCGCGGCGCTGGTTTGTATTCTTTTACAATCGGCACTGTTCTCTCATTTGCAGATTTTTCACGCGAAACCGGATCTTCTGCTTTTGATTGTGCTGATGAGCGGATTGAAAAGCGACTGGAAAAACGGCATCGCCGTCGGTTTGCTGGTCGGTTTTTGGCTTGATCTCTTCAACGCGGGCTATTTCGGCATGAACATGGTGGTTTACGCCATGATCGGCGCGGTGTGCGGCATTGTCGGCGCGAAGTTTCCCAACCGAACCTATGAGGGCTACTTCTTTTCCGCCGTTGCCGCCGCTTTGCTCTCGGGCTTTCTCACTCTGGCTCTGTTCCATCTTTTGGGAGCCGAGATCCCCGTGGGACAAAGTATTGCCGGGATTATTCTACCGATGACTTTTTATACGAGTCTGATGGCGTTTCTGATGCTTCCTTTCGTGTGGATCTACCGCCACCTGCCCGGAAAGAAAATCGGCCGGATCGACCTGATCGGTAACGGTGTGATTTTCGTCCGCGGAAATGAAAAAGTGGATCAGAAAATGCTGGAAACTCACCGCCGGGAGATGGCGCAGAAACGGCGTCGTTCCCATTCCTCCGGCAAAAAGCGGAATCGTAAATCTTCCCGCTCCGCACAGCCCGAATCTTCCGGCAGGGGAACTTCCGGACGGAACGGCTCCCGTGGGAAAGCGGTTTCGGAAAGGGAAGGGAAAAATACCCGCAGGAATCCCGGAGGGAAAAAACCGAAATCTTATCCGCAAAGACGGCCGCAAAAACATTCCGGCCGCAGGAGCAAGTAAATGTTGAAAATCAAACGGCCCGTCGGGGCCACAACCATGCAGGAAAAAATCAATAAACGCCTTTTGGTGCTTTATGTCTTTGTCATGATCCTTTTTTGCGTTCTCGTTGGTCGCCTCTTTTATATGCAGGTCATCAAAGGCGGCGATTATACCGCCCGTTCGGAAAGCAATATTTACCGGACCATTACACTGCCGGCCCGCAGAGGGACGATTTACGATTGTAATGGGAACGTTCTTGCCAGTTCCGAGCCGTACATGAGTATCCAGGTCTATCCCAATGAAGTGGAGGACGCCGAGGCGCTGTCGGAAAATCTGGCGGAACTGTTCAGCCGTGACGATATTTTTGAGGCGGAACAGGCGGCCCGTGAGACCATTGCTCATTCCACTCTTTCGGAAACGATTGAAGAAGTCAATAAACAGCTTCAGGCCGAAAAAAGCGAGGAAGAACAAGAAGCGGAAAAGACTGAGGAGGATGAGGATTCCTCCAAGACCAATACCGATAAAGCGAAGGAAAAGAACAATAATAACACGGACACGGATACGGATGCTGAAGACGAAGAGGATGACGTTAACGCGGCCAACGGCTCTTTGACGGCAAATACCCGGGCCACCAAGGAAGAAGTTTACGAAATCATTGAAGCAGGTCTGGGATCTTACGCCGCCATTACCGTGCGTACCTATACTTATGATGTGGGGGTAACCATTGCGGAGATCGTCGCGGAAAATCCCGATCTCTATCCCGGCGTTTACGTTTCCGAGGAACCGATGCGCAGTTATCCTTACGGTTATTATCTCGGCCATGTTCTCGGAACTGTCGGGAAAATCACCGAATCACAGCTGGAAAAAATGACGGCTTACGGCTATGAAATCTCGGATGTTGTCGGCCAGAGCGGTCTGGAAAGCTATTACGAATACTACACCGAAGGCGGTAAGGTATACAGCCTCAGCGGTGAAGATGGCAGCCGCGTGGTAGAAGTGGACGCCAAGAATAATATTATCGATGTGATTTCCGAAGAAGCCCCTGTTGCCGGGAACTCTTTGGAACTGACCATTGACCTCAATACCCAGATGCATATGGAAGATTCGCTGAAGAATACTATCGCGTCGCTCAATGCCGGCGGTAATACCAAATGTACCTCCGGTTCGGCGGTGCTGTTGGATGTGGAAACCGGCGGTGTCATCGCCATGGCTTCGGTGCCTTCCATTGATCCCAATGATTTTGCCCGGGGTCTCAGCGATGAGGAATTCAATTATTATTTCCATGAAAATCTGAAACCCCAGATGAATCGTGCCATTACCGCCGGTTATGCCTCGGGTTCCACTTTCAAGATGATGACGGCGACGGCGATTTTGAAAGCCGGGATTTCCCCCAACGACTCTGTGATTTGTTCCGAGGCCGGATGGGCGGAACCTTTCGCCAAATGTCACTCCTGGCACGGTACCGTGGATTTCTACAATGCCGTTAAAGGGAGCTGCAATACCTACTTCCAGAAAATGGCCGGCCGCGTCGGCGAGGAAGGTATGATCGATATGGGTCTGGCTTATGGTTTCGGACAGAAAACCGGCATTGACCTTCCCGGTGAAAACAGCGGTCTGTTGCCGACACCGGAATGGAAAGCCCAGAATTATACCGGCTGGGAATCCCAGTGGCATGATTACGATACGTACTATATGTCCATGGGTCAGGGCGCTACCGTTGATACTGTGATTCAGCTGGCCTGCTATGTGGCGACTATCGCCAATCGCGGTGAACGGATGGAACCTTATATCTGCCAGTCCATTCTGGATGATGACGGCAACGTATTGAAGACCCACGAACCGAAAGTGGTGGAAACCATTGAATTGAACAGCGAAAGCGACTGGGATATTATCACCAATGCCATGAAAGGCGTTGTCAGCGATAACGGCGGGACGGCCCGGAACCTTTTCGGCAGTCTTCCCAGTGAACTGACGCCGGCCGGGAAAACCGGGACGGCCCAGACGGGGTTGGCTTCGGATAACAGCGACTCCGACTATCACGGCGTATTCATCGCCTTCGCTCCGGCGGATAATCCCAAAGTGGCTTTTGCCGGATTGATTGAGTACGGTCACCACGGCGGTACTTCGGCGGGTTACGTCTGCCGCGATACCTTCCGGGCTTATTTCGGCTACGATGTGGATTATGACATCATTTTGATGGATGATCTGTACGCGGGGGAAGCCAATCGTACCAACGACGATGAAGACGATACCGCGGATGAGGAAGGAACGAAGGAAGAAGATACAGAACAGGAAGAATGATCCGATACCTTGTCGGATGATGAGTGAAAAAAAATATTGTTCCCCTGTCTTGAATCAGTTATAATATCTATATTGTAAAATCCTTTGGGAGGCGATGATATGACAGCTGATTTATTTGACACAAGGGATCTGCCGCAAGGAAATACAATGTTAATCGAAGGCCCGCTCCGCGGCGGTCATAAAGTGGATTATGACGGCAACGTTGTGGTGATGGGCGATGTGAACGCCGGCGCCGAGATCCGGGCGACGGGACACATTATCATTTTTGGCGCTCTCCGCGGAATGGTTCACGGCGGCGCCAAAGGGGACATCCATGCCAAAGTGCTGGCGTTGATGCTTTTCCCCACACAATTGAGAATCGCAGACCATATTACCTGCCCTCCGGAGGGGTACGGGGAAATCGCCGGCCGCGCGCCGGAAATGGCCCGTATCAGTAACGGTAAAGTTGTGATTGAACAGCTTGCCATGTGACATCATTGTTTAAGCAGCAAAGGAGGTTTCCATGGGAGAAGTCATCGTTATTACTTCCGGGAAAGGCGGCGTGGGAAAAACGACAACCACGGCGAATATCGGAACAGCACTGGCCATGATGGGGAAAAGAACGGTTCTGCTGGATACGGACATCGGTCTTCGCAATCTGGATGTGGTGATGGGCTTGGAAAACCGTATCGTTTATCATTTGGTGGACGTTACGGAAAACCGATGCCGCCTGCATCAGGCGATGATCCGAGATAAAAAACTGGATACGCTTTCGCTGATTCCCGCGGCTCAGACCCGGGATAAAAGCGCCGTCAGTGAAAGCCAGATGAAAAAGGTAACCGACGCTTTAAAAAAAGAATTTGATTATGTCCTGATCGATTGTCCTGCCGGGATTGAACAGGGATTTAAAAACGCCGTGGCCGGCGCTGACCGCGCTCTGGTGGTCACAACGCCGGAAATCAGCGCGGTGAGAGACGCCGACCGGGTGATCGGTCTTTTGGAAGCGGCAGGACTTCCCCAGCCTCAGGTCATTGTGAACCGTGTTCGCTTTGATATGGTGCGCCGGGGAGAGATGATGAATATCGATGATATTCTTGATATTCTGGCGGTGGATCTCATCGGCATTGTCGCCGATGACGAAGATATTGTGATCTCCACGAACCGTGGGGAGCCCATCGCCAAGAATCAGCTTTCCGCCGCCGGCAAGAGTTTCCGGAATATCGCCCGGCGCATTACCGGTGAAGACGTTCCTTTTTTCCATGACGGAAACGGCAAAGGTTTCTGGCGCAGAGTCCGCGCCGTCTTTGCCCGCTGAGGAGGTTCGGTATGGCGTTATTCAAAAAATTATTCCGTAAAAACGCGGGAAGCGGTCACAGTAAGGACGCGGCCAAGGAGCGCCTCCGTCTCGTGTTGGTGCAGGACCGCATGAATATCAGCAGTGAGTCGCTGGAAGGTTTGAAAAACGATTTGATTGATGTTATTGACAGGCATCTGGATATTGACCGGAACGCCATGGATGTTTCGTTTTGCCGCGAGGGGGATTCCGTCGCGATTATCGCGAATATCCCCGTGGTGAAGGAACCGTTAAAAGCCGTGTAAGGACTCCGCAGGAAGGATACTTTGATTTTTGAACGATGAAACCCGATAGAAAAAGGCCCGACCAGATTAAGAGAGCAAAACAAAAACGAAAATTACAGATGAGCCAGAAAACCCGGCGTCAGAGAGGGATTTCCAATCATTTTGACTGGATTACTTTCGGTTTGTTCGCGCTGCTGTTGGGGATCAGTCTGATCGTGATGAGTACAGCCTCGACCAACGCCATTCCCGATGATCCTACCTATTATCTGCGCCGTCACGCGTTTATGATGAGCCTCGGTTTCGCGGCCTTTGTCTTTGTGACGCTGTTTGATTACCGACGGTATAAAGAGTGGGCGCGTCCGGCGTATTTGGGTATTTGCGTTCTTTTGCTGATTACGCTGATTTTCGGTACCGGGGATGGTTCCAACCGCTGGATTCTCGGGTTCCAGCCTTCGGAACTGGCGAAAATCATTATGATTGTGCTTTTCGCGGCGTATCTGGAACAGAATCGCCGTCAGCTCAATGATCCGAAATTCGTGCTGAAAAGTATGCTCTACATGATGCTGCCGACGGCACTGATCTTTCTGGAACCGGATCTCGGGACCTCCATGGTTTTCTTTGTGATTATGTTTGCCATGCTTTATGTGGCCGGGGCCAACCGCCGGATTTTCGGTCTTGTTATCGGAGCCATTGTCGTCTTCATCGTAGTGGTATTTGTTTCCCTGTATTTTTATACCGATGGTTTTGAAAAAGCGTTGGAAGAAAATATTCCCTGGGTGCCGCTGAAATATTATCAGCTCATGCGTCTGGCCATTTTCATCAATCCGGAAATGGACGCGTTGAATTCCGGGTATCATATTATTCAAAGTAAGATCGCCGTGGGTAGCGGCGGACTCTTCGGTAAAGGCTACGGCGAGGGAACCCAGGTACAGGGGAACTTCCTGCCGGAACATCACACCGACTTCATTTTCTCGGTGATCAGTGAGGAATTCGGTTTCTTCATCACTGCCGGGATTCTGATCATCTATATGTTCTTTATCCTGCGTCTGATGAAAAAATCATTTTACGCCAGAGATTTTTACGGTACGCTGATCGTTACCGGCGTCTGCGCGATGCTGCTTTTCCAGGTATTTGAAAATGTCGGGATGGCCATGGGCATTATGCCCGTTACCGGTCTGCCTCTGCCTTTCTTCAGTTACGGCGGTACCAACCTGATTATCAATATGATGAATGTGGCGTTGGTCTTCTCTGTTTCTCTGAGAGGACGGCGAATGTGATTTTTTATTTCCCGTGTCATAAACGGTTTCTTTGTCCCGTAGGATTACAGCAGAGGACAATAAGGAGTGAATGGCATGGGAAATCATTCTTATAACCGTTACCGCCG
>JBJDXI010000109.1:0-1933 GCA_051866595.1 Clostridia bacterium
GCCAGTTTCAGATGGGCGGGGTTGGGCTTGGCGTCGGGGTAGATCATCGTAATATAGAAATCGAAAAAATCATAGGTATGTTCTTCGTAAAATTCGTGGGAGAGCATCACTTCCGGGGGATAGCGGAACTGCTTTTGCTGATACACACCGTTGTCACTGCGGAAATCCGGGATCTGGCTTTCGGTACTTACGCCGGCGCCGCCGAAAAAGACGATATTTTCACTGCTGTCGAGCATTTCCTGAAGACGGGTCAATTTGATATCCATGGAACATTCCTCCTTGTTCCTTCCATTATAATCCTTTCATCCATGGCTGTCAAAGCGTTGCGGAACAAGGTGAAAAAAGTTAAAATAAAAATGAACCGTTTGGTAAGTTATACCGTCTAAAAAGTGTAAGACAAAATCGTAACGTTACTGTTTGTCGGGAAAGGAAAACCTTATGGATCAGGAAACATTCATCTGTATGGTACGGCAGTCTCAAAATACCTATTACCGCGTGGCCCGTTCCATCCTCCATAAAGAGGAGGATGCCGAAGACGCCGTACAGGAAGGTATTTTGAAAGCCTGGCAAAAACGGAATAAACTCAAAGACGAATCTCTTTTTCGGACTTGGTCCACCCGTATTGTCATCAACGCCTGCTATGACATGATACGAAAAAACAAACCGCTGCTGCTTTACGGGGAGGACACGCCGGAGATTTCATCTTCCGGCAGGGAACGGGATACCGATCTCTTTCTCGCTCTGTGGGATCTGCCGCCGAAAATCCGTATCGCTGTGGTACTTCATTATGTGGAAGGGTACACCACCGAAGAAGTGGCTTCTATTCTGAAAATCCCGCGGGGAACGGTAAAGAGCCGTCTTTCCGCCGGCAGGTCGCGGCTGCGCGATGCTTTAAAGGAGGATGAAATATGAAACCGACCAAAGAACAATGGCAAAACGCTTTTCCTGAACCATCGGTAAATTATCATCGGAAGGTCGAGGCGTCGCTGGCTTCGCTTCCTCAGGAAAAGGAGAAATGCTTTATGAAATTCAATAAACGATTCGCGGTTCCCGTTGTGGCTCTCATCCTGGTACTGGCTTTGGGTACGGGGCTCATCGCCACCGGTACCGTTACTCAGATCATCGGCGGAAGTTCCGCCCGTCCCACTTATACGGAGGTTCCCACCGAAGAACAGCTCAAAGATGATCTGGACTTCGTTCCGTCGGTACCGGCGTCTCTCGGCGGTGATTATACTTTTGAAGATAGTGTGATCGGTAAAGATAAAGGCATGGATGACGAAGGTAACGTGCTGACTAAACAGAAATTTCTCGCTACCACATACAGCAACGGAACTGAACGAATCTCGCTTTACGCATCCCCGGCCAATGATCTGTTGACACAGACTTCCGGTACGGTTGTTGAACAGTACAACGGTGTGGATCTCTATTACGATTCCTACACGGCAAAACGGGTTCCCGCCGGCTATGAAATGACTCAACAGGATCTCGCCGATGAGGCTGCGGGAACGTATGTATTCAGTGAAGGGGAAGTAGAAGAAGTGGAAACCGAAGCTGTGCAGAATCTGACCTGGATTTCCAACGGTGTTGCCTATGACCTTTTGGCTACGGGCAGCCCTCTGACCCAACAACAACTGATCGCCATGGCCAAAGAAATTCTTGATCATTGAAATCCCTTCAATCCTTTTTACTCTCTCTATTTAAAAGCCCTGTGGATCTTTTATGGATCCACAGGGCCGTTTTAATGTTCCTATTCTTTTTTTACGGGATGGGGATAAGGCCGCACGCCGGGGAATATTTTAGACGAGAGAAAAGCCGTCAGCAGTAAAAAGAGAACACCGGTGGCCACGGGCATGAGAATAAAGCTGTAATGGTCGATGCCCTCAATGGCGCAGAGCAGTGCCGTGGCGCCGGCCGGGGGATGCACCGTATCGGT
>JBJDXI010000110.1:0-1907 GCA_051866595.1 Clostridia bacterium
ACATCTCCTTTTCCGTTAAGGAAGGGGAGGTCATCGGCCTTCTGGGCCCCAACGGTTCCGGCAAGACGACGATTATGAAATGCATCGTCGGCCTCCAGCACTATAACGCCGGGCAGATCCGGGTATACGGCGCGGATCCCTCGGAAAATATTGAAGAAGTTTTAAAGCATACCGGCGCTTTGATTGAACAGCCGGCGCTCTATGAAAATTTAACAGCGAAACGCCAGCTCAAGATGATGACACGGTATTATGAAGGTCTGGAATCCCGGACGGTGGAAAACGTCCTGAAAGAAGTGGGACTGGAACGCTACGGAAATGAAAAAGTCCGCCGTTACTCTTTGGGGATGAAACAGCGGCTGGGCATCGCCATGGCCATGCTTTCCGATCCGGATCTGGTGATTCTGGACGAACCCGGCAACGGACTGGACATTGAATCCACGGTGGATCTACGCAATCGCATTGTGAATATGGCGAAAGAACGGGGCCGCTCCTTTCTGGTTTCCAGCCATCAGGCCGATGATCTGGAACGGATGTGCGACCGGGTGATCATTATCTACGAAGGCGCGCTGATTGAGGACATCTCTGTGGAAGAAGCGCTGAAACGCAGTCCTTCGCTGGAAGATTATTTCCTGATGCGGGTCCGTAATGAAAAACATCCCGGCGCGGTGAAAGGCGGTGTTTCCCAATGATCAAAGCGGCTTATCTCAATGAACTGGAAAAACTGTTCTGCCGCAAAAAATACATTGTTTTTCTCATTCTTGACGCGTTGTGCTGTCTTTTTACCGCGGTGGTACAGCTTTTGACCGAAATTTTTTCCAAAGGCGTGATCGATACGTCCTCGCTTTTTGACGGTATGCTTTTGCAGGGATTTTCCTTCTATCTCATGCTCTTTATTCCGCTGATTGCTTTGATGGCCTGCGCCGATCTGTTCAGCGGTGAATGTCAGGATCTTTCCATCCGCATGGTGCTTCTGCGCCCCGCGGCCCGGTGGAAAATTTTCCTTTCCAAATGTCTGGCGGTTTATTCCGTCTGCGTTTTCTATGTGGCGGCTCATTTTATTATTGTATTTCTGGTGAAGCTCCTGTTGGGGCAGACCGCCGCCGGTACGGCTTACGCCCTGGGTGCCTATCTTTTTGACCTGATTCCGGTGATGGTGATCGTGTGCTTTTTCGCGTTTATCCATCAGACGGTGCGGTCCGAAGGCGCGGCGGTGGCGCTGTCCGTTGTGGCTTACGCCGTTATCCTCATTGTGGGAAAATACGTGAATCTCGCCAACGGCCTCGTTTTTACGGAATTTCTGACCTGGCACGGCCTTTGGCTCGGCGTGACCCTGCCCATTAAAGTGCTTTTGCCGAAAATCGGCATCCTCCTCGGTACCGGTGTTGCTCTGTACTGCGGCGGCTATGAATTATTTGAACGGAAAGATATTTGATGGTTTCTTTAAAATCCCGTTTTCTCACAACCTATATTGCGGCCATCGCCGCCCTTGTCCTGCTGACGACGTGTATCAGCGGTATGGTACTGGCGGTGATCATGCTGAACGATCCGGTTTTTGCCGGAAAACTGGGGCCCTTTCTCGGCTATGTTTTCGGCCCGGGGTGGCCTTCGTTTCTGCCTTATTTTCTGGTCTGGTCCGTACTGATTCTGGTGGTGATCCTGATCATCGGTGCGGTGATGGTCTGGCGCTACGAACGCAAGGTCATCTCGCCCATCAAGGAAGTGAAGATCGCCACCCGGCAGATCTGCGACGGGGAGTACGATACGGAGATCATCGGCAGCGACCGACAGGAACTCCATGAGCTCTGCCGCAGTCTCGATGATATGCGGATCCGATTAAAGGAAAAATCCGATACCGAAGCCGCGGTGCTGGCCGACCGCAACCTGCTGATTGCCAACATCTCCCACGA
>JBJDXI010000111.1:0-9574 GCA_051866595.1 Clostridia bacterium
TTCGTTTAATGCAGGGAAATGAAGCCTGCGCCCTCGGCGCCCTCCATGCCGGCGTGCGCTTTTACGCGGGTTACCCCATCACCCCCTCCACGGAAATCGCCGAGATCATGGCCGAAGAACTGCCCAAATACGGCGGCAAATTCATCCAGATGGAAGATGAAATCGCCGGGATGGCCGCCATTATCGGCGCCAGCCTCACCGGCACCAAAACACTGACTGCCACCTCGGGCCCGGGCTTCTCCTTGAAACAGGAAAATATCGGTTACGCCGCCATGGCCGAAGTGCCCTGCGTGATTGTAAATGTTCAGCGCGGCGGCCCCTCCACGGGTCTGCCCACCAGCCCCGCCCAGGGTGAAATTTACCAGTCCAAATACGGCTCCCACGGCGACCGCGGCGCCATCGTTTTAACCCCCTCTTCGGTGCCGGAATGTTTTAAACTGGCAGTAGACGCCGTGAACCTCTCGGAAAAATACATGACTCCGGTAATCCTGCTCATGGATGAGATCGTCGGTCACATGAGAGAAGCCATCGACCTGGAAGAAGAACGGAAAGCTCCGGTTTACGACCGTAAAAAACCCGACTGCGCTCCGGAAGATTACGTCGCCTACGCCCCGGATGAAAACGGCGCGCCGGTACTGGCGCCCTTCGGCACCGGTTACCGCTACCACGTTACCGGTCTGACCCACGATGAAACCGGGTTTTCCACCATGGCGCCGGAAAAAGTAGAAAAAGTCAACTGGCGTCTCGTCAATAAAGTGGAAGATCATACCGAGGATATCGTCCAGTGGGAAGAAACTTCCACGAAAGACGCCGAAAGCCTCATCGTCGCTTACGGCGGCGCGGCCCGGGCGGCCATGGAAGCCGTGGAAATCCTTCGGGCCGAAGGGGAAAAAGTCGGTCTTTTCCGTCCCATTTCCATCTGGCCTTTCCCGGAAGACGCATTAAAAGCGTTGCTTCCCAACGTAAAATCGGTCTTTGTTACCGAAATGAACGCCGGACAGCTGGCCGGTGAAGTGAAAAAGATCGTCGGCGGTGAAGCCGCTGTGGACGGTTTATTCGTCATCGACGGCGAAATCATGACACCTCAGGAAATCGTTGACGCATGGAAGGAGGCCAACAAATGAGCGACAAAAAATATTTAAGAAACGACAAACTGCCTCATATCTGGTGTCCCGGCTGCGGCAACGGCATTGTCCTCAGCGCGCTAGAACGGGCCTTGGAAAAAGCCAATGTCGATAAAGACAAAACCGTGATCGTCTCCGGTATCGGTTGTTCCTCCCGTATGCCCACTTACATGGATTTCAATACCCTTCACACCACCCACGGTCGGGCGCTGGCCTTCGCCACCGGCGTGAAACTGGCCAACCCCGAACTCAATGTTTTCGTTGTCATGGGCGACGGGGACTCCACCGCCATCGGCGGCAACCATCTGATTCACGCCTGCCGCCGCAATATCGGCCTCAACGCCATCATCGTCAACAACAACATTTACGGCATGACCGGCGGTCAGTATTCTCCCTTGACCCCTACGGGGATGAAAGCCACCACCGCTCCTTACGGCATGGTGGAACGGAACTTTGACCTCTGTGAACTGGCCAAATCCGCCGGCGCCACTTATGTGGCCCGGGGCACCGTATTCCACGCCAAACCTTTGACCGACCTCATTCTGGAATCCATGAACAACGACGGTTTCTCCATGGTGGAAGTCCTTTCCACCTGCCCCATCGGTTTCGGCCGCCGCAACAAAATCCGCGGCAACTATGAACTGATGGAATGGGTCAAAAACCGTACGGTGAATGTGAAAGCCGCGGCGAAAATGAGTGAGGAAGAGCTGGAAGGAAAACTCCTCATCGGCACATTATACAACAAGCCCGCCGAAGAATACACCAAGTGCTACGATAAGATCATTGAAATCGCGCAGAAGGAGGCAAAAAGATGAAAAACAACATTCGTTTGACCGGTACCGGCGGTCAGGGGCTCATCCTCGCCGGCATCATCCTTGCCGAAGCGGCCCTTCTGGAAGGCAAAAACGCCATTCAAAGCCAGAGCTACGGCCCGGAAGCCCGGGGCGGCGCTTCCAAAGCCGAAGTCATCATCGCCGATGAAGCTATCCACTTTCCCAAAGTACAGCAATCGGATTACCTGCTCTGCATGAGCGAAAAAGCCTATGAAAAATACAGCGGCGGTATGAAACAGGATTCCGTTCTCATCATCGACACCACCTTTGTGGAAGAAACGGAAAATCCCAAGGCGAAAACAACTTATGCCATTCCCATTACCGAGCTGGCCATCAAAGCCACCGGCAAGGAAATGACCGCCAACATCTGCGCTTTGGGCATCATCTCTGCCCTCGGTATCGTTGGTGAAGAGGCGCTGCAGAAAGCCATCCTGAAACGGATTCCCAAAGGCACCGAAGAACTCAACATGAAAGCCTTTGAAGCCGGCAAAAACGCCGTAAAATAACATCATAAGCCTTGAACCACAGGCGTTTCAAAATGCTTTAGAGGCGGTGAAACTCGCAGAACTGCGGCAATGCGCTATACATGACGGTATGCGCATTGTCGGAGGTCGGCGATTTCGCCGCCTATCAAGTGTTTTGGGACGCCTCATTCATAAGGAGCAGACAGTATATGAAGAAATGGTTATCCCTATTACTGATCCTCTGCATGGTCTTTTCCTTCGCGGCCTGCGCCGATACGGGAACAAAGGAAAGCGTTGATCTGCCCGCCGAAGGTGAAACCATCGAAACCTCTACGGTAGATATCGACGGAATCTACACAACCAAAGAGGACGTTGCCGCCTATATTGAGGCATACGGAACACTGCCCCAAAACTTTATCACCAAAAAAGAGGCAAGAAGCCTGGGCTGGGAAGGCGGCTCCCTGGAACCTTACGCCCCGGGCAAATGCATCGGCGGCGATCATTTCGGGAATTACGAATGTCTCCTTCCCGAAGCGGAGGGCAGAGAGTACACCGAATGTGACATCGACACTTTGGGCGCCGACAGCCGCGGCGCGAAACGCATCGTTTTCAGTAACGACGGCCTGATCTACTATACGGAGGACCACTACAAAACCTTTGAACAGATCTCCGGAGAGGAATAATATGAAAAAAATCATCATCGATACCAATGAGCATCCGACGATGGCGGAAATCCATCGTTTCCTTGCCGGGGAACTGAATTTTCCCTCATACTACGGAAATAACTTCGACGCTCTCTATGATTGTCTGACGGACCTTGCCGAAGAGACCGAAATCCGCCTGATCCTACGGGATGCCGGCACAGGGAAAAAAGAGTTTCAGATATTGAAAAAAGTTCTGTCCGACGCCGCCGAAAAGCGGACGAAACTCACCTTCATATCCGAAAATTCTCCATATTGAAAAATGACCGACGAAAACATTTTCGTCGGTCTTTGTTTTTACCCTTGTTTTATCGTTCCGAAGAGAGCGGCAGATAGGCTTCAAAGCAATGGCACCGTTTGCCGTTACGCCTCAGCGTCAGCAGATAGCGAATGAGAATCGGTTCCGAAAGAGCATAATGATGTTCTTTCGCGTAAGCGACGCAGTCCTCCAAAAGAGACGGATCACTCATATCTTTATCACTGCAGAAGGAAGTATACAGAAAGTCTCCGGCAAAGATTTTCTGATAGCGGATCCCGGGAAATTCCGTATCCAGAATATCCACAAACTCCGCGCCCACCATCATGGAGGAACGCCGGAACACCACCTGTCCCTCCTCGATACCGAATTCGCTGATCCAGTAGCTTACCTGAAAATGCTCGGCATGGATGTCCACGTGAGAATTCAATTCCGGGTAGTACAGATAAAAAGGCGCGTCTATATGAACTTTACCGATCTGATTCTGCCACTTTATCGCCCGCTTGATCTGCTTATCAAAATCCCGGAGCATCGTCAGATAAAACTCCTGACGTTTGATTTTTTCTTCAAAGGCGTCGATCTGTTCGCTGTAATTCGCTTCCTGTTCTTCCAGGGATTCGGCATAGGTCAGTTTTTTGATGTCTTCCGTTTCCGCGTTCAGACAGTTCCGGTAATAAGCCACGTCGATCAGTTCCAGCAGATCGCCACCGCTGAAATAGGAATAACCGTTATCCTCATCTTTTTTCGCGGTAAGCAGTCCCTTTCGCATATAGTACCGCATGGCGGAACGGCTGATCCCCAGCAGTTTGCGGATATGTACCGGCAGCATCCGTTTAATCATTTAATTCTCTCCTCAAAACATACGGTCTCCGCATTCCCGGAAAGTTTTATTTTTCAATGGAACGGATATAGTCCATCATATCTTTTTCCTGCTGTTCATCGAGGAAGGATTCCGGAGCGTTTTCCAGAATATCAAGAACTTTCTGATGAGCCGTTTCGACACAGTCTTTATAGCCGTCGGCTTCCCAGGCGTCACTGGTTCTCCAGTCGGAAACCGTGGGCTGCCAGCCGTCACGGACATGAAGCATCGTCGATTCTTCCATGAGGAAGTCCTGGCAGGGTTTGGCGTTCATGATTTCTTTCATACCCATCTGTTCTTCGGAAGTATTCATCCCGTTGATCATGAAGCGAACACGGCTGATCATTTCATCATCAAGCACGCATTTTTCCAAAGAAGTAGTCATCAGGTTCGACAGAGCGCCCACCGAATTGCTGGTGAGGTTTACACCGGCCAGCGCGGTAAAGAGGAAACTCTGCATCACTTCCATACCGGCCTGGAAGTCAATGGTTTTGGAGCTGGTAACACCGGTCTGAGAGCGGGTGGGAAGATGATAGAAGCTCTTATACATCTGAACGGTGGCGGCAAGCATCAGCGCAGAATCGGGAGAAGCACATTCCCAGGTGGCGTAGCGCATATTCCCGGAAGTCAGCGTAGCGGAGGTGATCATGGGAACACCGGGGCGGACAAGCTGAGCGTAAACGAGACCGGCCAACGTTTCCACAACGTCCAGAATTACAGTGGAATAAAGGTAAATCGGCGCGGTAATGCCGTTCATCGGTGCCGAAACCAACGTAATGGGCTGATTGTATTCGGCAAATACGCGAATCCCCTCACAGGCAAATTCCGAATAGAACAAAGGAGAGTTGGGCGTCGCAATATGCCAGGTCAGATAATGTTCCTGGACATAGCCTTCCTTGCCGTAGGCAATATCAAAAAGTTTTAAACATTCTTCTTTTTCTTCAATGGTTTCCAATTCCATGGGGCTTAAAATCGGTTTATCACTGTTTTTGAAAGACGCCATCAGGCAATGGAGCCCCATCACTCTTTTATCCACATCCGAAGGACTTACCGGCTGATAACCGCAAATATCCACATTATCCAAAGCCTGATAAACCTTTTGCAGATTGGAAAAATCTTCCAGAGTGGCGTTACGACGTTTGCCATCGTAATCTCTCATAAACACTTCGCCGCCGGCGGGGTGGATCGCCAGTCCTTCACCGATGGTGACGTTTTTCGCCGGGTTCATCCCTTCCAAAAGGAAAGATTCCGGGCACTGCGCAAGGCATTTTTCCACCAGTTCTTTGGGGATCATCACCGTATGACCATCCACTTTGGCGCCGTGTTCTTTAAACGTGGCGACGGCCCTGTCGGACTGGAATACCACGCCTTTATTGGCTAAAATTTCCAAAGCTTTTTCATGCACCGTCTGCATTTCATCTTTTGTCAATACTTCCAACTGTCCCGCTAAATTCATCTTTACCGTACCTCCTGAATGAAATTCATATATCATTATACTTTTTTTTAACAAAAAATCTATCGGATGTAGGAGTTGATCGCTTCAATCCCGCTTTCCGGCGCGTGATAATAGATGCGAAGTTCCCCGTTGGGACCGGCTTCATAGTGATCTTCCACCAACAGGTCATTTTTTTCGCCGGTCATTAAAATTTCCAGAATACCTTCGGGCTTAAACATTTTCCAATCGGAATACTCTTCTTTCAACGCTTCCATCACATCTTCAACGCAAGCCTTATCCACTGTCGTCATGTATTTGAATACAGCAAAAGTCAACGGTTTTTTCATTGATTCAAACCTCCTTTTTCCGGAATACGTCCAGAGGATTCATGGCAATAAGCCAGATCCCGAAGATTTCCACAATCGCCATCAGCCACTGAACCGCGGAAAGCCCGTAGCCTTCCCAGCCCATGATCCAGCCGCAAAGAATCATGCAGAAAAACGGAACCCAGAAAGCGTAAAGCGCGTTGCAGACCATGCCCAGCGCCGTACCGCACATCGCGTTCCCTTTATACCAGAGGGAATAAGCAGGATTGGCAAAAAAACCGGAAACAAGAAACCACAGCATTGTCGTGGAGCAAATCGCGCCGCCGACAAAGAAAACCCAGGTATTTCCGGTCACACCGGACATATCCACAGTGGCGTTGGCAATCACGCAGAAAATGGGAACCAGGGCCAAAAGGTTAAAAATACCGGAAGTAATCTGACGGATCACAATGCTGATTTCATAGTCAATCAAAACCGTGGCCTGACCGGCGATGCATCCTTCCACACCCCAGGCAATGGCGGCAATAAAGGCAATGCACATCCCCAAAGTAGCGGTGGCATTCACTCCACCGAGAGTCGTACCGCCCAGAACAACAGCGGCGGCAAAACAGATGAGAATACCGGCAATCATCCGCAGATTCAATTTCTGTTTATACAGAATACGGGCAAGAATCGCGCCAACAGCGGTACAGAGAGCGGTAATAGCCGCGGCAATTCCACCGGCCATCATCAATCCGACGATATAACAGGTTGAAGCGGCGGCACCGCAGAGAGCGCCGGCAATAATCATCAGACCGGGCTTTGATTTAAGCGATGGAATAATATCCCGCACTTTCCCGGCTCTCGCTGCCAATATCAGGCACCAGATACCGGAAATCAGGTCATTGAGTCCGGCACCGACAGCGCTTAACAGCAAATAACCGATGATCGTTGCCGCCAGCGGCATGGCCCAAAATTCCACCCAGATTCCGGTGCCTTCACCAACGGTCAGAAACGCGGAGAATAAACCGTAAGAGACGCCGGAAGCACCGGCCAGTAAAATACCTTTACGGAAAAAGGATGATTTCGTTTTCCTGTACTGTTTGTTCAGAGAACGACAGGCTTGGTTTTCAGAAATTCCCATAATGAATATCACATCTTTCTCAATTTTGTGTAAACGGCAATATTTTGTCGTTATCCCGGGCATGAACTTATGATAAAGGTGGCTTCTATGGCCATGTCAATACTTTTCCGTAAAATTTTTTTATTTCTTTTTTTTAGAATTTTGAGAAAAAAATATTGACATGGCCACGATGACCCGGTTTAAGATGTAGCCGAAACGAAAACAATCGGTTTCAGCCAAGGCGCTTCGGATGATGAAACAAGATAGGAGGAGTATGAAGATGATTGAACCTCAGGGAAAGTTAATATTAGATAAAAACACGGAAGAATACCATCAGTTAAAAGCATTACTGGAAGATGATTACCGATTAGGCACACTGAACAGAGTCTATGAAATTTTCGGCGGCTATGTCAACCGCAGCTTCGGCGTGGAAATGACCGATCCTCAGGGGAATTCCATTGATTATTTCGTGCGAAGATACCGTGAGGAAACCCTCGACGCCGATATTCGGTTCGAACATGAGATCGTGACCTATGCCATCAACAACGGCTTTGATCTCGCGGCGGATGTGATAAAGATGCCCGATGGGAAAAGCTTTATCAAAAAGCCCTGGGAACAGGATGGAGAAAACCATTGTTATCCTTGGGCGGTATACCGCTATCTCTACGGCGGCGACCCCTATGACTGGATCAACAATAACCTCACCTCTGAGGAGTATTACAACATGGGTTCCTGTCTTGCCCGTTTTCACAGCTGCGGCTACGGTTTTCAGGGCGGCGTGAAAGCGGAAGCCCGCATTTATGACCTTCTGGCCGAAAAAATGGAATCCTATCCTCATCTTACGGACGGTGTGGATTTGCCGGCAACCCATCGCTTCATTCAATCTTTTAACGGTACCCTCGATTACATTCTCGGTCTCTGCGAAAAAATTCGATACGGCATGGAAAAATCCAGGATGCTGGAAAAGGCGCCGAAAGTATTCTGCCACAGTGACTTTCACGTATCCAATGTAAAATGGAAAGATCACAAGGTTTGCGGTGTGTTCGATTTTGACTGGACAAAAGAAGATTACCGTCTGATTGACATATGCTATTCCATGTTCATTTCCATGGGCAACTGGGAAACCTTACGTGAAGGCACACTGGATAAAGAATACGTGGAAGCCTACTTAAAAGGCTATAACGACACCACCAAAGAACTCGGTATCCTCCCGACTTTTACCCCCGAAGAAAAAGAAGCCTTCTCCAGTATGTTTTTAGCCGGCGGAATGTATCTCTATAACTGGTGCACCGACTTCTTCTATGATTGGAAAAACAATAATGAATACGAATGGTGTTACTACCTGGATCACATTGTGCGAACGCTCCGCTTTGTGGAAACCCACGCCGATGAATTCACAGAAGCTATTCTTGCCCTCGACTGAGAAAACGCTCCCATCTCTCCAAACTTTATATAAATACAGCAATACAGGAAGAAAAGCAGCCACTTTTCTTCCTGTATTCTTTATGACTCAATTTTCAGAATCATCTGCCGCAAATCAAAGTTTTTTCCGTTGAATATGCGCCCAATCTCTGTTTTCGCACCAATAAACCGTATTCTCCGATACATCAAATACCATGGAAACCACGGTGGGACATTCAATCTGGGCCGTTGCTTTCAGAATTTCAAAACAATCGGCGGTTCCGAAATTATCTTCCGCCCTTTCCAGCATCTGAACGGCGGTCTGATAACGGTCCCATCCCATCCAGGGATGAGTTTCGCTGTTGCCCTTATACGGTGAAAAATTCGTCATCACTGCGTATTCCGGCTTCTCCATATAGCGGAAACCCTGCCCCGGGACAATTTGAAGAACATTTCCTTCCTTATCGGAAAGCTGAGATTGAAAGGTTACACCCGGTACACTGGAAACCGGCTTCCGGCGGGCCGTCTCATGAATTTCCGCCAGCGTTTTCTTTTGAAGCAAAAAGTCGATATCCAGCATCAGGATATTTTCACTGTCGGATACCGGATCGCTTCTTTGATCAAAGGGCCAGCACGTCGGCATGGACACAAAATCTCCCCGTTTATTTGCGCCGAAGAGCGGAAGCCACCCTTCTTTCGCATCGTCAATCTCTATATAGACACCGTCGTCTGTGGGTCTTACCCTGTAACGCATATTGAGAATATCCAGATTCCAGCCTACAATCGTTTTATTTTTGTTTGAAATGACTGCGGTACACATTCCGTTCTTCTTCCTTTCTTTAATAAAAACAGTTTCTCCGCAAAACAAAACTTTTTCTGTTCTTCCCATTATAAATGAAAAAAGATCAAGACGCCACCTACGGAAAGTAGAGAAAATCAAAGAATCAAACATCTTTCCCAGAAGCATCCGGCGGAAGCCGAGAGTCGGAAGCAGAGAGTCGGAAGCCGGGATTCGGGTAAAAAAAGACAGAGAGTCGAAAGTGACTCTCTGTCGTTAAACTTTACCCCGGCGG
>JBJDXI010000112.1:0-9487 GCA_051866595.1 Clostridia bacterium
GGCATGATGAAGACAGAAAATTAAAAGAGCTTTAATCTCTTGGGAGACGGCCGTTTATTCCGGCTGTCTCCCTGATTTTTTGTTTTTTTCAATAATTTCTTGACACCGTACGGTGATAGTGCTATACTTCATATAGATGATATGTTACTTTAGAAAGTGGGCTTTGCCCACTTTCTTTATGTATCTTGGAGATGTTATGGATAAAAAGAATACAACTGAAAAGACGGTATGGCAGTTTATCGAACCGTTACTGACGGAAACACCTTATGAAATCTATGATGTGGAATACGTGAAAGAGGGTTCCGAATGGTATCTGCGTATTTTCATTGACAAAGAGGGATGTATTGATCTTGACGACTGCGAAACGGTTACCGATCTGATCAATGATCCCCTTGATGAACTGGACCCCATTGCCGAAGCTTATTTCCTTGAAGTCTCTTCGCCCGGTGTGGAACGGCATTTGAAATCTATGCGTCATTTTGAGGGCGCCGTCGGTGAAAAGATCCGGGTCAAAACATTTGTTAAAATGGAAAACAGCAAAGAATGGGTCGGAATTTTGAAATCCGTTGACGAAAACGGTATTACTCTGGATGCCAACGGGAAAACCATCGTATTTCCCTTTGAAAAAATTGCGAAAGCTAATATTTCCGTGTTTTAGGAGGTTTTTGGATGAACGTCGAATTTTTGGAAGCGCTGAAAGATTTGGAAAAAGAGCGGAATATTTCCGCGGATATCATTTTAGATGCCATTGACGCGGCGCTTGTTTCCGCATATAAAAAGAATTTCGGTTCTTCTCAGAACGTGCGGACGGAAATCAACCGTGAAACAGGTGATTTTCATGTTTATTCCCGCAAAACCATTGTGGAAGAAGTGGAAGACGATAAAACAGAAATCAGCCTCGCGGAAGCCGAAAAAATCAATCCCGGTTACGAAGCCGGCGATATTTACGAAGTGGAAGTAACGCCCCGTGATTTCGGACGCATCGCGGCGCAGACGGCGAAACAAGTGGTTGTTCAGCGCATGAGAGAAGCGGAACGCTCGGTCATTTATGATGAGTACATCAATATGGAAGGCGATATTATGACCGGTATTATCCAGCGCATCGAAAACCGCAGCGTCTTTCTGGATATTGGTAAAACCGAAGCGATTCTTACCGCCAATGAACAGATTCCCGGTGAAGTTTACCGCCATGGGGACCGTCTGAAAGTCTATATGGTTGAAATCCGCAAAACCAACCGTGGTCCTCAGGTTGTTGTTTCCAGAACACATCCCGGTTTGTTAAAACGCCTTTTTGAACAGGAAGTTCCGGAAATTTATGACGGTACCGTTGAAATCAAGAGCATTGCCCGTGAAGCCGGCAGCCGTTCCAAAATCGCGGTATACAGCAAGAACGAAAACGTGGATTCTCTCGGTGCCTGTGTCGGTGCCAAAGGGATGCGGGTCCAGGCCATCGTGGATGAACTTCGCGGTGAGAAAATTGATATTGTCAAATGGAGCGAGGACCCCGCGGAATTCATTGATAACGCTTTAAGTCCCGCGAAAGTCATTGCCGTGGATATTGCGGAGGAAGAAAAATTTGCCCGGGTCATCGTACCCAACTACCAGCTCTCTCTTGCCATCGGGAAGGAAGGGCAGAACGCCCGCCTCGCCGTAAAGCTCACCGGCTGGAAAATCGATATCAAATCGGCTTCGGAAATGAATCTTACCGATGACGGCGAACCGCTGAATCCGGTGAATGAGGACCTTTTTGAGGACGATGAAAATGATGGTATCTTCGGTGAAGAGGGAGAAGAAATTCCGGCTTTTGATGAAGATGAAGAGTTGATTTTTGATGATGCGGAAACCGATGGGGAGGATGCATTAGATTGAAAAAAATTCCTATGCGGATGTGCGTCGGATGCAGAGAAATGAAAGAAAAACGTGATCTGATCCGTGTGGTAAGAACCGCGGAGCACAGCGGCGAAATTGACCTGACGGGTAAAAAATCCGGCCGCGGTGCTTATCTCTGCAACGACCCCGCCTGCCTGAAAAAGGCGCGGAAGTCTAAAAGCCTGGAACGGGCACTGAACGTTTCTCTCAGCGATGAGGTTTATCTTCGTCTGGAAGAGGAAATGCGCCATGAATAAGGATGCTGAAAGAATTTACACCTTTCTGGGATTTGCCCAGAAAGCGGGAAAAATCGCTTCCGGTGAGAATACCGTGGAGGCCAAAATAAAAGAAAAAAGCGCGTGCCTGCTCATTGTGGCGGAGGATGCTCCGGAACACACGAAAGAGAGAATGGAACGCATTGCCCGAAGCTGCCATGTGGATTACTTGATTTTCGGAGAAAAGAATCGTCTGGGACAGTGTATCGGGAAATCGCCGAGAAACGCTGTGCTGGTCTCGGATAAGAATTTTGCGGCACAAATTTTGTAAGAATAGTTGAATAACGGGGGTTTATGAATGGGTAAAATAAGAGTATACGAATTAGCAAAAGAATTGGATATGGAGAGCAAAGACGTCATACGGCGTCTTGGTAAAATGGGCGCCGAAGTTAAGAATCACATGAGCACCGTGGAGGATAAGTATGTTCAGATGCTCCGTGATATTATGCGTCCTAAATTGATTCTGGAACAGAAAAGTTCGGAGCATCCGCCGAAACAGGAACACGCGGAATCCGTGTCGAAAAATCACGCCGCCGCTCCTGAAAAAACGAAACCGCAGGAGGAGTCTGCCGTAAAAGACAGTGCGCATAAAGCACCGGTCTCTGCCGCCCCCGCAGAGCAGGTGAAAAAAGCACCGGAAACGGAAGAAACCGAAGCAGTTGTCAAAAAGACGGAAAAACCGGCGGTGCCCGCGGCGGAACAGCCCCGTCAGCAAGGCGTTTTCGCCAAGAGTAATCAGCCTCGTCAGCAGGGTGTATTCGCGAAAAGCAATCAACCTCGTCAGCAGGGCGTTTTCGCTAAATCGGATCAACCCCGTCAGCAGGGTGTTTTCGCGAAACAAAACCGCAACCGCAACGATCGTAACGGTAATCGCAACGCAGGCGGCGACCGTCAGGGTAACGGTGGTCAGCGCTATGATAACCGTAACGGTGCCCAGGGTCAAAACCGCGGACGCTATGATAACCGCAACGGTGGTCAGGGACGTCCCGATAATCGTAATCAGAATCGCGACGGTCAGCGTCCCGATAACCGTTATCAGAACAGAGACGGCCAGCGTCCCGATAACCGTTATCAGAATCGTGACGGTCAGCGTCCCGATAACCGTTTCCAGAATAAAGACGGTCATAACAAAAATAACCGCCCGCAAAACAATAATCAGGGCTTTAGCCGTGACCGCGGTTTCGGTGCGGTTCCTCCGCCTCCCGATGCGGTAAAACCCCAGGAAAAGAAGGATTCCCGCCGTTACGAGCAGAAGAAGAAAAACAATGCCTATGATTCCCGGAAAAAGGATTTTGAACGTAAGGGTTTTGAAGGGAATATGTATCGGAAAAATCCGAAACAGAATGGCAAGAAAAAGAATACCCACAAAGAAGAAATGCCGCCGGTCGTACCGAAGACCGTCGTTATCGGCGAGACCGTTATCATTTCCGAATTGGCCAAAGCCATGAGCAAAACCGCGGCGGAACTGATCAAAGCATTGATGGGCCTTGGTTTCATGGCGACGGTAAACCAGGAAATCGACGCGGAAACAGCCACGATTTTAGGGGAAGAATTCGGTATCACCGTCGAAGTCAAAGTTGACGATAAAATGGAAATTCTTGTGGATGAAGAGGATGATGAAAGCACCCTCGTGGAAAGACCGCCCATCGTAACGGTTATGGGCCACGTTGACCACGGTAAAACTTCCCTTCTTGACGCCATCCGCAACACCAATGTAACGGCCAGAGAAGCCGGTGGGATCACCCAGCATATCGGTGCTTATCAGGTAGAAATTTCCGGCCGGAAAATCACCTTCCTCGATACTCCCGGTCACGAAGCATTTACTGAAATGCGTGCCCGCGGTGCCCAGGTAACGGATATCGCGATCCTTGTTGTCGCTGCCGACGACGGTGTTATGCCTCAGACTGTGGAGGCCATCAACCACGCCAAAGCGGCAGAAGTGCCCATTATTGTCGCCATCAATAAAATTGATAAACCCGGTGCCAATCCCGATAAAATCCGTCAGGAACTGACGGAATATGAACTCCTCGACGAAGAATGGGGCGGCAACACCATCATGGTGCCGATTTCCGCCAAAAAGGAAGAGGGGATTGAAAATCTTCTTGAAATGGTACTTCTCGTCGCGGATATGCAGGAATTGAAGAGCAATCCTGATCGCAGTGCCCGCGGTACGGTCATCGAGTCGAAGCTGGATAAGGGCAGAGGCCCTGTCGCCACCGTACTGGTGCAGAAAGGGACTCTCCATGTCGGCGATATTCTCGTCTGCGGCACCGAATCCTGTAAAGTCCGGGCCATGGTCGATGACAAAGGACGCCGTACGAAACAGGCAAAACCCTCCACTCCTGTGGAAGTTCTCGGTTTCTCCGATGTTCCGCCGGCCGGCGAAATCTTTGTCTGTGTCGATAATGAAAAAGACGCACGTTATATCGCAGATCATAACGCTCAGGAAAAACGTGCCCATGATATGGATAAAACCGCCATGGTCTCTTTGGATGATCTCTTCCGTCAGATCTCCGAAGGCGCGGTAAAAGATCTCAACATCGTATTGAAAGCGGATGTTCACGGTTCGGTGGAAGCTTTGAGTCAGTCCATTACGAACCTCTCCACCGATGAAGTTCGGGTCAATATCATTCATAAAGGCGTTGGCGCCATCGTGGAAACCGACGTTATGCTTGCCGAAGCTTCCAACGCGCTGATTATCGGCTTTAATGTCCGTCCCGACGCTCATACGAAACGGGCGGCGGAAAAAGCTGGTGTTCAGATTCTGATGTACCGTGTCATTTACGAAGCCATCGACTCCATTAAAGCTGCTATGAGCGGTCTCCTCGATCCTGAATTCAAAGAAGTGATCGTCGGTCATGTGGAAGTCCGCGATGTCATCAAAGTGCCGAAAGTCGGCGCCGTTGCCGGTTGTTATGTGGTAGACGGTAAAGTGACCAGAAACTCCAAAGCCCGCGTACTGAGAAACGGTATCGTCATTCATGAAGGGAATATCGCTTCCCTGAGACGTTTCAAAGATGACGTGAAGGAAGTTCAGACCGGTTTTGAATGTGGGATCTGCATTGAAGATTATAACGATGTGAAGATTGAAGACCAGATTGAAATTTATGATATGGTTGAAACGAAACGCTCGATTTAAAATCAGAAAGGGTGATTTCTTTGGCAAAACATCGTGACAATCGTCTCGGAGAAGAGCTGAAAAAAGAAATTTCCGATATTCTTCTCCATGAGATCAAAGACCCGGATATTGGTTTTGTCTCCATTGTGTTGGTGGACGTTTCTCATGACCTTAGAGTCGCGAAAGTCTATTATAGCGTGATGGGCAATGAGAGTGAGATTGACAAAACCCAGCGCGCCATGAAGCGCGTTGCCGGTTATATCCGTCATGAACTGGCCGGAAGGCTTTCGCTCCGCTATACGCCGGAACTCGTGTTTATTTACGATAACTCTATCGAACACGGAATCCGTATCGCGAAGATACTGGAAGATGAAAAGAAAAAAATGAATCCCGGGGAAGAAAATGAATAATACTCCGATGAAATTAAAGCAGATTATTGACCGGTGCAATAATCTGCTTGTCATTAGTCATATATTACCGGATGGCGATAATATCGGTTCTGTTATCGCCATGATGATGCTGTTGAAAAAAGAAGGGAAGAACGTCACCGCGGTGGTAAATGGTGAAATGCCGCCTTACTACCGCTTTTTAGAGGGTGCTTCCGATCTTGTAACAAAGGATGAGCTGGTTTCCCGTTCTTATGATGCCGTTCTCTGTCTGGATATGTCCGACCGTGAACGGGGCGGCGAAGTCTGGGAAAAAATCGAAGGCTCGCCGGTTCTGGTGTGTATTGATCATCATATCAGCAATGATTACTACGGTGATTATAATTACGTTTTCAGTGAAGCTTCCTCCACAGCGGAAATTGTCACTTCTCTGTTTGAAGAATGGAACGTGGCCATCAGCAAATCCATGGCCGAAGCTTTATACATCGGTATGGTTACCGATTCCGGTAGTTTTACTTATCCTTCCACTTCCGCTCATACGATGCGTATGGCGGCGATGGTGCTGGAAGCGAAGCCGGATTTGGAGGCCATTCGCGAAAACGTATTGGAAAACGTGAGCTTTCTGCGGAAAAAACTCCTGGCGGCGGTATTGAATAACGCCGAACTGGAATATAACGGAAAGCTCTGTTATGCCGCCATCGGATATGATGAAATCAGCGCGCTTCAGGTCAAAGGGCCTGATTTTGAAAATATTATTGACCATCTGATTGGTATTACCGGTGTGGAATACGCCGTTTTTTTCCGTGAGATTGAGCCGGATACGGTAAAGATCGGCTTCCGTGGCCGGGGAAAAAACGATGTGACCGTGGTGGCCTCCCACTTTGGCGGTGGCGGCCACAGAGCGGCGGCGGGCTGTTCCTGTTGTGGTAATTTGAAAGATGTTGTAAGATCCGTCATTGATGATGTGATTCTTTATTTGGAGGAGTCCTGATGGACGGTTTTATCAACTTGTATAAACCCGCAAATTTTACGTCCCATGACGCCCTGAATATTGTCCGGCGTTTCTTTCGGGGAACCAAGATCGGTCATGGAGGAACTTTGGACCCTGATGCCACCGGTGTTCTGCCGGTATGCATTGGTAAAGGAACAAAGCTTCAGGATCTGGTGATGGGCGGAGATAAGGCTTATGAGGCCGATGTGATTTTCGGCTTGGACAGCCTTTCTCTTGACCGCGGCAGTGAAGTTACCGTGACGGATGACGCTTTTGTTCTTGACCGTGATCAATTGGAACAGGTTTTGGAGCGGTTTATCGGCAAACAGATGCAGTACCCGCCGGTGGTTTCCGCCATCAAACAGAACGGTGTACCACTTTATAAACGGGCACGCCGGGGCGAAACGGTGGAAACGGAGCCTCGGGCCATTGTGATTTATTCATTGGAATTGGAAAATGTATGGGCAGATGAACCGTTTCCCCGGATTCGCATCGCTGTGAGATGCTCTAAAGGAACCTATATCCGTTCTCTCGGGCGGGATATTGGTGAAGCGATGGGAACGACGGCGGTGATTGACCGTTTGAATCGGACAGCGTCCGGGATGTTTTCCTTGGAAAATTCCGTGACCCTGGATGAAATCAGGAAATATTGTGAGCGAAAAGATTATTCTTTTTTAATTCCGATGGATGCCGCCGTGGCGGAGCTTCCTCGGTTTGATGTGAGGGACGGTGCTGAATGGAAAGCCGTTCTTGACGGTAACGCATTGCCGGTAAAAGACAGGAAAGACGGGGATGTCTCCGTTTTTGATCCCTGTGGCAAACTGATGGCCGTCGGAAAAATCGAAGACGGATACCTGAAACCCCGGAAGATTTTATGGGAGCACCGTAAGCGCAAAGGGCCCATGAAAACAGTGCGGAATCTTTCCGAAATAGATTTCCCCGAAGGCTCCGCCGTGGTGATCGGCAATTTTGACGGTGTCCATCTCGGTCATCGTTTCCTGATTGAGCAGTGCGTCAAGGACGCGGAGCGGAAAGGGCTGTCTTCGGTAGTTTTAACTTTTGATCCTCATCCGAAAGAATATTTCGGTGCCAATGATCATTTTTATCTACAGTCTCTCCGCAAAAAAGAAACGATACTCGATGAATTGGGCGTGGATTTGTTAGTGAACCTTCCCTTTGACAAGGAAATGGCGAATATGGAACCGCAGCTTTTTTTTGACGAGCTTCTCCGCAAACAGTTACAGGTAAAATCGGTTTATGTCGGTGATGATTTTTCTTATGGCCGAGGTGCCATGGGAACGGCGGAATCCCTGAGGAAACAGGGAGAAGAATATGGAATAGAGGTTTCCGTGATTCCGAGACTGACTTTCGGTGGTGAAATCATCAGTTCCTCCCGGATCAAAGCGGCGCTTCTCGCCGGAAACATCCCCGAGGCCTCCCGCTTGCTGGGACAGCCCTATACCGTGAGCGGCGTGGTTCAGCACGGCCGTGAAATCGGCCGCAGTATCGGTTTCCCCACGGCAAATATCTGTTTTGAAGAGGGTATTCTGATTCCCCGTTCCGGTGTTTATATTTCCCGGGTCCGCTGCGGCGGAAAGAAATATGAGGGTGTAGCCTGTATCGGTAGACGTCCCACCGTGGAAGAGGGACAGCGCGTTAATCTGGAGGTTCATCTTCTGGATTTTGATGCGGATCTTTACGGCAAAGAAATATCGGTAACGCTGATCTCCTTTTTGCGCGGAGAAAAAAAATTCGATTCTTTGGAAGAACTGAAAAGTGCCATCGCTCTGGATACGGAAAAAACGAAAAAATTTTTTCAAAAACGGCGCTCCAACCCTTGCAATTAAATAAAAAATCATTTATAATATATAGCTGTACCGCGTCTTTGTTCTGCGGATTCCTCGTCCCTTTACACAGTTTGCGGCGAATCAAATTTTGGAGGAAATTTAAAAATGGCATTAGACAAAGCTACCAAAACCGAATTGATTGAGAAATTCAAAACCCATGAAGGCGACACCGGTTCTCCCGAAGTTCAGATTGCGATTCTGACCTACAAAATCAACTATCTGAACGAACATCTGAAAGAACATAAAAAAGACCATCACAGCCGCCGCGGTTTGCTGAAAATGGTCGGTCAGAGAAGAAGCCTTCTCAACTATCTGAAGAAAAAAGATATTGACCGTTATCGTACCATCATCAAAGCTTTGGGTATCAGAAGATAACCTGGATTTTTCGGGAGGCCATCGTTTTCGGTGGCTTTCCGTTTTTTTTCCATAATTTAGCAGGAAAAAATAAAAATATGTAGAAGATATACAAGATATTATAATAAAGAGGTTGAAAAGAAAGGTTATTTGATTATGTTTGAAAACGCGCTTAAGAAAAGCATGGAAATCGGTGGGCGTACATTGACGCTGGAAACCGGTAAAATGGCGAGACAAGCCAGCGGGGCTGTTTTCGCGAGTTATGGTGATACACAGGTGCTGGCAACGGCTGTGGGTTCCACGGAACCCAGAGACGGGATTGATTTTTTCCCCCTGACCGTTGACTATGAAGAAAGATTGTATGCTGTGGGCCGCATCCCCGGCGGATTTATCAAAAGAGAAGGGCGCCCCACGGAAAAAGCGATTCTTTCCGCCCGTATCACGGACCGTCCCTTGAGACCCTTGTTCCCCAAAGGCTATAAAAACGATGTACAGGCCGTGATCACGGTTTTATCGGTAGAACAGGATAACGCTCCGGATATTCTCGGTATTAACGGTATCTCCGCGGCGCTGCACCTTTCCTTTATTCCTTTTATGGGGCCCATCGGCGCCGTCAGCGTCGGCCGTATCAACGGTGAATATATCAT
>JBJDXI010000113.1:0-1872 GCA_051866595.1 Clostridia bacterium
GCGAAAGGATTTTTATTGTGGGGATGATACCCCCATGTATTGGAATCCCCGAAAACAAGGATCTTCTTCTTTTCCATAACCAATATTCTTTCCAATAAATAAACTCAGAATTTCAAAAGCAAGGGCAGCCAACAAAAGAGCAGCTAAAGCAGAACCGATCTGCTACAACCCAGCCACCGCAGGCAATCCCTCACGGTTTAAATCGCATGAAAGATTTGTGGGACGGGTTTGCGCTGCGCAAGACCGGCACAATAAGATTTCACGGGACTTCAGAAGCGAGGGCAGCCAACTAAAAAACGGCTAAAGTAACACAAAACTGCCACATCCCAACCCGCTCAGGCAATCCCTCACGGCTTAAATCGGGGGAAAGATTTTCGGTTCGAGTTTGCGCTGCCCTCCATGGGCGCGCAAGATCGAAGCGAAAAGATTTCACGCGATTTCAGTCGCGAGGGGCAGCCAAACGCTCGACGGCGTCGCCGATGGCACTATCCCAATGATCCTCAAAAAGCCGGATATCCCCTTCATCGTAAGCGGCGGCCACTTTGGGATCCATCGGCAGTTTGCCGAGGACGGGCAGACCGAATTCCTCAGCGGTTTCATCCACATGGCTTTCGCCGAACATATGGATTTCCTTGCCGCAGTCGGGGCATTTGATATAAGACATATTTTCCACGATACCGAGGATGGGCACATTCATCTGCTGGGCCATATTCACGGCTTTGCCAACGATCATGGAAACCAGTTCCTGAGGAGAGGTCACGATGACGAGACCGTCCACGGGCAGGGACTGGAACACCGTCAGAGCCACATCGCCGGTGCCGGGAGGCATATCCACAAACATATAATCCACATCGCCCCAGACCACATCGGTCCAGAACTGTTTCACGGCGCCGCCGATCATGGGGCCGCGCCAGATGACGGGCTGATTTTCTTTTTCCAGGAGCAGATTGATGGACATGATTTTAATGCCGTCCTTGGTCAGGGCGGGAATCAAACCTTCGTCACTGCCTTCGGCACGCTGATGGATGCCGAAGCCCTGGGGGATAGAAGGACCGGTGAGGTCCGCGTCCAAGATGGCCGTGCGGTAGCCGCGGCCGTTCATATCCTGAGCCAGCATCGAAGTGACAAGGGATTTTCCCACGCCGCCTTTACCGCTGATAACGCCGATGACTTTTTTCACGCTGCTGTAAGAATTGGTTTCCTCTTTGGGAATGGCCTGGCGGCTGTCGCAATCCAGTTTGCAGCTTTCACATTTTTTGGGAGTGCATTCTTCACTCGCAGTATGTTTTGCCATAATGCAGATTCCTTCTTTCTTAACCTATCTATATATTATATCGTTCCCCTTTCGTTCTGTAAAGATTTATTTCTATGTCATTTCTTTTCAAAAGATCTTGAACCGCCGCGAAAAAGGGGTATACTATATAGATATATGACACTCAGGAGATGATTTAATGAACGAACAAAAACGGGTACTGGCCATTCACGATATATCCTGTATCGGCAAATGCTCCCTCACCGTCGCCCTGCCCATTATTTCCGCCTCCGGCGCCGAATGCAGTATTCTGCCGACTTCGGTGCTTTCCACCCACACCGGCGGTTTTGAAAATTACACCTTCCACGACCTCACCGATGAAGTGGAACCCATCGTCAACCACTGGAAATCATTGAACCTCCAGGTCGACGCCATCTACACCGGCTATCTCGGTTCCTTCCGCCAGATTGAACTGATGAAAATGATTTTCGACCAATTCCGTACCGACGACAGTTTAATCTGTGTCGATCCCGTTATGGGCGACGCCGGCAAGCTCTACGCCCTTTTTGACGAGGATTTCGCCAAAGGCATGGCCACCCTCTGCGGCAAAGCCGATCTGA
>JBJDXI010000114.1:0-1861 GCA_051866595.1 Clostridia bacterium
GCTTGCATTTGCAGGTTATTTATGATAAAATAATTGAGCATTGTGTATTGCGGTGGTCCTCTGGCGGGGTAGTTCCGTGTATGAACATCGGGAAAAGAGAGGAGAACATAATGAATTTAGTAGATTTAATTGAACAGCCCTATCTGAAAGAAGACATTCCCGCCTTCCGCGTTGGGGATACCGTTAAAGTCCACGTGAGAATTAAAGAAGGCGATAAAGAACGTATTCAGGTTTACGAAGGCGTTGTCATCGCCAGAAAAGGTAAAGGCGCTACCGAAACCTTCACCGTCCGTCGTGTTGCTTATAACGTCGGTGTGGAAAGAACGTTCCCCGTTCATTCGCCGAAACTGGCTAAAATTGAAATCGTCCGTCGTGGTAAAGTTCGCCGCGCGAAACTCTATTATCTCCGCGAACGTACCGGGAAAGCGGCTCGTATCAAAGAATTGCGTAAATAATCTTGAACCAAAAAAGAGGCTTTCGGGTCTCTTTTTTCTTTTGCGAAAGAAGTCGAAGGAGAAGAACCATGACCGTTATCAACTGGTTTCCGGGCCATATGGCCAAAGCGGGACGCCAAGTCAAGGAGCAAGCGGCTCTCTGCGATCTGATTCTGGAAATCGCCGATGCCCGCCTGCCGAAAAGCTCCCGTAATCCGCAGTTAAAGCAGTATACCGGCAAAAAGCCGACGGTTCTCGTTTTGAATAAAGCCGATCTTACCGAAAAATCCGAGCAGGAAAAATGGCTCGCTTATTTCCGTTCTCAGGATCAGCCGGCGGTTTTTGTCGCCGCCCGGAAAAAGCAGGGAATGAAGGAGCTGAACCAGTTTCTGGAAGCGGAATATCAGCGGCTCAGCGATTATCTCATTGCCCGGGGCCGTCGTCCCCGGCCGCTGCGAATTATGATGGTGGGGATCCCCAATACGGGGAAAAGCGCGCTGCTCAACGCCATGGTCGGTTCCAATAAAGTAAAGACCGGCAATAAACCGGGGCTCACCCGTTCTGTTCAGTGGATCCGCACCGCCGATCATCAGGAATTGCTGGATTCCCCGGGGATCCTCTGGCCCAAACTTGAGGATCAGGAAGCGGCTTTGGCGCTGGCCGCCGTGGGCTCCATCAGTAAAGACGCCTGTCCCGAGGAAGAGTGCGGCTGGTTTTTGCTGAACTGGCTGATGAACCATAAACCGGAGGTCTTTGCCGAACGTTACAAAGTGGAGGAAATCCCCGAATATCCCGAGGAACTCCTGGAAATGGTGGCCCGGAATCGCGGTATGGTGCGGAAAGGCGGCATCCGGGAGGAGGAAACCTATATCATGCTGTTGAAAGAGTTCCGTGACGGAAAGCTCGGGAAATTCATGCTGGAGATGCCGGAATGATGGAAGAAAGCCAACGTATCCGCGAAATGTATCGTTTTGAACAGGAATTTTATGATCAGAACATCGTTATGGTGGCCGGATGTGACGAAGCCGGCAGGGGTCCTCTGGCCGGGCCGGTGGTTGCCGCCGCGGTGATTTTGCCGCCGTTCTGCGAAATTCCTCAGCTGAACGATTCAAAAAAGCTCACGGAGAAAAAGCGTTTCGCTCTGGAACCGGAAATCAAGGAAAAAGCCGTGGCATGGGCGGTGGCCCGGGTGGAACACAATGAAATCGACGAAATCAATATTTTGGAAGCCTCCCTTAAAGCCATGAAACTCGCACTGGAAAAGCTTTCGGTGAAAGCCGAAGCCGTCCTTATCGACGGTCCCTACGGACTGCATCAGGAAGCTATCCCTCAGCGTCCCATCGTTAAAGGCGATGCTCTTTCGGCTTCTGTCGCCGCCGCCAGTATTCTGGCGAAGACCGAGCGAGACCGTATTATGGTGGCCTACG
>JBJDXI010000115.1:0-1848 GCA_051866595.1 Clostridia bacterium
GCGTTGGCAATGGATTCGTTGATGGGCTGCATCAGCGAAGGATCTCCGGCGTACCAGCTGTAACCGTACTGATAGCCGGTCATGCCCCGCCAGATGCTGTGAGGGCGTTCATCATACTTTTCCACCAGAGCCTTATCAAAATGGAGCTCTTCGGCGCACTTATCGAGAATGGTTTTATTGTAACAGGGGATCCCGAAATGATCCGCGATGAGATGGCCGATGTCGGCGCCGCCGCTGCAAAACTCACGGCCGATGGTAATCACTTTCACATTTTTCATTACAGCACCTCCAGTTTTTATTTATCATATCATAAAACAAAACCGGGCGCAAATAAAATCATGTCAAAGTTTTGAAAGAAACGCGCCGGCGTCAGCGTTTATCCTGTTCTTCTTCGGCCAGAACCTTCCATACAGGGCCGTCGCATCCCATCACCGGAGATTGCCGGGAATCCCGTTCCTCAATCATTACGGCGCAGTCCTCGCAAAGTGTACGGTTTTTATACGTATAAACCTCTTCGGGGTCATTCATCTGTTTCCCGCAATGATCACAGCGACTCATGAGAATGCCCCCTTTCCTCCTTGGTTTTCATCGTCACATCACCGCAAAATCCCGGATTCATCCGCTCCATGCAGTGGGGGCAGTAATAGCCTCCGGAAGTTAAAAACGCGCGTCCGGGAACGATAATACATTCGCATCCTTTGCAATATAACATAAAACGGCCTCCTTTGTGTTTTCCATTAGTATTCACGAAGGAGGCCGGGATTATTTTTCTATTTTTTTACATAAACAAAATTTCACGAAGCCGCCAATCAACGGTGTTCCGGGAAGTCACACCTTCCGGCAGACGAATTTCCGCCGTGAGAACGGTTTGGGGATCGGCGGGAAACCCCATCAGGTAGAGACGGTTGCCCAATTGTTCCATGGCTTCCTCCCACTCGGGATGCGCTTCGGCAACACGACAAACCCCCTCCCGAAAATCCGGTTCCGCTTCGTTGAGGACATCAAGGACTCTTTCACTGAAAACATCCATCCGCTCCCGAAGATCAAAAAAGGCTTTGGGCTTATAAACCGCCATCTCCTCCTCATTGACACCGAACACATGGAGAAGCTCATGGGTCAGGCGGCAGGAAACGCCGGCTTTTGTCATCTTTTTCAATGTAAACATATCCAGTACGATCTTGCCGAGAGAACCGATCTGCAAACCATCGGTAATGAGCTTTACTTTGGTTTTATAATCATAGCACCGCCCGGTATAGCCCAGGCGGATCACCGGCGGTTCCGCCGGCGCGGAAAACCCCGGAACGCCATAGGCGGGAAATAAACCGTAAATATCGGCGGGGACCTCAATGGTATGCGGAGCGCAACAAAAAACAAGCTCCGGCATTTTTTTTATATCACCGTTGAAATCCGAAATCACGCTCACCGCCGTCGGGCGGATACCCTCGGAAACAAAAGCGTGGATCATGGTATTTTCCAACGGACGGTAGGCCTGCCACAGAGCATTTTTTTCCGCGAACAGCGGATCCGAAGGCTCCGCAGAGGATACCGTATACATCCGCATCATCATGCGGCATAAAAACAGATCATCGTACTTCATAACTATTTCCTTATATTTCACAGCGGTTCACCGCCGTCGTTCTCCGCTCTCATCATAATACAGAACGGCGTATTTGTCAAAGGAAGAATAGAGGAGAAAGAAAAGAGCAACAATAAAGAAGCACCGTTGCTTTATTTCCGTAAACAAATAAAGTAATTGACAGAAGGGCGATTTCATTATATCATGTAGTTCGGTGTCCGATCAGAGCGGACATACAGAGAAAGGGTATTTCATGAAAGAAAAAACAACGG
>JBJDXI010000116.1:0-1845 GCA_051866595.1 Clostridia bacterium
TCGGGATAACCCTTGGGCAGGGCAGAGAAAAGATAGGTGGCAAGGTTCTGAAGCAAATAAGAAACACCGATGGCCGAAATCATAATCGACATCCGCGGCGCGTTGCGAAGCGGACGGTACGCCACCCACTCGATGACTACGCCGAGGATGATCGTGGCCACAATCACGATCACCACCGAAATTTGCCAGGGCAGAAGGAAATCGGTCATGGCAAAGATCATAAAGTACGCCGCCATCATGAAAATATCCCCGTGAGCAAAGTTGATCAGACGGAGAATCCCGTAAACCATCGTATAACCGATGGCGATCAACGCGTAAATGCCGCCGATGGAGATCCCGGTCAGGCAGTATTGTAAGAAAGCGGTTAAACTCATCAGAGTACCCCCATAATTATTGTAACAAAAGAAAAAATAAGTCCGGGAACAAAAATCAAAAAGAATGGCGAGAGGCGTTTTGCCCCTCACCATTATTTGATCATTGTGAAAGCGTCAGGCGATTATTTTGCTTCCTGAGTTCTGAGGAACGTAATTTTGCCGTCTTTTACGGTTTTCACATAGGCGATGGTTTTGTTGGCATCACCGTTTTCATTGAAGGTGATGTTGCCGGTTACGCCGTCGTAGTCCACAGCAGGAATCGCGTCGCGGATGTCACCGGAAGTAATCTGTTCAAGGCCCTGACCGTCCAGAGACTGGATGGCGGTATAAACAGCCATGTAAGCGTCGTAACCGAGGGCGGAAACAGCGGCAACACCGTCGGAACCACCGTTCCAGGTGAGGTTTTTGGAATCACCGTTCAGATATTCTTTGAAGCCTTTGACGAATTCGCTGGCAACAGGATTTTCGGTATCGTTTTCATCAAAGAAAGTGGTGAAGACAATGCCTTCGGAAGCATCGCCGGCGGCATTGATGATGGATTCATTTTCCCAAGTATCGCCGGCCATGAAGACAGCTTCAATGCCGAGGGCTCTGGCCTGTTCAAGAACGAGGGGAGCGGTTACGATAGAGGAGGGGCAGAATACGACATCGGGATTGGCTTCTTTGATGGAAGTGAGAATCGCGTTGAAGTCGGATTCATTGGTCTGATAGACCTGTTCGGATACGATTTCACCGCCGAGAGCAGTAAAGGATTCTTTGAAGAAACCGGCAAGACCGGTGGAGTAGTCATCCCCGTTCTGGGAGATGATGGCCGCGGTGGTGTATCCTTCATCAATGGCGTAGCTTGCCACAACTTTACCCTGGAAGGGTTCGAGGAAGCAAACACGGAAGTAGAAATCGTTACCCAGGGTTACCTGAGGATTGGTGCAGGAAGTACCCATGGCGGCGACTTTCGCGTCGGCAAAGGTCTGACCGGCAGCAATGGCAACACCGGAGCCGTAAGTACCGATCACAGCGGCAACACCGTCGTTGATCAGGCTCTGAGCCGCGGTAACAGCGGCCGTTTTATCGGACTGGTTGTCAACTTCAACCAATTCAATGCTGTATTCCGTACCGTCGATGGTGATGGTATCATTCAGGCTGTGAGCATAGCGGATGCCGAGAACTTCCTGCATACCGCCGCCGCCGTTTTCACCGGTGGTCGGTTCGAAAACACCGATTTTAATGACGTTGCCTTCTACGGCAGTACCCTGACCGGCGTAGCTGACATCTTCGGTGGTGGCTTCATCTCCGCCGCCGCAGCCGGCGAATGCGCAGACAGCCAACATCATTACGAGTGCAATTGCCAAAAATTTTTTCATAATAAATGCCTCCGTTTAAAATTTTGAAAAGCCCGAAACGGACTTTTCCATTTAGACACATATTGATTATAACATATTCGCCCCTGCTTTCAAGTGTTTTTTGTCTAAAA
>JBJDXI010000117.1:0-9214 GCA_051866595.1 Clostridia bacterium
GCGCGGGCTTCGTTGGAGGTGTCGTTGGGAACGGCAATGGTCAGGGTGGCGGATTCATCATCGCCGCCGCCGCAGGCGGTGAGGCCGACAAGAGCCGTAACGGCCAACGCCAGAGTGAGGATAACTGCAACAAATTTTTTCATGGTTCTGTTTCTCCTTTGGTTTTAAAAATTTTTAAATATGAAATGTGAAATTTATTGTCGGAATAAGGAAATCATAAAAGGATATATATTATTGGTAGTTTCGCGTTCACATTCGCGTGCTTTGAGCATTGCGGCGAATACGCGACGGCGTTTTTCGTTTCATAAGACCGCACCTTTCATAAATGAAAAAAAGGAAGCCGATGGGCTTCCTTTCGAATATCCGGTATGTTTTGTGTCAGAACAACACAAACATTCACTTAACGGCAGAAAGCACAGCGGAATCGTTTCCATGCAAAAACATGCACATGCGGCACATGCACATATCCATCATATTCATGGTGTCCGCAGTGATTGTTCTCATCATGCTTTCTCCTTTCTTAAAAGTGAACTTTCATGGCATTGATTATATCATCCTCAAAATCCGTTGTCAATAAAAAATTTGCGGGAAAAGAAAAATAGTTCACGGATTTCCCGAAAGCCACAACGGTCTTTTGACAAAAAAACACAGATTTCCTGCAATTTTTACCACCGATAAAACGAAAGCAATCCGCAGATACTTTTCGTAAAGGCGGTGCGTATTATGAAAAAAATCCTCACGCCGGTGCTGATGTTTCTCAGCGGCGGCGGTCTCTATCTTCTGCTGGAGCTCCTCTGGCGGCGGCACACACATTGGAGTATGTTTTTCGCCGGAGGAACCTGTTTTCTGCTCATCGACTGGGCCAATAAAAAGCTGAAAAAAGAAACGCCGCTCTGGGTGCGCTGCACCATCGGAGCGGCCATTATTACCGGCGTGGAATTTATCGCCGGCTGTATCGTCAATCTCTGGGCCCATTGGGACGTCTGGGATTACAGCCGATTCAAAAATAATTTCATGGGCCAGATCTGTCTGCTTTACACAACCCTCTGGTTCTTTCTGACGGCGCCGGTGATCTGGATCGCCCGGTTCCTCCACCGGCAATTCGACGCCTTTTTCGACCGTCTCACACCTCATTGACAAAAGCGTTGGCGAGAGCGGCGTACTCTTCAAAAGAAAGCGTTTCGCCGCGGCGGCCGCCGTCGATGCCGCATTTTTCCAGCAAAGACGCGGCGGCGGTTTTATCCGGAAAAAGTCCGCTGTTTTTCAAGGCGTTGGAAAGGGTTTTCCGCCGCTGGCCGAAGCCGGCTTTTACCAAAGAACGGAAGATTTTTTTATCCGTAACGGCGCAGGGCGGCGCGTCCCGCCGCACCAGACGCAAAACGGCGGAATCCACCGAAGGACGGGGTTCAAAAGCCGAAGCCGGAACATGAAGCAGAATTTCGGCATCGGCGTCGTAAGCGGTCATCAGCGTCAAAACGCCGTAATCTTTGCCGCCGGGAGAAGCCACAATCCGTTCCGCCACCTCTTTCTGCACCATAATCACCATTTCGCTCCAGTATTCCCGATGATCCAGAAAATAAAAGAGCAGCGGTGTCGTGATATAATAAGGCAGATTCGCCACAATCTTGAAAGGGCGCTCAAAGCCCTTTTTCGCCGTTCTTTCCGCAAGGGCGGCAAAATCCAGTTTCAGGGCGTCCTCATGGAGGATTTCAATATGTTCCTCTTCGGCAAAGACCTCTTTCAGGATGGTGCAGAGCGTTTCATCCAGTTCCACCGCGGTAACGCTGCCCGCCGCGGCGGCCAGTTTTTCCGTGAGAAAACCCATACCGGGACCGATTTCCAGAATCCGGTCTCCTTTATCCGGAGAAGCGCCGGCTACGATACGGCTCAAAAATCCGTCGTCAATCAGAAAATTCTGGCCGAGACTTTTGTCAAACCGAAAATGATATTTGTTCATCAGTACGCGTATCCGCGTTTCATAAGAAAATTCCATAGTGCTTTTATTATATCACATTTCACAAAAAAGAAAACCGGAAATCCCAATATCCTTTGGAAAAATCATTGCTTTCCCCGCAGCAGCACGCTGTCATCTCCCTGGGGATACCCCATTCGCAGACAGCCCCGGGTCTCCACGCCGCCGATACCGTCGGCGCCTGTAACCGTTCCCTCCACCGCCTCCTCGGCGGTGACCACATCTTTGATGGAGGTATACGCTACCTTTTCAATAATCAGTACCGGGTCGAAAATATGAATAAAGACACGCTTCGGGGAAGAAGCGAAATTCGCCCCGGCACGGATCAGCGCTTCATAACAGCTCTGACAGGCGCCGGCAAATATCACAAGAGCGTCCCGGTCCGGCTGATACTGCCGGGCTTTTTTCACGGCCTCGGCAAAGTAATAGGAAGAGCGGTAATGATCCAGATTCTGGAGATCCTTCGCCCCCTTCAGCAAGCTGTCGTGGCCGGTAACCACAAGGATCTCCGGCCGGTATTTTTCCAGATAATAGGAAACCGCGTCGGGCTGATCCTTTTCGGGAATGGTGAGTCCGGCGTGGGGAATTCCCAGCTTTTCATAGGCCTCCTCACATTTGCTGAGATATTCCCTGTCCCCATCGAGATGGAGCACCATCCCGGGATAATGAAAAGACCGGTCGCCGCCCCGCCAGATATGGCACCGGTCATGCCGTTTCAATAAGAGCTCAATATCCTCGCCGCTCTCCCTTTCGTGGAGTCGTTCCATTTCCGACGCATCCAGGGGTTCCAGATCCGTCAGGGGCGCGTCGGCCAGCAACCGGATGGCCACCCCCTTCAATACCGCTGAAAGCTCCCCATTTTCATCCCGGAAAATCTGCTTCACACGAAAAACAATATCTTTCTGATAGGAATTCCGCACCACGTAGTCTCCGCATTTCACCGCCATAGACATCCTCCTTCTCTTTCCGATTATGTCATCCTATGCGTCAAAGGACCCTTTTGTCAATGATTGTCAAACTTTCCAAAACCCTCCTAAGGAAAAGACGAAAGGCCTGTGTTAAAATGGAAGGGCATACCAAAAAAGGAGGAAAAGATATGCACTTTATGAAAAAAGCGGCAGTCTTTACGGCCGTCGCCATGACCTTCCTGTTGGGAAGCGCAGGGGTTTCCGCCTCGGAAATCCAATACCACACCGTCACCAAAGGAGAAAGCTGTTACACCATTTCCGCAAAATACGGCGTTCCCCTCTCCGCCGTCCTCAACGCCAACGGACTCAGTGCGGTAAGCCAAATCTACCCCGGACAGGCTATCGCCGTGGACAGCAACGCAAAGGACTCCGCCAACGCCAATTACACCGTAAAAAAAGGAGAATCTCTTTACACCATCGCGTCTGGCCCGGGAATCAGCGTATCACAATTAAAGCAGATGAACGGGTTATCCGCCGACCGCATTTACGCCGGCCAGAAACTGGCCGTGCCCCAAACAGCGGCAAGCGGAAATCTCACTGAAAATGAAATTTATCTCATGGCAAAAATGATTTACGCCGAAGCCCGGGGCGAAAGCCAACAGGGACAGATCGCTGTCGGCGCCGTCATTATGAACCGAGTAAAAAGCGACCTCTTTCCCAATACGCTAAACGGCGTTCTCTATCAGAAGAATCAATTTACCGCCATAAACGACGGACAGTTTTACAATCTTGAGCCCGATCAAACCGCCCTCGACGCGGCCCGTGCCGCCGCCGGCGGAAGCGACCCCACCGGCGGTGCCCTCTATTACTGGAACCCGCAGAAAACAAATAACGCCTGGCTCAACGCCAAACCCATTCTCGCCGTCATCGGCAACCATGTTTTCGCCCGCTGATCGAAGCAATGAAAAAATGCATCAAAAGAGCTGTTTCGGGTTTTCCGGAACAGCCCTTTTTTTCATAAAATCATAAACTTTTCTCTTTTCATTCTCTCTGTTTTTTGCTATAATAGTAATGTTTAAAATGCCATTGTGCGTACATTCGCGTTATCATTCATATACATACAGAAAATACACACCCTGCGCATCCAAGGGGGATACAATCTTGTCCAAGTTAATTATCAGAGGCGGGAAACCGCTCAGCGGATCCGTAAAGATCAGCGGAGCGAAAAATTCCGCCGTTGCCGTGATTGCCGCTACGATTCTGTGCAAAGGCACCACCATTTTAGAGAATGTGCCACAGATCAGCGACGTGAAAATACTGCTCAATATTATGCAAAAACTCGGTGTCGAAATTACATGGGTAGAGGAAGACGCCGTTTCCATTACCGTACCCGACACCATTGAATACGAAGCCCTTTACAAAGAAGTCAGCAGTCTGCGCGCGTCCAACCTGCTGCTCGGTTCCCTTCTGGGACGCAGAAACGCCGCGGCCGTGGCGCTGCCCGGCGGCTGTGATCTGGGTGCGCGGCCCATGGATCTGCACATCAAAGGCTTCACCCAACTGGGCGCCACCGTCGAAACGGTGGATAACCGTTACATCAAAGCCGAAGTTCCGCCCGGCGCCCTGACCGGCGCCACCATTTATCTGGACTTCCCCAGCGTCGGCGCGACGGAAAATATCATGATGGCCGCCGCCGTCGCCAACGGCCAGACCATCATTGAAAACGGCGCAAAGGAACCGGAAATTGTCGATCTGGCAAACTTCCTGAACAACGCCGGCGCCAAAGTCCGGGGAGCCGGAACGGATCTTATCCGCATTGACGGCACGCCGGAACTCAAAGGCTGCCGCCACAGCATCATTCCCGACCGCATTGAAGCCGGAACCTTCATGTCCATCGCCGCGGTCACCGGCAGTCAGCTGAAACTGGAAAATGTCATTTCCGCCCACATGAAACCCATCATCGCCAAAATGCGGGAAATGGGCACGGAAATCCACTCCGCCGGCGGCAATGTTTATGTTACCGGCCCGGAACGGCTGAAAGCCGCTTCCATTCAGACATTGGCCCACCCCGGATTTCCCACCGATATGCAGCCTCAGCTCATGGCCATGGCCTCTTTGGCCGAAGGCACCAGCGTCATTGTGGAAAATCTTTTTGAACGCCGGATGAAAGCCGCCTCGGAACTTGTAAAAATGGGCGCGGATATTTCCATCGAAGGAAAAACCGCCACGGTGGTCGGGGTTCAAAAACTTCACGGTGCCACAGTCCAGACCCATGACTTAAGAGCCGGAGCCGCCCTTGTTGCCGCCGCTCTCGCCGCCGAAGGCGAGACCGTGGTGGAAAATCTCGGCATCATCGACCGCGGTTACTGGCACATCGCGGAAAAACTTACCGCCATCGGCTGCGATGTACGGAGGATCGACGAATGATCTCCTTCGCCACATTGTTCAGCAGCAGCAAAGGCAATTCCGTTTTTGTCGCCTCCGGAAAAACAAAAATCCTGGTCGATGCCGGAATGGCCGCCTGCCACATCGAAAAAGCCATGAACCAGATCGGAGAATCCATGAAGGACATCTCCGCTCTGCTGATTACACATGAACATCAGGATCATATCAAAAGCGCCGGGAGTCTTTCCCGGCGTTATGATATTCCTATCTACGCGACGCCAAAATTATGGGAAACTTATCGTGGATTCGGTAATATTACGGAGCGAAATCAGAGAAAATACGAATATGGTATGACCATAGGCGATCTTTCCTTTGATTTTTTCAAAACCTTCCACGATGCCGTTCAACCCGTGGGACTCATCATCACATCCGGCGAAACCAAACTGGGTATCTGCACCGATACCGGCAAAGTCACGCCAAAAATGATTCAAATGCTGCAAAATGCCGACGGTCTCGTCTTTGAATCCAACCACGACCCTCAGATGCTGCGTCACAGCCGCTATGCTCCGGCGCTGAAAGCACGCATTGCCGGGGAATGCGGCCACCTCTCCAACGAGGACGCCGTGAAAGCATTGAAACAAATCATCGGACCTGCCACCAAAGAAATCGTTCTGGCCCATCTCAGCGAAGAAAACAACCGGCCGGAGCTCGCTTTGGCCGCCGCTTCCAGCGGACTCAGCGATTTTGGCGTCAATGACACCATCCGTCTCACCGTGGCGCCGCCGGATCATACCTCAGCTATCATAAAACTTGCATGATATGAGGTGATTACATTGAAAGAGAGAAAACCCGCTCTCCTTCTCGCGGTCATTTTTATGGTCGCCGCCGCCTTAATCGGCGGCTTTTTTGCTCTGATCTTCGATGAAATGGCAGAGAACTACAGGGAAAACCGGAATACAGCCAACGCTCAGACAGAAACACAGAACACAAAAACAGAAGAAGAGGATGACAATGCCGAAGGAAACGCCGCCGCGGAAAAAATTCTCCCCTCCGTCGTCGGTATCCGTGCCACCGGTACCGTTTCATCAAACGGCATTTCCGGCGTGGCGGAAAGCAGCGGCAGCGGCGTCATCATCGATGACCGAGGCTACATTGTAACCAATTACCACGTGATTGCCGACTGCGAAAACATCTCCGCCGTTTTCTCCGACGACAGTGAAGCGGAGGCCGAAATCATCGGCTATGACCGCCGGACCGATCTGGCGCTGCTGAAAGCGGAAAAAGAAAACCTTATCGCCGCGGATTTCGAGGATTCCCTTCCCAAAGTCGGTGAAACCGCTTACGCTGTCGGCAATCCCGGAGGTCTTGAATTCGCAGGGACCGTTACCAAAGGCATCATCAGCGGCTTGAATCGCACTCTCGTCACCGACGACGGCGACTCTTTTTCCCTGATCCAAACCGACGCCGCCATCAACCCCGGCAACTCCGGCGGAGCACTCTGCGATGAAAAGGGCAATGTTGTCGGAATCAATGTACTGAAAATCAGCGAAATCGGCTTTGAAGGCATGGGCTTCGCCATTCCCGCCGCCACCGTCAGGGAAATCGTAGGGGAACTGCTGGAAAGCGGTAGTGTTCAACGGGGAGCACTCGGTGTTTATTTGCTCTGTACCATTGACGAAACCATCGCCGCCGATTATAATACAGGTATCGACTACGGCGTGATCATCATGCCCCAGGAAAACAGCGCGGCGGAAAAAGCCGGGCTGAAAGATTACGATATTATCACCGCCCTGAACGGAGAAGCGGTTACCGACATGTATGATCTCCAGCGGAAAATTTTCGCCATGGATGTCGGCAGCACCGTCACGGTGACGTTTTTCCGGGAGGGAGCATTTCATGACTGCGCCATCGTGCTGGAGGAACTGAAAGAAGAATGAAAATCCGCATCCTTGCCATCGGAAAATTAAAGGAAAAATTCTGGAAAGACGCCATCGCCGAATACGAAAAGCGGCTGCGTCCTTATATTAAACTGGAGATTCTGGAGGGCAGCGAGGAAAATGCTCCGGAAAATCTCAGCGAAAAAGAAAAAGAAGCCGTGATGGCAAAGGAAGGATGCTTTTTTCTGAATAAGATGAAACCCGACGATTATAACATCGCGCTGGATCTCGGCGGCGATATGGTCACCTCCGAGGAGCTCGCCGGCATCATTGAAAAAAAAGGAATGATCCCGGGGAAAGACATCAATTTTATCATCGGAGGCTCTCTCGGTATCGCCAAGGCAGTCAAGGAGAAATGCCACCGACGGATCGCCTTCGGTAATGCCACCTTTCCTCACCAAATGATCCGCGTTTTTTTAACGGAACAGATTTACCGCAGTATGAAAATTTTAAGGAACGAACCGTACCACAAATAAAGGAACAGGAAATCAATGAAAGAACAAACCTCCAATCTATCTCTTACCGCCCTGGCTGCGGCGATCATGGCGATTATTACCGTTTTCGGCGGTTATACCGCCTTTCTCGGCATTTTTTTCGCCCTCTTCGGTATTTTCACCGCGTCCCGGGGACGCCGGAAACAGAAAACCCGCCTTGCCGATTGGGCCATGGGACTGTCGGTTTTCGCGCTGATCCTCTGTATGGTCATTCTCTCCCTGTACGTGATCCTTTATCTGACCACTCAAATCGATCTTCATTTCAGTTTTGATCTTCACGATCTTTATCAGCGGGGCAAGGATTTCATCATCCGCGTCATCAACCGTTTTTAAAAGCTTACCCCAAAGGGCATGAAGAAAAGCGGCGTGTATAACAACACGCCGCTTTTCTTCGCATAAAATGCTAAAAGTTGGTTTATTAAGATCATTCAAGAATGTAAACGGTAACGTTGCGAACGCCCCAGTTAATACATTCGGCATCGGAATCCAAGTAAATATCAATCCGATTGCCTTTGATCAGACCGCCGGTATCTTCAGCGACACAATAGCCGTACCCTTCCACATAGAGTTCCGTTCCCAGCGGTATCACGCTGGGATCCACGGCGATAATGCCGACCCTGGGAAGCGTTCCGCTTTTCGTCAGAGAACCGTCTGAACTATGATAAGCCGTCGCTTTACAGGTAAGAACTTTGACACAAGTTCTGCCGTTCGGGGCGGTACTGAAGGAAGCAGTAGATTCATTTTCACTATTCTTATCAGCGACAACAGGCCGTACCGAAGTACCGGTTCCCACTGCCACAACTTCCGTTACCGGATCAATGACTTCCGTGGAGATAAGCTCTTCATCGTAAAGTTCGCCGTCACGGTAGGTTACGCGATAAGTGTCGGTTCTCAGGCCGGTCTTACCGGACTGTACAACAATCTTATCACCGGAAACAATAGTGCTGTCCTTTTTTGTTTCTACGGAATATGCCAACTCTGTTTCTCTTATTTCTTCTTCTATTGTCACTCTGTGAATATCAATGACCATATCATCCGCGGCGAGAGTACTCAACGCGGGTTCTACAATATCATATTCACTTAATTCCACACCGGCACCGGATACCACATCCGCTACGGTTTCGGCGGCAAGCGCCACATCAAGGGTTTTTCCGTCAACCAACACTTTATAATCAAAGGCGACTTTCACATCGACTTTCTGACCGTCGTAAAGGTCGGAATGAAGATCAACGCTGGAATCGGTAACGTCCTCCGATTCAATACTCTGTTCTTCCAAAAGATCAGATAATGTATTGGCGTATGTTGTAATGACGGTTTCATTGTTATTAACGGATAACACAATTTCTTTTTCTTCTGACATGACCCATGCTCCACAGCCGAGCCCTATGAGAATAACCATCGCAAAAGAGCAAATGACAATAAGAGGTTTTCGGGAATAAAAAATTTTGGACCGAATCTTCTTAGTTGACATAAACACCTCCTTCCAACTTTGAATAAACTATACCATATTTCAGAAAA
>JBJDXI010000118.1:0-1829 GCA_051866595.1 Clostridia bacterium
GGAAACGCGGCAGGAAGAGGATGATGAGAATACTCTTTTTGATGAACCCGAAAAAGAGACAGTACCCCGGGTTGAGCAGAAAAGAAATAAAGAAAAAATGAAAAAAGAGCCGGTACCCGGTAAAAAAAGAAGAAAAGTTGTGGAGTACGCCGGGAATGATCGTGTGATTATTGACGGTATGATTTTTACCAAAGATATTCCCAGCGAAGATTATACGCCGGTTTCTTTCCGCGAGCACTTGACCGGAAAAAGCGAAATAGACGACATCGCTCCGGCTTATGATGATGAAACCGACCCCGATATGGGACTTTCGGCGGCCTTTTATGACACATACAGTGAAGAGGAAATCCACGACGAGGAACCGCCGAGAGAAACAAAAAAGAAAAAGAAACCGAAATACGCTTTTGAAGAGCCGGAAGAGAAACCGGCGGAAAAGGTTTTTGAGGAAATTGCGGAAGAAACCGTTCCGGTAAAATCCGGTGCGGCAATTCCGGGTAAAAAAGAAGAAAATTCTGAGAAAAATGACGGGGATATGAAGCCCATGTCCCATTTTTGTCTCCCTAAAACGGATATACTTAAGAAGGGTGATAAAACAAGCCAGAAAAAAGCCGCACAGGATATTCGCAGCGGTGTGGCGAAACTTGAAAAAACCCTGGAAAGTTTCGGCGTCCAGGCACGGGTTACCGAGGTGAGCTGCGGACCTTCGCTGATCCGCTATGAAGTACAGCCCGGTCCCGGGGTAAAAGTCAGCAAAATCGTGAATCTTGCCGATGACATTGCCCTGCAACTGGCCGCCGCCGATGTGCGGATGGAAGCGCCGATTCCCGGCAAAAGCGTGATCGGCATCGAAGTACCCCGGAAAGATTCCGTCAGCGTCTATTTCCGGGACATTCTGGAAAATTCCCGCTTTTTTGAAATGCCTTCCAAATTGACCTGTGCTTTCGGTCAGGACATCGCGGGCAATCCAGTCATCGGTGATCTGGCTTCTATGCCGCATCTGCTCATTGCCGGTACCACCGGTTCCGGTAAGAGCGTCTGCATGAATACGATGATCTGCTCCATTCTGTTTAAGGCCACTCCTGATGAAGTGAAATTCATCATGATTGACCCCAAACAGGTTGAGTTTGTGATTTACGAAGGATTGCCCCATCTGATTACTCCGGTGGTGACGGATCCGAAAAAAGCTGCTGGTGCTTTAAAATGGGCGCTGCGGGAAATGGAAAACCGCTATACGCTCTTTAATCAGAATCGCGTACGCAATCTGGCCGGTTATAACGAATTGGTGGAAAATGAGGCGGATCGTCTGCCCCAGATCGTGATCTTCATCGACGAACTGGCGGATCTGATGATGGTGGCGGCGAAAGATGTGGAAGCTTCCATCTGCCGTCTGGCCCAAAAAGCCCGGGCCGCGGGGATTCACCTTGTTATTGCTACACAGCGGCCTTCGGTGGATGTGATCACTGGGCTCATTAAAGCCAATATTCCTTCCCGAATCGCGTTGTCGGTATCGTCCCAGACCGATTCCCGGACGATTCTCGACGTGGGCGGCGCCGAAAAACTGTTAGGTAAAGGGGATATGCTCTATATGCCCATTGGCTATTCCAAGCCTCTCCGCGTTCAGGGGGCGTGGCTTTCCGATGCCGACGCCGTGGCGATTCTGGATCACTATAAAAACCAGGGTGAACCGGACTATATCGAGGGTGTTGCCCAGGCAGTGGAAACCGGAACAAAAAAAGAAGAGGCTTTTGGTGACGCTCTCTTTTTTGATGCCGCCCGGGCGGCGATTACGGCGGGACAGGCTTCCACTTCGATGATGCAGCGGCGTTTTC
>JBJDXI010000119.1:0-9132 GCA_051866595.1 Clostridia bacterium
TTGAAGGAGGAATTTTGGACATGGCGGAAAAAGTAGTATTAGCGTATTCCGGTGGTCTCGATACCACCGCGATCATCCCCTGGTTGAAAGAAACCTATCATTACGATGTGATCTGCGCCTGCATTGATGTGGGCCAGGAAAGCGAACTGGACGGTCTGGAAGAAAGAGCCAAACTTTCCGGCGCGGAAAAGCTTTACATCCTCGATGTGGTGGATGAATTTATCGATGATTATGTCATGCCCTGCGTTCAGGCGAACGCGGTTTACGAAAATAAATACCTTCTCGGTACTTCCATGGCGCGTCCTTTGATCGCCAAAAAACTGGTGGAAGTCGCCAGAAAAGAAAACGCTGTTGCCATCTGCCACGGCGCAACGGGCAAAGGCAACGACCAGATCCGTTTTGAACTGGGCATCAAAGCCCTGGCGCCGGATCTCCGCATCATTGCCGCCTGGCGTGATGACAACTGGAAGATGGATTCCCGTGAAGCGGAAATCGAATACTGCCAGCAGCACGGCATTGACCTTCCCTTCTCCGCGGCGGATAGCTACAGCCGTGACCGCAACCTCTGGCATATCAGCCACGAAGGTCTGGAACTGGAAGATCCCGCGGTGGCTCCCAATTATGATCACCTTCTTGTATTGGGTGTTTCCCCTCAGAAAGCTCCCGATGAGGGCGAAGAAGTTTCGCTGACCTTTGAAGCCGGTGTTCCCGTGGCGGTGAACGGCGAAAGAATGAAAGCCAGCGACATTGTCCGTAAACTCAACGGCCTCGGCGGCAAACACGGCATCGGCATTACCGATATTGTGGAAAACCGCGTCGTCGGCATGAAATCCCGGGGCGTGTACGAAACCCCCGGCGGTACCATTCTCATGGAAGCCCATATGCAGCTTGAAGAATTGATTCTTGACCGCGCGACCATGAATATGAAAAAGATCATCTCCGCGAAACTGGCGGATGTCGTATATGAAGGCACCTGGTTCACTCCGCTGAGAGAAGCGCTCCAGGCATTTGTGGAATCGACACAGAAATACGTTACCGGCGAAGTGAAATTTGTTCTCTATAAAGGCAATATCATCAAAGCCGGCACCACATCGCCCTATTCTCTCTACAACGCTTCTCTGGCAAGCTTTGAAACAGGAGACCTCTACGATCATAAGGACGCGGAAGGCTTTATCACCTTATTCGGCCTTCCCCTGAAAGTCCGTGCGATGAAAATGCAGGAAGTGAACAGCGGTAAATAAGTCTTTTACAGAAAGGCAGGCGAGGCTATGTTAGATCCTACACAGTATGCGGATTGGCAAATCGCGGAAGAAGCGGAAAGCACATTGCCCAGTGTCGAAGAATTTCGGGAAAAATTAGGTCTGTTGCCCGATGAGATCATTCCTTTCGGGAAAACGCCGAAACTGGATTACATGAAAATCATGGAACGCCTTAAGGACCGTCCCGACGGAAAATATATCGAAGTGACGGCCATCACTCCCACTCCTCTCGGGGAAGGGAAATCCACCACGGCGCTGGGTCTCATTGAAGGTCTGGGCAAAAGAGGCGTGAATGTGGGCGGTTGTCTGCGTCAGCCTTCCGGCGGTCCCACCATGAATATCAAAGGGAGTGCCGCCGGCGGCGGGAACGCCCTTCTGATTCCTATGACCGAATTCTCTCTCGGTCTCACCGGCGATATCAACGATATTACCAATGCGCATAATCTGGCCATGGTGGCTTTAACGGCGCGCCTGCAGCATGAAAATAACTATAACGACGCCGAACTGGCGGAACGTGGTTTGAAACGCTTGGATATTGACCCCACCAATGTGGAAATGGGTTGGGTGATGGACTTCGCCGCCCAGGCGCTGCGTCATATCATCGTCGGTATGGGCGGCCCCAAAGACGGTCTGCTGATGGAATCGAAATTCGGCATTACCGTCAGCTCCGAGCTGATGGCCATCCTTGCCGTCGCTACGGATCTCAAGGATCTCCGCGAACGCATCAGCAATATTATCGTCGCTTACGATAAACACGGCACCCCTGTGACCACCAGAGATCTGGAAGTGGACGGCGCCATGACGGCATGGATGCGCAATACCATCAATCCCACCATGTGCTATACCGTGGAACATCAGCCCTGTCTCGTTCATGCCGGCCCCTTCGCCAATATCGCCATCGGTCAGTCTTCGGTCATCGGCGATAAAATGGCGCTGAAGCTCTATGATTATAACGTTACCGAAAGCGGTTTCGCCGCGGACATCGGCTTTGAAAAATTCTGGAATGTCAAATGCCGCCTTTCCGGCTTAAAGCCGGATGTGGCCGTTCTCGTCTGTACCGTCCGTGCCCTGAAAATGCACGGCGGCGGCCCCGAAGTCATTCCCGGCAGACCTCTGCCCGAGGAATACACTAAAGAAAACCTCGGTCTTCTGGAAAAAGGTATCCGCAATCTGATGCATCACATCCGCACTGTGCAGAAATCCGGTGTGAAACCGGTGGTCTGCATTAACGCCTTTGTGACCGATACCGAAGCCGAAGTGAAGCTGATCCGCAAAACCTGTGAAGCCATGGGCGTTCGCTGCGCCCGCAGTGATCACTGGATGCGTGGCGGCGAAGGCGCTCTGGAATTGGCCGATGCCGTCATCGAAGCGGCGGAAGAGGAAAACGATTTTAAATTCCTTTATCCCATGGATATGCCGCTGAGAAAACGGGTGGAAACCATCGCCCGGGAAGTCTACGGCGCCGACGGCGTGGAATTCCTTCCCGCCGCTGAGGAAAAAGCCAAGAAATTTGAGGCCGATCCCAAATACAACGATTATTCCACGATGATGGTCAAGACTCACCTGAGTCTTTCTCATGATCCCAAGAAGAAAGGCGTACCTCGGAACTGGGTGCTCCCCATCCGGGATATTCTCGTGTACGGTGGCGCCAAATTCCTCTGTCCCATGGCCGGTTCCATCAGCCTGATGCCCGGTACCAGCTCCGATCCGGCTTTCCGCCGTGTCGATGTGGATACCGATACCGGCAAGGTGACGGGCTTGTTCTGAAAAATAAAGATCAAAAGGATGCTCCCGGAGCATCCTTTTTTCATGAAGCTTCTGTTGCTTTTTATCGGAATAGGGATATAATGAAAAAGGTCAAAGGAAATCTCTGGAAAAGGAGTATTTTTAAAATGGAAACGGTATTTCCGCATCTGAAAAATTTTCGTGACTTTGAAGGTTACCGCTGTAATGACGGGAAAACCGTCAAGGGCGGCGTTTTTGCCCGCTCCGATAATCCATATCTGCTTGAAAAAGATGAAACCGAGGAACTGCGGCGGCGAGGGCTGACCACTGTGATTGATCTGCGCCGTGTCAATGAACTGGAAAATCGTCCGGATCGTCTCGCTTCGGAACCGGGCTTTACATACCGTCATATGGTGATGAACGACGAAGCCTATACGGCTCTGGGTTCGGTGATCGTTCCCGAGGAGATTGTCGACGCTTTTTACAGTAAATTGACGGTTTCCTCCGGTCATATCGCCGCGATTTTCCGCGCTTTCGCGGAAGCGGAAACGGGCGTGCTTTTCCATTGCGAATCAGGCAAGGACCGCACCGGCACCATTGCGGCGCTGCTGCTCCTGTTGAACGATGTTCGCGATGCGGATATTATTGAAGATTACCGGTTGAGTTATGACCGGATGTATCAGAACGGCGATCCGGAGTTGCTTTCGGATCCCACGCTGATTCCCATGAAGGAGACGATGGAACTCTTTTTGGGGCGGTTTCACCGGGATTATCCCGTATCAGAGGATTACTTTATCTCTATTGGATTGACCCGGGAGGAGCTTGAATCGATCCGCCGACGCTTCCGGGGATAAATGTTTTCGCGGAAACGATTTTTCTATAGGTGATTTATTGGAATTGAAACGAGGCGTATTTTGAACCGGAGAAGGTATTCTCCGGTTTTTTTGATGTTGAAATGAGAACTCTTTTTGATGAAACGGTGTAATCTTTGCGGAAAAGTTGACAGTTCCTTTTTCCGCCACTATAATGAAAAAGGATAGAAATAAGAAAGTGAGAAACTGAATGAATTCAATCAAAAAAATATTGACGATCTGCAGCAGTCTCGTTCTCGTGCTGGGGTTGTCCGCCGGCGTGTGGGCCGATGATCCCCAGGGTGAGACCGAGCGGGAAGTGGAGCCTTTGTCCGCCGGTATTTTTGCTTCCGATGTGGGGATGACTTATCCCAGTCTTTTCCCGATCTGGAATGATACGATCCAGCAGTTTGAGGACTGCACTTATATCGTACCGTCAATTGTGACCTCCAGCGGCATCGATGTTTCCCGCTATCAGGGGAATATTGACTGGCAGGCCGTGGCCGATGATGGTGTGGATTTTGCCTTTATCCGGGTGGCCTACCGAGGCTACGAAACCGGTAACCTCCAGGAGGATTCTTATTTCCGCCGCAATATTGAGGAAGCCCAAAAGGCCGGTATCCGGGTGGGGGTTTACATCTATTCCCAAGCCATTACGGAAGATGAAGCCCGGGAAGAAGCGGCCTATCTCATGCACAAAGTCGCCGGTTATCAGATGGATCTGCCCCTCGTTTTCGATTACGAGTTTGCCGGTAAAAGCGGCCGCCTCTACGAAGCCTATAAAAACGGTAACCTTGGACGTGAAAAAGCCACGGATATATGTTTGGCTTTCTGTCATTATGTAGAGTCCTTTGGTTATGATTCCATCGTATACGCCAACGCCTCGATGCTAAATAATCAGCTCGATTCTGAAAAGCTGGAAAAAGAAACCGAAGTCTGGTTGGCGAATTATACGAAAAATACCGCTTATCAGGGGGATTTTAAGTACTGGCAGTATACCGACTCGGGAAAGGTTGACGGAATTAATACAAACGTGGACTGCAATTTCGCTTTTGTGAAAAAAACTTACGCGAGTGGAAACGGCTGTTTCCCCTTTATCGATGTGACCTCCGATATCTGGTATTATGAGGCGATAAAATACGCCTATGACCATGATCTTTTCAACGGCACAAGCTGGAACCGTTTCGCTCCGGACAGCGCTATGACCCGGGCAATGCTGATCTCCGTGCTTTACCGGATGGAAGGTTCTCCCAAAGCGGAAGGTGACAGCGGCTTTACAGATCTGACGCAGGATTGGTATAAGTCCGCGGTGCTTTGGGCAAAGCAGAATAACATTGTTAGTGGGATAAGCAATACGGTTTTCGGGCCGGATCAGCCGGTTACCAGAGAACAGATGGCGACGATTTTACAGCGTTACGCGGCGTATAAGCATTACAATACGGCCGGTCTTTATGACCTTTCTTTTTACAGTGACGGAATGAGTGTTTCTTCTTACGCGGTGTCCGCTGTACAGTGGGCGGTGAACAAAGGTTATATCAGCGGTTTCCCGGAAGGAACGCTGGAGCCCCGGTCGGGGGCAACCCGCGCGCAGGTGGCTTCCATTCTGGAACGGTTCTGTAAAGCGAATTCAGTGAATTAAACAGAGGAATAACGAATCATATTATAAAAAAACGCCGTAAAACGGCGTTTTTTTATGGGGTCGGGGCTTTAGGCAAATTTTTAAAGCTCTTTTTATTGAAAGTCCCCAAACACTGTGTTATAATGCTACCACTATAATATGTTATGTTTTGAGTGATAATACGGTATCTGGTCGAAAAAAGATGTATCAAAAATAAAAGAAGGAAGAAAAACAAATGAAAGTAACAAAAACCGTCAAAGATACAAGGAATCTTGTAAAAGGATGGAAAAAAGAGGGGAAGAGCGTCGGTCTCGTTCCCACCATGGGGTTTCTCCATGAAGGTCATGCCAGCCTGATCAAAAAATGCAGGGAAGAAAATGACATCGTTGTGGTCTCCGTCTTTGTAAATCCCACCCAGTTCGGGCCCAATGAGGATCTGGAAGCCTATCCCCGGGATTTTGAGAGAGACAGCGCTCTCTGTGAAAGTCTCGGTACGGATCTGATTTTCCATCCGGAACCGGAGGAAATGTACTGTGATCCCTGTGCCTATGTGAATATCCGTACTCTTTCGGAAACACTCTGCGGCAAATCCCGTCCCATTCATTTCCAGGGCGTCTGCACTGTCGTTTCCAAGTTGTTCCACATTGTGGCGCCGGATCGTGCCTATTTCGGTCAGAAAGACGCCCAGCAGCTGGCCATCATCCGCAAGATGGTCAAAGACCTCGATTTCGATCTGGAAATCGTGGGCTGCCCCATCATCCGTGAAGAGGACGGTCTCGCCAAATCTTCCCGGAATACCTATTTGAACGCGGAAGAACGCAAAGCCGCTCTCTGCCTTTCTCAGGCGGTGAAAAAGGGACAGGAAATCATCAACAAAGGCTGTGACGCCGGAGATGTCCTTCAGCCGATGATCGCACTGATCGAAGATGAACCGATGGCGAAAATCGACTACGTTTCCATGGTGGATGCCCTTACCATGCAGCCGGTGGAAAAGGTGGAAAGCGATGTTCTCGTGGCCATGGCGGTTTACATTGGCAAGACCCGTCTGATTGACAATTTTATTTTTGAAGCATAAGAGGTAGAGTCCAATGAATTCCATTTTGAAAAAAATCGGTGCTGTCAGCTCGTTTCTGTCTAAATATATTGGTGTTATTATTATTCTGTTTTCCGTTCTCGCTTTCTTCTGGCAGGACGGTTTCGCCTGGACAACGCAGTATACCTCGATATTCCTCGGTGTAGCGATGTTCGGTATGGGGCTTACTATCCGCATGGGTGATTTCCGTGTGGTATTTTCCCATCCCAAAGAAATCTGCATCGGTTGTGTGGCCCAGTATCTCGTGATGCCTCTGGTGGCCTGGGTTCTCGCCGTTGTTTTTCATCTCTCGCCGGAGCTTGCCCTCGGCGTGATTCTGGTAGGCTGCTGTCCCGGCGGCACTGCCAGCAATGTCATCACCTATATCGCCGGCGGCGACGTGCCTCTTTCCGTGGGCATGACCATTGTTTCCACGCTGATTGCGCCGCTGATGACGCCGCTGATGGTTTATCTTCTCGCCGGCGCCTGGGTGGAAGTATCCTTCCTCGCCATGGTGATTTCCGTGGTGAAAGTCATCCTTATTCCGGTGCTTCTCGGCATTTTGCTCCGCAGTCTTTTCGGACGTCAGATTCAGAAAGTTTCTGAAATTCTGCCGCTGATTTCTGTGATTTCCATCGTCATGATCATTTCCGGTATTGTGGCCAATAACTCGGAAAAAATTATCACCTCCGGTGTTCTCGTTCTCTGCATCGTGGTGCTCCACAATCTCTGCGGTATGAGCCTGGGGATGCTGGCGGCAAAAATCTTTAAGATTCCTTATGACAAAGCTACGGCCATCTCCATCGAAGTGGGGATGCAGAACAGCGGCCTCGCCGTATCCCTGGCCACGGCCAATTTCGCGACGAATCCTCTGGCGACGCTGCCCGGCGCGATTTTCAGCGTCTGGCACAATATTTCCGGCTCCATCTTTGCCAGCATCCGGCGGAAAGGCCGGCCGAAAAGGGAAGAACCGGCGGAAACGGCGGAATAAAATTCAAGAACAGACACAAAAGGCACTGAACCATCGGCGCCTTTTTTTGACGGTTTCCTTCTGAAACGTTTCGCCGCGGAAACGCTGATTTCTGATCCGGTGTCAAAGTTTTTTCCTTGACAAGGGAAGAAAAACGTGGTAAACTATGTAAAGTATTTTTCCTTTACAGGTGATATTATGGATGACATCGGCAGAAAAGCCCTGCTTTTTGATTTTTACGGGCCGCTGCTTACGGAAAAACAGCGGGAAGTATATGATTTCGCCGTCGGCGAGGATATGAGCCTCGGAGAAATTGCCGAAACCACCGGTGTCAGCCGTCAGGCCGTCCATGATATGGTGCGCCGCACCGGCCGGATACTGGAAGAATATGAACGAAAACTCGGTCTTGCGGAAAAGTTTCTCGATATGGAGGCGCATCTGGAACGCATCCGCGCCTTGGTCAGCGGAAATTCTCCCACGGAAAAAGAGCTGGCGATCGCCAGGGAAATTCAGGCGATTGATCGGATCGAAAGGAAGTAAGCGATGGCAGTTTTTGGTTCTTTAGCGTCGAAATTACAGGATACATTCAATAAACTGAGAAATAAAGGGAAGCTGACAGAAAGCGACATCAACGAAGCCATGCGGGAGATCCGTCTGGCTCTGCTGGAAGCCGACGTCAACTTCAAAGTGGTGAAACAGTTCATCGCCTCGGTGAAAGAGCGCGCTCTCGGTGCCGAGGTGCTGGAAAGCCTCACCCCGGGCCAGCAGGTCGTAAAAATCGTCAATGATGAACTCATTGCCTTGCTGGGCTCCACGGAAAGTAAAATCCAGATCGCATCCAAACCGCCGACGGTGATTATGCTCTGTGGTTTACAGGGGGCCGGGAAAACCACCACCGTGGGGAAACTGGGGAATTATTTCAAATCCCAGGGCCGCCGCCCGCTGCTTGCCGCCTGCGACCTTCAGCGTCCCGCCGCCATCAAACAGCTTCAGATTGTCGGTGAAGGCGTTGGTCTGCCGGTTTTCGCCAAAACCGTGGAATCCACGCCGCTGGAAGTGGCTTCCGAGGCGCTGGAACACGCGAAGAAAAACGGTAATGATATTTTGATCGTCGATACCGCCGGCCGTCTTCATGTCGATGAAGATCTGATGCAGGAACTCCGGGACATCAAAGCGAAGATCGAACCTCATGAGATTCTCCTCGTCGTCGATGCCATGACCGGTCAGGACGCGGTGAACGTGGCCAAAGCCTTTAACGAAAGCCTGGAAATCACCGGTCTGATCATGACGAAGCTCGACGGTGACGCCAGAGGCGGCGCCGCTTTGTCGGTAAAATCCGTTACCGGCTGTCCCATCAAATTTGTGGGGATGGGTGAAAAGAATGACGCCCTGGAAGTGTTCCATCCGGAACGCATGGCCTCCCGGATCCTCGGCATGGGCGATGTCCTAACCCTCATTGAAAAAGCCCAGACGGCTTACGATGAGAAAAAAGCCAGAGAAATGGAAGAGAAATTCATGAAATCCGAATTTTCTCTGGAGGACTTTTACGATCAGCTTCAAAGCGTAAAGAAGATGGGTTCTTTTCAGGATCTTCTCGGGATGCTCCCCGGTGTCGGCGTCAATAAAGCGCTGAAAAA
>JBJDXI010000120.1:0-9101 GCA_051866595.1 Clostridia bacterium
GTAGCTCATATCCTCAAAATAGACCAGATACAGAGCTTCCCTGTATTCCGCCTTCAGTTTTTCAAGGGCATCATATAGCTGGCGGCTGCGCTCACTGCGATAAATTTCCGCGTCTGCCGCCACATCGCTCTGTGGCTCAAAGTCCAGTTTTTCAAAACACAAAAAGTTGAGCCGGCGCTTTTTCCGGTGGCGCAAAGCGAGATTTCGCGCCGTTTTATACAGATAAGCCTTAAACGCTCCCTCGCCCGTAATCGGACGCTCTTTCGCGAAAATCCGTGAAAACGCTTCGATCATCAGATCCTCGGCTTCGGGCATATCTTTGAGATAGCCGTTTATATACAGCGTCAAGGCGCTGCCGTATTTCTCAACCAGCAGATCGGCGGCTTTTTGCTCTCCGTCAAGATACCGCCGGTATGCGGTTTCATCTGTCATCATCTTGCCGCCTCCCTTCGTATTTTTTATGGATGGATCAGAAGGCTTTTCCCATCGACGGGATCACCGTAAGCGCCCGTAACGGACGCGCAAGGGATACCCCGTCGTCGCACGCGGGATCGTCACGGCATCTCCCCTCCTTTCAAAAATTTTCCGTAAAAAAGAGATGCTCTTTCCGCGGTTTTCCCGTCTGATCGACATAATAAATCAAATTATATTATAGACGAATTTCACTCCTTTTGCAAGCACGGACAGAGAAACGAAAACCGTTGAATCAGGGAAAACGGCAAAAAAACGAACAGGACGGCACAGGCGTTTTCCCGCATCCACCGCCGGGGGAAACGGCCAAGCCGACCATCGTGAACATACGTATACCCGGTTCCTCCGCGATCTTTTCCGCCCCTATAAACACTTGTACGGACCGACCGCCCGAGGATCATTTTTATATCGGAAGAAGGTACCGAAGAACTCAGTCACCTCGAGATGATCGGCACCATCGTACATCAGCTCACGAAAAATCTTACCATCGACGAAATCAAAGAAGGCGGCTTCGACAAATATTTCGTCAATCATACCCTCGGCGTCTATCCCGTGGACGCCTCGGGCTACCCCTTTAACGCCGCGGAATTTGCCGTGAAAGGCGATCCCATCACCGATCTGCATGAAGACATGGCGGCAGAGCAGAAAGCCCGGACCACCTACGACAATATTCTGCGCCTCGTCGATGATCCCGACGTCAAGGACGCCATCCGGTTTTTGAGGGAGCGTGAAATCGTTCATTATCAGAGATTCGGCGAAAGTCTGCAAATCGTCATTGACAATCTGGACCGAAAGAATTTCTACGCCTGCAATCCCTCTTTCGACAAAACCTGAGAAAAACACGGGAATGCCGCTACATTCCTGTTAAATCCTTTCCGGGAGTGTTCACGGTTGGTTTTCCCGGAACCGCTATGGAAATACAGAATTTTCTCAAAAACAGCGCGAAACCAAAGCGCCGTATTCCAGCGGTTCCGGATGACCTTCCGGAACACTTTTTTTGATTCCGCAAAAAACGACCGCTTATACCCTCGGTTCCGATAAACCGCTTTCGGTTCTAAGACATTTTCACAGACGACGCGTCATAAAAATAATCATAACTCAATCAAGGCAAAGCCGCCGTTTTGACGATGGCCTCTGCCTGAGAAACGCGAAGCACAACCGAAATACAGGAGGAACATTCATGATCATCATCGGTGAAAAAATCAACGGAGCCATTCCCGCCGTGGGAAAAGCCATTGAAAAACGGGACGAAGAATTCATCCGCGATCTCGTCAGACACCAGGCCGAAGCCGGCGTCGATTATCTGGACGTATGCGCCGGCACCGGCACCGAACAGGAACTGGCCGCATTGAGCTGGCTCATTGAAATCGTACAGGACGAAACCAACATCCCTCTCTGCGTTGACAGCCCCGACGCCCTCATCATCAAAGAAGTTTTACCCAAAGTAAAGCGCTGCGGTCTGATCAATTCCGTATCCGGCGAAGGCAACAAATGCGACATCATTTATCCCCTCATTCAAAATACCGAATGGAAAGTCATTGCCCTCACCTGCGATAATGACGGGATTCCCGAAACAGCGGAGAAAAAAACAGCCATTGCCGAAAAGCTGATTCAAAAAGCCGCCGATCATCAGATCGCGCCGGAACAGATTTTTATTGATCCTTTGGTATTATCACTGTCCGCCGTGAACAACTGCATGATCTCTTTTATGGAAACCGTTCAGAACATCAAAAAAATCTACCCCACCGTCCATACCGTTTCCGGCCTTTCCAACATTTCCTACGGCATGCCCTACCGAAAAATCGTCAATATGAACTTTCTCGCTTTGGCGCTTTCCGCGGGAATGGATGCCGCCATTATGGATCCGGAAAACCGGGATATGGTCGCCACGGTTTACGCCGTTGAAGCATTGCTCAATCAAGACAAATATTGCAGAAAATATAACAGAGCTTTTCGCCAAGGTATTTTCGGTCCCGCAAAAGGTACCGACAAAACAAATAAATAAAAGGAGGATCTGTTTATGCCCGATTTTGAAAAACTGAAAACGGCAATCAGCGAAATGGATGAAGAAACCGCCATGGAAATCATCAACGAAGTAGCGGAGACCAAAGGCGACGCGGGAAAAGCCGTTGCCGCCTGCCAGGATGGAATGGAAATTGTCGGCAAACAATTTGAGAACGGAGAATATTTCGTCGGAGATCTGATTTTTGCCGGGGAGCTGATGGGCAGAGCCATGGATACACTTCGGCCGCTCCTCGCCGCCGACTCCGCCGAAGACCTTGGAAAAATCATTCTCTGTACCGTTGCCGGAGATATTCACGACATCGGTAAAAACATCGTCAAAGCCATGATGGGCGCCGGCGGCTTTGAAGTCATTGATCTCGGTGTTGACGTATCTCCCGAGGACATCGTTGCCGCCGCCATCGAACACAAAGCCGAAATCATCGGTCTCAGCGGTATTCTGACACTCGCGGTGGACTCCATGAAAGCCACAGTGGAGGAATTCAAGAAAGCCGGTATCCGGGATGACGTTCATATCATTCTCGGCGGAAATCCCGTTACTGATCAGGTTTGCAAAACCGCCGGGGCCGACGCATGGACCACCAACCCCCAGGAAGGAGTTGCGATCTGCCGGAACTGGGCCCTTGCCAAATAATTCGTCCGATACGTGACAGGCTTCCGTAAAGCGGCACGCTGTAAAATCAGCATAAAAAAGGAAGGGGATTTTTATGGCCAGTAAATTGGGGAGCCGTCAGATCATGCAATTCTTGATCTTAGGCTGCGGTTCAAACGCAATTTTCTATATTCTGTTCTGCCGGGGCAGTTATTACGACGCCTTTATGATGGCATTCAACGTCACCAACACTCAATTCGGACTGATGTCAACTATGGCGTTGACCATTTCCTGCCTCACTTACTTTATCGGCGGCATTTTAGCCGATAAGATTCATCCGCGCTTTTTGGTTACCACTTCTTTTATCGTCACAGGTCTCTGCAATCTGGGGCTGGGATTCTTTCCCAGCTATGGAATTACGTTAGTTCTTTACGCCATCATGGGAGCATCCACCACACTGACATTTTGGGGAGCATTTTTAAAACTCACACGGCAATTCGGCCGCACCGTCGGCTCCGAGAGCAAAAGCTTCGGCGCCATGGAAGGCACCCGCAGCGTTTTTTCCATTGCTGCCGCCACCTTCGCCGTATTTATGTTTTCCCAGTTCAACAACTCCGTATCCGGCCTTCGCTTCGTGATGTGGATGTACGCCGCCCTCCTCATCGTTTTCGGCATCCTGGCTTTCTTCGCCTTTAACGAAAAAGACGACGACGCGGCAAAAGATGTCATCAACGTGGAAAATCCCTTTAAACTTCTGGTTCAGTGCGTCAAGGATCCCAATATCTGGCTTGTGGGCTTCATGGCCATGGGCGGTTACACCGTCGGCAGTGTCATCGGTTCCTATCTCGGCACCTTCGGCACCGGCGCCTTCGGCCTTACCGTTGCCGTTGCCGCCTATGTGGGACTGATGAACCAATGGTGCAAGCCCGTCGGCAATTTCACGGTGGGGATTTTCGGCGACCGGTTCGGCCCCACCAAAGTCATTCTGTTTTTGAATGTCATTTTAACCACCATCGCGGTGTTCTTCATCTTCCTACCGAAAAACAGCTCCATGATGATTGCCTTTATCCTTGTTATGGCCGTTGAAATCACCCTCACCGGAGCATTCCGGGGTCAGATGTATGCTCCCATGAGAGAATGTCGGGTGCCGATGAACCTCACCGGTTCCGCCATCGGCTTTTACGCCACACTGATTTACGCCACCGACGCCATCCTCCCGCCCTTCATCGGCAAATGGCTCGACACACTCCCCATGGAAATCGCCTGGCGGAATATTTTTATTCTCCTCGCCGTTTTCGGCGTCGTCGGTATTGTGAGCTGCATGATTTTCATCGCGCGGAATAAGAACACCATCGCCGAAGTACGAAAAGAAGAAACCGAAGCCCGCCGGCTTGCCAAAGAAATGAAAAAAGCCTGAATTTCACAGCGCGGAAGAGCGGTATTCACCGGAAAGGAAGGATCGATATTATGAAACTGAATTATTCCATCGGCACCCCTCAGGATGCCGAAGCCATCCATGAAATGAGTGTAAAAATCCTCAGTGAAGTCGGCGCGGCTTTTCATTCCCCGGAAACCGTGGAGCTGTTCAAAAAGCATGGCGCCAAAGTCGAGGGAGAAACCGTCTACATTTCCAGAGAAATGCTGGATGAGGCGCTGAAAACCGTCCCCCGAACCTATCGCCTTTACGACCGGGACGGCGGTTACATCACCATCGGTGAAGGAGATCTGAAATGCGATTCCACCGACGGCCCCATCTACATCCGCAAGGAAGGCGAATACGATGTTCCCAACCACGAGCATCTGGTCAATTTCCATAAATTATCGGAAACCAGCGATGTCATCGCCATTTCCAACCCGAATATCATTGACATTTCCTATGTTCCCCCGGAAGTACGGAATCAGTACGGCCTCGGCGTGGCATTGCGTTATTGCAAAAAGCCCATGCACGGCATGGTGCTGGGCGGCAAAGCCGTAGTGGAAGAATGTTTCCAAACCATGCAGGATTTTTACGGAATGTACGATAAACCCATCATGCATGGGTTAACCTGTACCGTCGGCCCCATGCAGCTGGCCAAAGACATCTGCGAAGCCATGGCGGTGCTCTGTAAGGCGGGGCAGCCCTGCACCGTGGTGAGCGGCGTTATGCTGGGAGCATCCGGTCCTCAGACCATGGCCGGAGCATACACCATCGGCAACGCCATGGTACTGGCGGCCATTGTCTATTCACAGCTTCTGCGTCCCGGCGCGCCGATTCTCTACTGTACCCGTTTTTCCTCCAATGACATGAAAAATATGGGGCCCGCTTACGGCGGCATCGAATCGATGTGGGCCTGCGCCACATCGAAGATGATGGCGGATTATTACGGATTTCCCCTCCAGAGCGGTGTCGGCACCGGAGAATCCAAAGTACTGGATATTCAATGCGGCGCCGAAGGCTTCATGAACCATTTAAGTCCCCACCTCCTCCACGCCGATATTCTCAACATGGCCTGCGGCCCCATGGACTGCATGAACACCATGTGCTATGAAAAATTCATCTGGGATGAAGAAGACATCATCAAGTGCCGCCATCTGATGGAAGGATACGAAGCCAACGAAGAAACCTTCCGGTTTGAGGAAATCAAGAAAAAAGGCCCCACCGGCAGTTATCTCGGACGGACGCTGCCAATTTACCGCAAAGAGTTCTATGAACCCAAATATGACGTCCGCGACATCCACAATAACTGGATCAAAAACGGAAAGCCCACCTGTGAGGAGCTCCTGACCAAAGCATGGAAAAAGCGCGTTGAAGAATACGAACTGCCGGAACTCACCGACGGACGCAAAAAAATCATCGAAAAGCTGCTTCCCGAAAACTACCGGAAGATCGTTTTTGCCGAATAATACCGACAGGCTTTACCGGCGGATAGGTGAAATTCTATCCGCCGGTACGGCACAGATCATCCGCCCGGTTCGGGGAATTATGATTTACAGAAAAACAGGTATCCGATATGAACGCATTACTTTCCCTCTATATTGAGCGCATGGACTGGTTTCTTGACCTGACCCTTCAGCACCTTTATCTTTCCGGCATTGCCATCGCGATTTCCACCGTCATCGGTCTCGTGCTGGCCGTCTGGATCAGCGAATACAAAAGCATCTCCAGATATGTATTAGGGTTCTGCAATATTATTTACACCATTCCATCCATTTCCTTGCTCGGATTCCTCCTGCCTCTTTCCGGGGTCGGCAACGGAACCGCCGTCATCGCCCTGACCGTTTACGCTCTGTTGCCCATCATCCGCAATACCTTTACCGGCATCAACCAGATTCCCCCGGAGATTATCGAAGCGGCTACCGGCATGGGATGCACCCGTGCCCAGCTGATTTTCAAAATCAAACTGCCTTTGGCACTGCCCGTCATTTTAGCCGGTTTCCGCAATATGGTTGTCATGACCATCGCATTGGCAGGGATCGCCTCCTATATCGGCGCAGGCGGCCTCGGCCTCGCCATTTACCGGGGAATCACCACCAACAATCAGGCCATGACCGTTGCCGCCAGCCTGCTCATCGCCTTACTCGCCGTTCTACTCGATACTCTGATCGGTTTTTATGAACGCCATATCAAAAGAAAAAGGAGATTACCGCAATGAAACGAATACTCCCATGGTTTTTGTCCTTTCTGCTTCTGACGGGGACAGGTCTTCTGTTTTCCGGATGCGCCGAAAAAACCGCCTCTATTCAGATCGCCGCCAAAGATTTCACGGAACAGTATATTTTAGGTGAAATGTTAAAACTTCTGGTGGAGGAAAATACCGTTTACAGCGTGGAGCTCTCCTCCGGCATCGCCGGGGAAACCAGCATTATCATGCCGGCCATGGAAAAAGGTGATTTTGACCTATATCCGGAATACGACAGCACCGCCTGGATGACGGTGCTGAAACAGCCTAAAATACACGATACCGAGGAAATGCACCGGAAATTGCAGGAAGAATACAACCGCCGCTATGATATGCAATGGCTGGGCTATTACGGTTTCGATAATACTTACGGCATCGCGGTACGCAAAGAAACGGCGGAAAAGTATCACTTAAAGACCTATTCCGATCTGGCCGATGCCGCGGATCAGCTGATTTTCGGCGCCGGCTATGAGTTTTTTGAAAGAGAAGACGGCTATGACGGATTTCAGGAGCTCTACGGCTTTGATTTCAGAGAAATCAAGGAAATGAATTTAAGTTTGAAGTACAATGCTCTTCTGGACGGACAGGTGGATGCCATCACCATCTATAAAACCGACGGGCGCATGGAAAATCCCGACCTTGTGGAACTGGAGGATGATAAAAACTATTTTCCGCCGGCCATGGGCGGCACGGTGATCCGCGGCGAAGTTTTAGAAAAATATCCGGAACTGAAAGAGACTCTCTCTATGCTCAACGGGAAAATTACAAATGAAGAAATGCGAGCCATGAACGCCGCCGTCGATCTTAACGGTGAAGATCCCAAGGCCGTCGCCGCAAAGTTTCTCCGGGAAAAAGGACTGATTCCCGATGATCAATAACCAACCGACCCCCTGCGCCATCCGCTTCTGCGGCGTGGGGAAAAAGTACAATGAGACCGTCATTTTAAAGAACCTCTCTTTTTCCATCGAAAAAGGGGAACTGATCACGGTCATCGGCAGTTCCGGATGCGGCAAAACCACCATGCTGAAACTGATTAACGGCCTTCTCACACCGGAAGCCGGGAAAATATACGTCAACGGTGAAAATATCGCGGAAATCAATCAGATCGAACTGCGCCGGCGCATCGGCTATGTCATTCAGAATATCGGCTTATTCCCCCACCTCAGCGTCGAAAAAAACATTGAATTTATCCCCGGGCTTTTAAAATACGATAGAAAAACCGCCGGACGCATCGCCCGCAGGCTCATTCAAACCGTAGGACTGAGCACCGATATGCTGAACCGTTACCCCAGCGAACTTTCCGGCGGCCAAAAGCAACGAGTGGGCGTGGCGAGAGCCCTGGCCGCCTCACCGGAAATCCTGCTGATGGATGAACCCTTCGGCGCCCTGGATGAGATCACACGAAACAAGCTACAAAACGAGCTGCTAAAAATTCGCAAAGATCTCAATCTCACCATCGTGTTCATCACCCATGACCTGAAAGAAGCCGCGAAACTCGGTGACCGTATCTTTGTCATGGACAAGGGAACCCTCGTCTACGTCTGCACCCCCGAGGAACTGCAAAAACGGCAGGAAACCCAAAACCTTCCCTTTTGCTGACACCAGGTTTCTCATCAACCGAAAGAACTGTTTAACACTTACCCAAAGATCAATGATGCTCATAAAAAGTTACCGCAGACATTCATTGTCTGCGGTAACACACGCCGCCGAAAAAGGCGGATTTTTTAAGTCATTTTTAACTTATTCGATAACAAGCTCATCGTTGAAGAAATCAATGCAGTCATTGGCCATTTCTTCGGGAATTTCCCACTGAATGTTATGACCGGTGCCTTCATAGCCGATAAAGAGAGCGAAAGGTACATTTTCCTTCATCTGATTCTGGAAATCTTCGTTGAAGAAACCGTCGGCGGACCCCCAAAGGATCAGCGTAGGAATAGAATCATCCATATAGGTGTAATAGGGGTCGAGATTGGAGAAGGAGGCACCGCCGGCGATGCGGATCCAGTCCGCGCCGGGAAGAGCCTTAGATTCTTCCATTTCATATTCCAAAAATTCTTCATCCACGGGATTGGGATTGGTATACCAGGCTTCCATAAATTCATCGTCGGGATGACCGTCGGCGCCCAGGGAAACACCGTATTCATAATAATAGGTACCGAGAGCGTCGGCATTGACGGGAGCGGTGGATTCCCAAACCACGTGACAGCATTTTTCGGGATAGAGCAGTTCAAAGGTCTGCGCCGTCATGCTGCCCAGGGAATGACCGATAATATCCGCTTTTTCAATGCCTTTGGCGTCCATGAAAGCGGCAACATCGGCGGCGTAATCCGCGGTGGTATAGAAACCGGTTTCCGGCT
>JBJDXI010000121.1:0-9093 GCA_051866595.1 Clostridia bacterium
CTCGGAACTCCTGATCTCGAAGATATGCGGTGAGAATGAAACGGTCCGCAGGGAACCATTTATCGCCAAAACCGATTTGACGCTTAAAGAAACGGAACAGGCGGAAAACCTCGGGATCGGCGGCGTATATGTCGTGACCCGGCAGGGACGCTGTTTTCGGGATGTCCCCATGGAGCATTTGCTGGGCACGTTGGGAGTGGATGAGGCTAGCGGTAAAACGGTGGGTACCAGTGGTCTGGAGCGTATTTATAACGATGTTCTTGCGTCGGAAAGCACCGGAAAAATCAGTTTTCTGGTGGATGAGAAAAATCGTATGATTGATCCCGGAGAATACTACCTGACCGAAAAAGAAACCGTCTCGGCGGGGCAGGTCTGTTTGACGGTGGATCTCGGCATCCAGCGGGCGGCGGAAGCGGCCCTCAGTGATCTCAGCGGCGCCGTTGTTGTTCTTGACAGCGAAAACGGTGATGTTCTGGCCATGGCCAGCTCACCGAAGTATGATCCTTATCAGGTAACGGAATTACCTTCTTCCGACGCTTACGTCAATAAAGCACTTTCGTCCTATCCTCCGGCTTCGCTCTTTAAAATCTTTATCGCCGCCACTGCCATGGAAGAAAATCTTGTTTCGCCGGAAACCATGTTTTTTTGTGACGGCGCGTTTCCGCTGAAAAACGGTGACACCGTTTCCTGCTGGGAGGAGGAAGGCCACGGTTTCCTTACATTCAACGACGCTCTTTCGTTAAGCTGCAACCCGGTTTTTGTGAAAACAGCGCTGGAAATCGGAAGAGAACGGCTGGAAGAATCTTTTTCCCGGTGGGAACTGGATGAGGACCGCCTTCTGGGCTATCCTCTGAATGACCTTTCTTCTCTGATCTTTTCCGGCAGTACCGATGCGGATCTGGCCAATATCGGTCTGGGAGAAAACGGTGTGAAAATGACGCCCCTCAACGTAGCGAAAATGATGAACGTCATTGCCGCCGACGGTCTTTTGTATACACCCCGGGTGGTGACGGAGGTAACGGACAGGGAAGGGAATATTGAGGAAAAATTTGAAGAGGCTTTGGCGGTCCGTGTTCTTTCTTCTTCCACTGCGGAAAAAATAACGGAAATGATGGCCAAAACCTTTGAAAGCGGCACCGCGAAAAAGCTTCATCTGGAATCCTTTCATATCGCCGGCAAAACCGGCACATCGGAAACGGGTAACGTCTGGATCGGCGGCTTTTTCCCCTATGAAGATCCGCAGTATACCATCGTGATTCTGGTCACCGGCGGCCACAGCGGTGTAGGGGACGGCGGCCCGGTTCTGAAAAAACTCTGCGCCTATCTGGGAAATTTGCCGTAATTTCTTGACAAAGGCCCCTCCTCTCTTTACAATAAAGTGGAAAGAAAGTGAGGTGTCTGAAATGGCAAAAAGTGTCATTGAAGCCGGCGTATGCGGGTTGAAGACAACAGTAACGGTGGAAGATAAAGACGGTATGAACTATACCTTAAACGTGGACTCCCAATGCGGAGCGTATAAGGATCTTTCGGAAAGATTGCCGGAAGTATCCATGATGGCGGGATTTGATCCCATCGGCACCGGTGCGGTTTACGAAGCCTGCCGCGCGAAATGCAAACACGGCGCCTGCCCGGTTCCCATGGGGATTATTAAAACCGTAGAAGTCGCCGCCAACATGGCGCTTCCCGCCGATGTGAAAATTACCATCGAAAAGTGAAACGGGAAGTCTGTTTCCGTAATAAATGAAAAAGAACCGCAGGACGCAACGATTGAAGTGCTCCTGCGGTTTTTTGATCTGTTTGGATATCAGAAACGTATTTTGTTTTCTTCCGAGGCGTAATCCTCGGTGTTGGTAGGTAATCCTTTTTCTTCGAGTTTTTTTTCACTCCATTTTTTGAACAGGGTGTAGAAAACAGCGAAGGCCGGGACGCCGATGACCATGCCGATAAAACCGAAAAGCTCATTACCGATAATAACGGAAACGACAATCCAGATCGCCGCGAGGCCGATGGAGTAGCCCAGAATTTTGGGGCCGATAATGTTGCCGTCCACTTGCTGTAAAATCAGAATGAAAAGCAAGAACCAAAAGGCTTTTCCCGGATCGACGATGAGAATGATGAAAAAAGAGGGAATGGCGCCGAGAAACGGTCCGAAGAAGGGGATGATGTTGGTGATGCCGATAATGACCGCCAGCAGCATCGCGTAAGGGAAGCGGAAAATGGAAAGGCAGATAAAAGCGATGATGCCGATGATCAGGGAGTCAATCAGTTTTCCCGAAATAAAATTGCTGAACGTTTCGTTGCTTAAATTGGTGAGGCTGAGGATGCGATCCACCCGTTCGGTTTTGAGATGAGCGTACATCATCTTTTTGATCTGGGCGTAGAAACGTTCTTTGGAACCGATGAAATAGATGGAAACGATAATTGCCACAAAGAGATTGATGACGGTGCCGGTAATCGTCGTTGTGATATTGACGGTGTAAGGTAGGACATAATCGGTAAAAAATGTGGGAATGGAATTTTCCAGATTCAGCAGATGTTCGGTGAGCCAGTTGGACATTTCCATGGCCCAGCTGTGTTCGGCGGCGTAGGCCGTTTCAAACTGTACGAAATTATGGATGTATGTCGGGGTGTTGTCAATCAGCGTGGAAATACTGCGGATGGTCTGGGGGACGATAATGGCAATACAGAGCGTGACGATAATCAGCGCCAGAATGTAACCGCAAAGCATGGAGAAAACCCGCTGTGTTTTGGGGTTTTTGACTTTACGGAAACTGTGCTTCTCAAAAAACACAACAAAAAAGTTGACAAAGTAGGCGATGATGAATCCCCATAAAAACGGTTTAAAAATGGAAAGCAGCCACCGTATACTGTTCCATACTTCATTGAAGCGGTCTAAAATGAAATAGAAAAGAATACCGCCGCAAACCAGAAGGAACGTGCCGAACAGCTCTTTCGTGAAATATTTTTCCAGTTTTTCTTTCATTGTTTTTTACTTCCCGTAAAATTGATAATTTAATTATACAATGTTTGTGAAAAATAGTCTATCATTTCTGTGTAAAATATGTTATAATATAAATGCAAAATTTTGGATGTTTATGGAGAGCCTATTATGTCACATTTTACAACACACCATCTTTTCGGCCAGCAGGTCTTAAAAGACGCCGCTCCCCAGGCGGTGCGGACCATTGAACTGAATCTTTCCGCTTTTTGCTGGGGATTACAGGGGGCCGATCTTTTATATACCCACCGCCATGTTAATGAATACAGTGAACTGCCCACTTATGGCCGCTTGATTCACGGCGAAAAAACCAATACGTTATTTACGTTTCTGGCCCATGATCTGCTGAGCCATCGGAAATGTACGGATTTTGATTCCCTGATGGCCTATTTTTACGGCTTTTGCTGCCATTACGCCTTGGACTGCAAACTGCATCCTTATGTTTTCTCCCTGCAAAAACGGGTGGAAGACGCCGCCGGGGATCCCAAGCATTTCGCCGGTGTTCACTGGCACATCGAAGACGGCATCGATCATGAGCTTTCCGCCTGCCTGGATCGGTTCGTTCCGCCGGCCACCGTTTCCGATGATTACTATATGGCCGACCGCAATGTCCGCCGTACCATCGGCGGTCTTTACAGCCGCATCCTCTGGAATGTTTACGGGATCCGTACCCGCGCGGCTTCGGTGGAAGAATGTTTTATCGACGGCATCTGGAAAACGGATATGATCTACCGTGAAGACGGCAGTCTGAAACCTCACGCCATCATGAATCAGCAGGTGCTGAAGAGCTGTCCCGATTTCCGTTCTTTCTTCGCCGACGCTGTTCCCACCGATGTGGATTGCCTGAACCTCAAACACAACACATGGCAGCATCACGGCGATCATATCGCCCGCACGGACAGCGTTCTCGATATGATGGAACAGGCCAAAGAACTGGCGCTGACCTTGTGGGATCTGGGCACCCTCGCCATTCATCAGGGCAACCGCCATCTGATCACCAATTTTGATTTCAGCCGCAGCTTTGTTGACGGCAAATTCAGAGATTAAACAATTTGAAAAGTCATGAAACCCTCCCTTTGGATATAAACTGTATCAAGGGAGGGTTTGTTTATGGCAGAAAAAGTCATTCCTTTGATTATCGCCGGCGGTAAAGGGAGCCGCTTCTGGCCGCTGAGCCGGGAACAAAAGCCAAAGCAGTTTCTGGCCCTCGACGGAAGCGTTTCTTTGTTGGAACGGACGTTTGCCCGGGCAGAAGCCATTGCGGTAAACTGCGTTCCTTATATCATTGCCGGTGTGGATCAATATGAGCAAGTGGAAGCCGTCCTGCCGAAAGAAGAAGGGAATTATCATTTTATCGGAGAACCGGAGGGGAAGAACACGGCGGCGGCGGTTTACTGGGCGACCTGCTGTATCCGGGATGCCGAAGGGGACGGTATCGTCGTGGTTCTTCCCGCCGATCATTATATTGAGGATCTGCCTTCTTTTGTTTCGGCGGTAAACGGTGCCGTGGCTGTTGCGGAAGCGAAAAACACCATTGTTCTGCTGGGGATCACGCCGAAATATCCGGCGACTGGCTACGGCTATATCCAACGGGGAAAAAAAGAGCGAGTTGCCGCCTTTCACTGCTGCAAAGTACGGCGTTTTGTGGAAAAACCCCGTCGCAAAAGAGCCCGGCGTTATCTGAAAGAAGGAAACTATCTTTGGAACAGCGGGATTTCCGTTTTCCCTCTTTCCGGGATTTTCTCTGTTTATCGGAAATATCTCGGAGATCTGACCGGTGCTTTTGACCGGCTTTCCATGATGGATTCCGTGACTCTGCAAGATGTCTATTCTTCCTTGGAGAGTATTTCTTTTGATTACGGTATTTTGGAACGATGCGGGAATCTGTTTGTTGTTCCGGCGGAGTTTTCCTGGGATGATGTGGGCAGCTATTCCCATCTTAACGCCTTGATTCCGCCGGACGAGAAAGGAAATGTTCGAAAGGGAAACTGTATTCTGAAAGATACTTCCGATACCGTGGTGCTGACGGATAATCGTCTGACGGCGGTAATCGGCCTGAAAGATGTGGTGATTGCCGAAGATCACGGCGTTTTGCTGGTATGTCACCGGAGCCGGACGGAGGAAATCCGCAGTATTGTTGATGCTTTGGAAGGCGAAAACGCGTGTCTGAAATAACGGCTAAAATGATTCTTGTTATTTGAAATCCGTTATGTTATACTTTAGAAAATACAAAGATCGGAGATGAAAAGATGTATCGTATTTCTCGCTGAATGGATCGGGCCAACCGGAGCAGGCGGATTGATTCCGCTGTTTTGGTGTGCCTTTCGCGGGAAAACGAACAGATCTCTCTTTCATAAATTTCGCGGGATGGCGCGGTTTTTGCGTGTCCCGTGTTTTGAGCGGTGGGAATTGGGTTTTCCTGCGGCTCATTTTATTTTTGGAGGAGAATTTATGTCTCAGATTCAGATCAAACATTTGACTTTCGGATATGACAACAGTCCCGAACTTATTTTTGACGATGTCAGTTTTTATTTGGACACCGATTGGAAGCTGGGTTTCACCGGACGGAATGGCCGTGGTAAAACCACCTTTCTGCGTTTGCTGACGGGAGATTACGAATACGGCGGCACGATTCTTTCGTCGGTGGAATTTGAGTATTTCCCCTATGACCTTTCGGAAAATGACGGCGCTACATCGGAAGTCGTGATGTCGCTCTGTCCCGAAGCGGAAGAATGGGAATTGATGCGGGAACTGAATTTCATGGGTGTGGATACGGAAGTTTTGTACCGGCCTTTTGAGTCTCTTTCCCTGGGGGAACGGACCAAAGTGTTGATTGCCGCGATGTTTTTGAAAAGAAACCGTTTTCTTTTGATTGACGAGCCCACCAATCATCTGGATACAGACGGACGAAAGGCGCTGAGCGCTTATCTTAAAAAGAAAAAAGGATACATTCTCGTGTCCCACGACCGGGCGTTTCTTGACGGCTGTGTGGATCATATTCTGTCTGTCAATAAATCGGATATTGAGGTGATGCGGGGGAATTTTTCCGATTGGCTTCGCCATAAAGAAATGCGGGACCGATTTGAAACGGAAGAAAATGAAAAGCTGAAAAAGGAAATTTACCGTCTGGAAAAAAGCTCCGCGGAAAAAATGAAATGGTCGGAGCGGTCGGAACAAAGCAAGATTGGTTTTGATCCCCGTAAGGTGGAAAAAGATATTCGCCGCCGTTCTTATATCGGCAGTAAAACCAAGAAGCAGATGAAACGGGCCAAAGTGATAGAAAAGCGGCAGGAAGAGGCTCTGACGGAAAAGAAAAAGCTGATGCTGAATGTGGAAACATCCGTGCCCTTGAAAATGAATCCGCTTCCTTATCATAGTAACCGCCTTTTGTCTCTTCGCGATCTGACGCTGACACGCGGTGAAAAAACAGTATTTACCGGCCTTTCTTTTGATGTGGAACGGGGTGACCGCATCGCGGTCCGGGGAAAGAACGGCGCGGGAAAATCCAGTCTGCTGAAACTTATTCGGGGAGAAAGCCTCACTTACCGGGGGAATCTGGAAAGAGGAAGCCGGCTGACGATTTCTTGGGTTCCGCAGGATACTTCGGATTTGCGCGGTTCTTTATCCGCTTATATCGAAAATAACGGTATGGACGCCACGCAGTTCCGGACGGTACTGCGTCATTTCGGCATGGAACGGGAACAGTTTGAAAAAGATCTCGCGGATCTCAGCAGCGGTCAGAAGAAAAAAATCCTGTTGACGAAGAGCATCTGTGATTCCGCTCATCTGTATCTCTGGGACGAGCCTTTGAATTATATGGACGTCATCAGCAGGATACAGATAGAAGAGATGATTCTCGCTTTTTCTCCGACGATGATTTTTGTTGAACATGATGCTGTTTTTACGGAAAAAGTCGCCACGAGGGAACTGCGTCTTTAAAGAGAATCTCCGGGGAAAACTGGATTTTTATATTTAAATCCGTCATGTTTTTTGTTTTGATTTTCAAACTTGCCGAAGCAGGATGTTTTTGATGGGAAAAGCCCTTGAAAACGTTGAGGTTTTCTTGACGAAACCGTGAAAATTTGATAGAATTATTTCATTATAATACTGGGATTTTTTATCTGTTGATCCAATGTTTATTTAAAATATTTTCGGAGGTTCATTGTGGAAAAGGCAAAAGTAATTATTATTATGGGCAGCGATTCCGATCTCGGGCAGATGAAGGCCGCTGCCGACATTTTAGACGAATTTCACATTCCTTACGACATCCATGTATCGTCGGCCCACAGAACGCCGGCGCGGACCCATGAAATCGTCGAAGAAGGCGAAAAGAACGGGGCCGAAGTTTTTATTGCCGCCGCCGGCGGCGCCGCGCACCTTGCCGGGGTGGTGGCTTCGGCAACAACACTACCCGTAATCGGTGTGCCGATTGCGACAAACATGATGGGCGGTATGGATTCGCTGCTCTCCACGGTACAGATGCCTTCGGGAATTCCCGTAGCCACCGTTGCCGTCGGCGGAGCGAAAAACGCGGGGATTCTTGCCGCTCAAATTTTATCTGTAAAAGATGAAAGTCTGAAAGAAACATTGAAAGCGTATCGGGAAAAGATGGCGGAGGGCGTTTTTGCCAAAGATCAGAAACTGTCGTCGATGACCGTGGCGGAATATTTAGAACAGAAAAAATAAGGAGATAGGAAGAGTATGATTGCACGTTACAGTTTACCTCAGATGCAGGCCATCTGGGAACAGGAAAATCGTTTTCGCCAGATGATGGAAGTGGAGATTTGCGCTTCCGAAGCCATGGCGGAATTGGGTTACATTCCTGAAGAAGCCGCGAAAAATATCCGCGAAAAAGCGGATTTCAACGTGGAACGTATCGCCGAGATTGAAGAAGTGGTGAAGCATGACGTTATCGCTTTCCTGACGGCGGTCGGTGAAAACGTTGGGGAAGATTCCAAATATATCCACATGGGGATGACCTCCTCCGACGTTTTGGATACGGCTCTTGCACTGCAGATGAAAGAAAGCTGCGATATTCTGCTGACCAAAATGAAAGAATTCCGTGAAATTCTCGCGGGACTCGCCAAAAAATATAAAATGACCATTATGACCGGACGTACCCACGGGATCCACGCGGAACCTGTGACTTTCGGCCTGAAAATGGCATTGTATGTTATGGAAATGGACCGCTCTATCAAACGTCTGGAAGCGGCCAAGGAAACCGTTTCCGTCGGCATGATCTCCGGCGCCGTGGGCACCTTCGCCAATATCGATCCCCGGGTGGAAGAACGTGTATGCAGCCGTCTGGGTCTGAAACCGGAACCCGTCTCCACTCAGGTCATCCAGAGAGACCGCCATGCCGAATTCCTTACGACGCTGGCCGTCATCGGCAGCAGTCTGGAAAAAATGGCAACGGAAATCCGCAATCTCCAGCGTACCGATATTCTGGAAGCTGAAGAATCCTTTACCAAAGGACAGAAAGGCTCTTCCGCCATGCCCCATAAAAAGAACCCCATCACCGCCGAACGTGTCGCCGGTCTTTCCCGGGTGCTCCGCGGCAACGCCCAGGCCGCACTGGAAAATGTGGCATTGTGGCATGAAAGAGATATTACTCATTCTTCGGTGGAACGTATCATCATTCCCGATTCCTGTCTGCTCCTTGACTATATGCTCCATCTGATGATCCGTATCTACAAAAACCTTGTGGTTCACGAAGACAACATGAGAGCCAACCTTGACAAGACTCTCGGTCTCGTATTCTCTCAGCGCGTGATGCTCAGCCTCATCGACAAAGGCATGAGCCGTGAACGGGCCTATGAATGGGTTCAGAGAAACGCTCTCTACGCTTGGCAGACCAAAACCGATTTTGAGTATCTCGTTTCCGAGGATGAAGATATTGCCCGCTACCTCAATAAAGATGAAATCGACGCGATCTTTGACTACGATTATCATCTGAAAAATATTGACTATATTTTCAAACGCATTGGATTGGAATAAGGAGGAAAGAACAATGAACGTTGAAAAAAAAGAAATGCTTTATGAAGGTAAAGCGAAAAAAATGTTTTTAACCAGTGACCCCGATGTGATCTGGATCG
>JBJDXI010000122.1:0-9018 GCA_051866595.1 Clostridia bacterium
AGAGCGGACACACAGAGAAAGGGTATTTCATGAAAGAAAAAACAACGGAACGGTACTCACTGTTTACCGCCATTACCATGATTGTCGGCATCGCCATCGGCTCCGGGATCTTCTTTAAAGCCGATAATGTGCTGGAAGCCACCAACGGCAGCGTCTTTTACGGCGCTATCCTCTTTATCCTCGGCGCCGTGGCCATTATTTTCGGCGGGCTTTCCGTCGCCGAGCTGGCCTCAAGAACCGATAAACCCGGCGGTGTCGTCACCTATTCCGAAGAATTTGTCAGTATGCGTTACGGTTCCGCTTTCGGCTGGTTCCATTCTCTCGTTTACTATCCCACGCTGACCATTGTCGTTTCCTTTGTGGTGGGGATTTACACTTCCACCCTTTTCGGCTGGGAGATCTCCATAACCCGATGCAGTCTCATCGGTCTCGGCTTCGTCACCCTCTGCTATCTCTACAATACGATCTCGCCCCGTTTCGGCGGAATCTTTCAGGATATTTCCTGCGTGATCAAAATCATTCCCCTTGTGGTGCTGGCTTTTTGCGGTATCGTCTGGGGCGATCCCGTCAGTGGTTTCCGCAACCTCGCGGAACAGACCTTTGATACCGGTCTCTGGATTATGGGCATCTCGGCGGTGGCCTTCTCCTATGACGGCTGGATCGTCTCCACCTCCATCGCCCACGAGATCAAGGATTCCAAAAAGAACCTGCCCCGGGCGCTGATTATCGCTCCGCTCCTGGTGCTGTTTCTGTATTTATCTTATTTTATCGCCATTTCCGCCTATCTCGGCCCGGAAACGGTCATCGCCCAGGGCGACCACGCCGTCTATGAGATGGCAACCAACCTTTTCGGCGGCGTTTTCGCCAAAATCGTGCTGATCTGCATTATCATTTCCGTCATGGGCACCGTCAACGGCATCGTTCTCGGCGGCATCCGTCTTCCCTACAGTCTGGCGTTGAGAGGCGCCGCCATCCCCAAGGCGAAGTGGTTTGCCGAAGAGGATGAAAAACTGAAAATGCCGGTTCATTCCGCCGTATTTATGTACCTCGTCGCGGTGGTCTGGGGTGTGATCCATTATCTGACCACCACTTTCGGCATTCTCGGCGCCTCCGATGTCTCGGAAATCGCCATCTGCTTCAGCTATATTCTGTATCTGGCCTTTTACTGGAAAGTTTTCGGCCTGTGGCGAAAAGGCGAGATCAAAAGCTTTTTCCGCGGCGTGATCTGCCCCGTTCTGGCCACAGTGGGCGTCGGTTTCATCGTTTTCGGTTCGCTGATCGGCGGCGGACTCTATGTCATTTACCTTGCCGTCTCCGCCGCGGTTTTCCTTGCAGGAATGACCTATTACAAAATCCACATTCAGAACAAAGAAAAAACGGCGTAACGATTTACGCCGCGAATATTCGGTTTGACCGGGCCGTTTTCCTAAAGGAGAACGGTCCCGTTTTTTATCTGAAAACCCTCATGGCTCAAAAGCCATATTTTCTTATCAAGGCCGCCGGTATAACCGGTAAGCTGTCCCTTGGTGCCGATGACCCGATGGCAGGGAATCATAATGGAAATCGGGTTATGTCCCACCGCGCCGCCCACGGCCTGAGGGGACATTTTTTTATTTTCCCTCTTTAAAGCGATTCTTTCCGCAATTTCACCGTAAGTCATCCATCCGCCGTAAGGAATCTCACAGAGAATTTTCCAGACTTCCCGCTGAAAGGAACTGCCCCGGGGAGAGAGCGGCAATTCCTCCACAGAGGGTTTTTCTCCGGAGAAGTAACGGTTCAGCCATCGTTTCACTTCGGAAAAAAGAGGCAAATCCTCTTTCGGCACCATTTCTTCCTTTACCGTTGAGGGGAAATAGGTCTGGGTCTCCATCCACAGACCGATCAGCGTTTCTCCCTCCGAGGCCATCGTCAGCGTACCCAGAGGAGAATCGTACTTCGCCTGAAAAATCATATCCTTTCCCTTCCTTTAAAACCGTTCTCATCCTCACCATTTATTGTATACTTTTTCCGCGAAACCGGGAAAATCACGGATTTCCAGCGTTGTGCCATCATCCAGCACCGCTTTGCCCCGAAAGAGGCCGAAAACCTGATGCTGATCGCTTCGGATCAGCAGAACATTGGTATCGGACTGACGGTGAAGCACCGGCTGAAAATCCATTTCAAAACGGCCGTCGGAAGACGTAAACCGCCAGGAAGACATAAAATCATCTTTTCCGTCTTTTTGCGGAATACCAAAGTGAACATTTTCCAGTTTATGGGCTTTGCCGTTATAGAAAAGCATATTTTCCGTGGCGGCGGAGGTATCGCCGAAACCGTAACCAATATTAAAGCCAAAGGGCACGCCGTTCAGCCGCCCGGAAGCACTCCCCCAGTACCAGGTGTTTTTATAGGTCCATACACCCCGTCCCCAATCCAGTACAGCACTGCTGTTTTCCGGCGTAAAACGGTACTCTTTCCCGTCAAAGAACACGCGGCCCTTCACCGCCATACAGTTGATTTTCTGATTGTAATAAAATGCCTTCTCATCGCCGGGGAAAGGTGTGGCGATGACCATGGATTCCTGTTCCGGGCAGGAGAGTTCCAGCTCTCCCCGGATGGACTTCCGATCTTTAAAGTGATCCATCTCAAAGGAAAGACGACGGACGGCCCCTTTATTCTCGAAGGAAAGGAGGTATCCTTTTCCGGAAGACTCCAGATCACCCCGGTGGGATGAGGCGGGAAGACGCTTTCTCCCCCTTGTCATCACCTGCATGGGACTTCGGGTGATTTCCCAGCCTTCCTCAAAGTCCAGCAAAGAGATGCTGTCCAGACCCATATAAGAATTGTCCGCAATGGTCAGCGCCACGCCGAAGGACTTATTGCCGGCGTAGTAGTAATCCCATTCCTTGATCCGCAGGGGATGGGCTTTCACGGCATCACGGTCGTAGGTCAGCATCAGCTCCCGGGCGAATCCAGGTTCCGTCAGCACACCGTTTTCATCCAGCAGCGGATGGTTTTTCTTTATTTCATGCTGCATCATCATCCCTCCTCCGCATCATCATATTTTTCAAAAAAGGCGGCGACTTTCGTGAAACAGGTTTCACCGTCCACATAAAAGCATTTACAATGCACGGCGCCGTCGATAAGAACCAGTTCTTTTTCTCCGGCCGCGGCGGCGTAATTCCCCAGCGTCATGGCGGTGGGCACAAAATCATCGTCTTTTCCGTGGAAGAAGAGGAAAGGAAGTTTCGTTTTGGCCAGAGCTTCCTCGGTATGGAAGCCATCGAGATCAAAACCACAGCGGCGAATAAAATGGCGACGGTAAACGCCGATGATCTGCTTTTCACCCCGTCCCAGTTTCTGTTTCACCAGATGCTCCAGCTCTTCCCGGGGATTGCTGAAACCGCAGTCGGAAACTACGCCCCGAACGGAAGAGGGTAATTCCTTTTCGGCGGAGGCCAACATCACCACGGCGGCGCCCATGGACATTCCCCAGAGATACAACGGCAGTTCAGGGAATTCTTCTGCCAGCTTTTGAGACCAACGAACACAGTCGTCCTTTTCCTTGACCCCATAGGTAATAAAATTCCCTTCGCTTTCACCGTGAGCACGCTCATCGGCGAAAAACAGAGCGCAATCCATATCAAGAAGCGGCTTTACCAGCACCGAAAAATCCTTCTGCCAGGAGGAGCGCCAGCCGTGCATAAACAATACCAGCCGCTTGGGATTTTCCGGACGGAAAAGCCGTCCCTTCAGCAATAGACCATCGGCGCTGACTTGGGCAAATTCCTCAAAGGGGATTTCTTTGAAACCGTCGCAGAAAGAGCGGACAACGGGAGAAAAAACATCGTCATCCTGACCGCAATCAATGACACCTTGAATCAGGGCGGGAATCTGAGGGCGCCGGCGGCAGACCGCCATATCGGAAAAATAACGGAAGACACCGGCCCCGGCTAGAGACGCGGTAAATACCGTGCCGATAAGCACATTTCGTTTCTTCTTCAATTTTTTCTCCCCCTTTCTTCTGTCCTGTTTTTTTCGATTATAACATATCCCCGGTAATTATCAAAGAAAAACACCGTTTCTTCACGAAAAGAAAACGGTGTTTTTCTAAGCAAGCCTCCGTGGCAGGCAGAAGGAGGAAGATAACCGGAGGACTTTTGAATCTCCAGCCACTGTCCCCAAGCGATTCCGCCCAATGGAAGATCAGCTCCACGAAGAAAATCTTCAGCAACACGAAAATGCCAACACCGTGGTCAACGCCACATCACTGATGACCAGCTTCATTGATTAAATAGCGTGTCTTTTCATCAATAGAGATAATTGCTGTTGACCCAGCCGTTCTTACTGCCGTAAGTCACATAGGCCCATTCCCCGGACCAGCCATAAACATCCAGATACGTTCCGTAGGGAACGGTGAGGATCTTGCTGTAGCTCGTGGAAGGCCCGTAACGCAGAACAAGACCGTCGCCGCTTTGGGTAATCACCTGATAACAGCCGTAATAGGAAGTGTTGGTTGGCAGTACCAGCGTACTTTTCTGAGCCGCCGCCGCGGCTTCTTTTTCGGCTTTGGCTTTGGCTTCAGCCTCATCCTTGGCTTGCTGATCGGCTTTCAATTCCTCATATTTCTTTTCCGCCGCCGTCAGATCCGCCAGATTGGGAATATAGGCTTTCTGCTCTTCGGTCAGTACATCATAGTGAGAACGGGCCTTGGTGATGGCATCGCCACTGCCCAGGGAAACTTCACCGATGGAGGCGATCATGTTGGCCACTTCCTGAGCGGCTTCCCTGTCTTTTTCCGCCATGACGGCTTCGTCCTTTTGATTCTGATAGTAGACCACGCCGAAAACACCACCGCAGCCGAGAACGAGAACGACCACGGCCACAAGGGCGATCACCAGATTTCTCCGTTTCTTTTTATCTTTTTCATCCACAATATCCACCGGCGTTTCCGAGGTGAACACCCCGTTAACATGGGGACGCAGATTGCCGTCGTCACCCCCGAAAAAAGAGGCCGATTCCTGCCGGGGCGGCTGTTCGTAAACGGGAGGTTCCTGATAAACCGGGGGTTCTTCACGATTCACAAAGCTCTGCCCCGCAAAGGACTGGGGATCCAGACTGGACTGGGCCCCGGATTCTCCCGTTTTCGCCTGCGGATCCAGACTGCCCTGTTTGTTTCCGCTCGTATCCAACATGGGATTGGAATTAAAATAATCTTTCGATGCCATTTCAAACACCTTCCTCTTTACTGCAAATATTCCAGATACGGCGTAATATCGTCATCTTTTAACGTTTTACCGTAATACTCTTCCATACACTTTCCCGAAGCCATGATTTTTTGAGCTGTGGCGGGATCACCGACGTAGCGGAAATGCCACGGTTCCGAGATGATACCGGTGACCGTTTCTTTTCCGGAAGGATAGCGGAGAATGTAACCGTAATTCGCGCAGTTCGCTTTCAGCCATTTTCCCTGATCCGTGTAGGCAAAAGATTCTTCCAATGTACCGTCGGTGCTGAGGTCCACGGCCAGACCGGCCTGATGCTCACTGGTGAGAGGTACCGCGGAAATCGTCGCCGCTTTCAGTTCATTTCCCCCCTGACGGTTGATCTGGCGGTTATAGAGATATTCCTGATCGGCGTCGGTGCGGTATCCGGACTGGATAATAATATTCATCCCCGTGGCTCTTAAATCCGCCACCATCTGCTGTAACGCCTCGCCGGCTTTGGTCTCCATCTGCTTGCCTTCCACCGTTACGAGTTGGCCGGTACCGGCAATAAATCCCGCGGGAATGGGATAGGAGCGATTGATGACTCTCGTATAGGAGGCGTCGTAATCCTGAGATGAATCGACCTCCGGTTCGGCGGTTTCCGTTGTCGCCTGTGTTTCCTCGGGAGAAGCCGCTTCCGGTTCCTCTGCCGGCGGCGCCGCCACGGGAACGACCTGATCATCGACGTCCGAAGTATCCGCCGGTTCCTTCAGAATCTGAAAGGCAAAAATACCGCCGGCGGCCACAAGAACAAGACAGGCCGCCGTGATCAGCGCGATCCGCCGCCGCCTTTTTCGGCGCCGAAGAGCTTCTTTCCGCGCCCTGCGGCGTTCCTCGTTTCGGGCATGGTTCTGGTCACCCCGTTCAAAGATCCGGATGGAGCTGTCGGATTCATTGATGCCGTAACTTCCGCTGTGCCGGATATTTCCTTTGGGATAGGTATAACCCGCGCTTTTCTTCGCCGGTTTCACCTGCTCCGATGATTTTTTAATACGTTTATCTGTCATTGTTATCACCTGTTTCCGTTATGGTACCAGCCGTTCCACCACGTCCTCACGGACATAACCGGTTTTGCCCTTTTCCGTTTCCACTTTATACCAACGGTACTGATCGTCACCCATGACGGTTTCACCGAGATAAGTCAGGGTGGTTTCCCGGTCGCCTTTTTTAATCTTCGCGATCTGCTTACTGCTCTTTGTCGGTTCCTTGCGGATATAGATGCCGCTGTCATCAAAAGCGTTGATAAAGAGATCGCCCTCTTTCAGCGCGCCCTCCTGATCTTCCGCCGCCACGGGCACAACCGCATCGGATTCGTTCTCCGCCGAATTACTGCCGCCCAAAAGATAAATCACGAGACCGGCGGCGGCGATCAACAGTACCGCGCAGGCCGCCACCAAACCGATAAGCAGACCTTTATTTTTCCCGCCTCCGTTCTTTTGGGCCGAAGAAGGTCCCCCGGGAGCGTACTGACAGACCCGACAGACCGGGCCGTTGTTTACCGTGCCGCAATGCGGACACTGCCAAAAGCCGTTATTGTTCATTTGCCGAAAATCACCTTCCCTTTTTGAGCGTTTTTATCGATTTTTTTCAGCTGAGAAGCGGTCTTTTTCAGTTCCCAGCGTTTACGGGGTTCTTTAAGAAGCATCCCCCGCAGCATCTTTTCCACCGCGCCGTCGATATGAGGTGGGAAAACCGGTTCCGCGCCGGAAAGTACCGATTCAAAAGCGTAATGCATATCTCCGGGCGCAAATACCGGCAGTGTTCCCAAAAGATACTGATGAAAAATCACGCCCAAGGCGAAAACATCCATCTGAGCGGAAAGTTCCGCGGCGTTTCCTTTCATGGCCAGATACGTTTCGGGAGCCAGATAAACGGGATCGCCCTCAATGGCCTCGGGAGTAACCCGGGTACCCTGTAAAAAACTGCTGTCAAAATCAATGATTTTCACCGAAAGGCCGCCGGAAACGTCTTTTTCAAAGAGAAGATTGGAGGGTTTCAGATCGGCGTGGATCACACCTCTGCCGTGAAGCTCTGTCAACGCGTCACATAACGACCGCATTAAAGTAATTTTTTCACCGGCAGGCAAAGAAAAAACATCCTCGGGAGTCATTCCCGCGTCCTTCACTTTTTCCGTGACAATATAAAACTTCGGGCCGTAGCGGAAGAAATCCAGCACCGGAACGATATGAACACTGCCGCATTGCCGCAGCGCCGAATAAAGCGCTGCTTTCTTCCCGACAAAAGCGTCGCAATAGGCTTTGCGGTCACGCAGTTCACCGGCATCAAAAAGGGACTCCTCCACAGGATAAACGGGACTTAAAAATTCTTTGATAAACAGCTCAATGCCATTTTTTTCCGCGAAAGCCCATTGGCTGAAACCGCTGTTATCGGCGGTAAATTCCGTAAGCAGACGGTAACCGTTTAATTCTTTCATCAGAAATCTCTCCTGTAATAGCCGGGTTTATACCGCAGCCACAGCTCGTCGGAGCGGGCGTTGTAGTCCTGCATCAGCGGCTCGATGTAATCCTGCCACAGATACTGCAAACGAGGACGGAAGCTGTTTTTCATCGTTTCAAAATCCGCGTAGCCAAAACAGCCGATGACCACGGAAAAATCGTCGGAAGCGTTTTCCGTCAGGATACCACGGATATTCTCCCGCCAGCCGTCGTAAGAATCGGCTTCGGCCATGGCGCTGATGAGCATATACTCAAAATGCATCGGCGAGGGGAAATAGTCAAAACAACCGTCGGTGGCAGTAATCAGGATCACCGGCAGCGCCAACTCATAATGAAGCCCCCGCAGTTCAAAATCGCCCTCCGCCGAGATAAAGTTGGTCAGCGGCGGATCTTTCCGCAGGCAGTCCATGGCGTCAACGGTGCCGGCAATATCATCGACGGTAATCTGAACGAGACCGTTTTCCCCCAGAACATAGCCGCGGGAATTGCCGGCCCATAAAAATCCAGCGGAAAAAACGCCGTTGTAATAATCACAGAGGACCGCCGACATCGTGGTGGGAAAATCTTTCATCAGCGTGCCGCTGACCGACGAGGACTTCTGTTCATAAGAATCCGCGTATTCCCGGCAATGAGAAAGACGTTTACAGAAACGCTTTTTCAAAGCGGGAAGATTTTCCGCAATGGTGTCGCCGTTCAGTTCCACATTCAACTTCAAAAAACGTATATACCAGCGGAAGTAATCCCGCATTGCCAGACGGGAAGCCACATAAGCGCCGGAATGGCCCTGAAAAGCGGCGTAACGCCGTCCACCGGAGCCTCCACAGCCGTCAAAAACCGCAAAGGAACATCCCTGCTCCTCCAGATAGCTGCCGTAAGCATCCTCCCCCTGGCCCTCAATGGCCGGAGCAGACAGCTCAATGACACAGCCCGGTATATCTAAAATGGATTCGTAATCTCTGCTCATATTCTTCTCCGTCAAATCGTATGAATAATCGCGTTAAGGATCGTTTCATAACTGTGCTCCGCCGAGCCGTTCCCGGCGACGGTGGGAATACGGTACACTTTGTCCCAGTTGGTGGCAATAGTCGTCCAGTCTTTCGCTTCGGGAGTAAAGAGGATCAGCCGCTTGGCGTATTGATCCATCATGCTGGAAGCGGCGGTTCCCGCCGAACCCCACCAGGCGGTGAGCTCTTTCAGATCCTTCGCCATATTCTGAGGGTAATTGGCTCTGGGACGGCCGTAGCCCAGAGGATGGGTAGGTGCGTCGGACCACAACGCGATGACATGGCGTTTTTTCATGCCGGTCCGGTTCCAAT
>JBJDXI010000123.1:0-1787 GCA_051866595.1 Clostridia bacterium
TTTCGTTGGGCGCCCATTCGGCATACATTTCATCATATTTCGCGGCGTTTTCGGTGATTTCCGTGGAGGGCGTACCGGGATAGGCCGCGACGACATTGACACCGGCTTCCCATGCGCCCAAAGCGATGGCTTCATTGCCTGTCATCAGTTGTTTCATAAGATATTCCTCTTTTTTCAGAAGTTTTATATAATAAGTCATTATATCATACCTTATGATAATTTTAAAGTCATAATTTCTTCCCTCCGGCGATACCGTTAAGAGGAGGGATGTACCGATGAAAAAAGAAGATATGCAGCGGTACGCGGCGTCTTCCCTGGATTTGCCGGCGGAACTGGCCGCCGGTGTTCCCAGAATCGTGGTGACGGGAAATCAGAGCGTACTGGTGGAAAATCACGGCGGAATCCTTGGATTTCGCCCGGATCAGATAAAAATCGGCTGTCTTTACGGAGAGATCGTGGTGGAAGGGAAAGGGCTTCGCCTGCGTTTGCTGAAAAAAGATGAGCTGGAGGCCGAAGGGGAAATTCAAAGCGTCTCTTTTCAGAAGGGGGAACACCGATGATTTTCGGCAGTAAAATTCAAGGTTACGTCCAGGTGAAGGTGACGGGTTCCCGGGGCGCGGAACTGATGAACCGTCTGGCCGCTTCGGAAATTCCTTTGTGGGATGTGGCTTTTCACGACCGGGAGCTTTCCTTTTCTGTGCCTCTTCCTTCCCTGTCCTTTGTCCGGCGGGCGGCTCTGGCCTGCGACTGCCATGTGACGGTTGCCGGCCGGGGCGGTCTGCCCTTCTTTTGGAAAGAGGTGCGAAGACGGCGGTATTCATGGTTTACCGCTCTTTTTGCCGCGGCACTGCTTTGCCTGTTTCTGTCGGTGTCCTGGAAGGTGGAGATCGTCTCGGAAACCGGTACGGAACCCGATGCTTCTCTGAAAAAAGAGATCGCCGCGGTGCTGAAAGACTGCGGCGTTTTCCCGCCGGTGCTGAAATCCGCCGTGGATACCGAAAAGACCGCGTCGGAAATCCTGAACCGCTGTCCGTCTCTGTCCTGGGCCGGCGTGTCTTTCGACGGTGTTTCCATGACAGTTTCCGTCGCTCCCCGCCACAGCGGAAAAACAGACCCCGTAAACTGCGGTCATATTGTGGCTTCTTCCGACGGCGTCATCCGCCAGGTGCTGGTGCTGAAAGGCCAGAAACAGGTGGAAGCCGGTGATACGGTGAAAAAAGGAGATATTCTGATTTCCGGTTATCTGACTTATGAGGAGGAGGGAAAGGAACCGGTTTACGATGAAACCGCCGCCAAAGGCGTGGTCACGGCTTCGGTCTGGTATGAGGGTACGGCCTATGTCAGTCTGGAACAGGTTGTTCCGGAGTTTACCGGAAACTGCGCCGGGATCGCGACGCTTTCCAAGGGAGATACGTCGTTTGTGCTCTGGGGCAGTGAGAAAAATCCTTTTACGGATTCCGTCGAAAAGAATCAGTCCTTTTCTCTTTTCGGCTGGGAGTTGAATATAAAAACCTATCGGGAAGCCATTACCCGGACCAAAAAAATCAGCGCGGAGCAGGCCAAAGCGCAGGCGGAAAAGAAAGCCGGCAATGACGCCCAGAAAAAGTGGGGCAAAAACGGGAAATTGGCGGGCCGGGAGGTGCTGGAGCTGAAAGATGTTCCCGGCGCCGTGGGCGTCCGGGTGATCCTTGAGGCCGAGGAGGAAATCGGGATTTTTCAAGAGGTTCCGCCCCGCTGAAATTTTGAAAAAGTCTTGTACAACGGGAAAAAAGGGCGTATAATAACTA
>JBJDXI010000124.1:0-4811 GCA_051866595.1 Clostridia bacterium
CCTATTACTTCCCCGGCGCTCTCGATCTGAAAAAGATCGAGGGAGCATTGCCCCTTTTTTTCGGGGAGCACAATTTCAAAGCCTTTACCGCCGCCAACAGCGGCCGGGAGAACTTTGTGCGCACCCTGGATCTCATCACCGTGAACCGGGAAGGGGATTATGTGTATTTTGATTTCTGGGGCCGGGGGTTCCTCTATAAAATGGTGCGGAGCATCAGCGGCAGTCTCATCGACCTGGGCCGTGGCTATTTCGGCAAAGACGTGATTGAAAAGGCCCTTGAAACCGGCGACCGCTCGGTTTTATCCCTCACGGCGCCGTCCAAAGGACTTTCTTTGATAAAAATTTATTATAATGATGAATATGAGCTTGACAAAGAGAAATCTTTGCGTTAAAATACAATAGTGTCTCTGTGTAGGCAAGCAAGCCCCGTGCGAACCGTCACAGGAACCATGAATAAGATTGAATTTTCCAGGAGGAAATAAAATGCAAACCACTTATATGGCAAAACCCAGTGAAGTGGATTCGAAGTGGTACGTCCTCGATGCCGAAGGCAAATCCCTCGGCCGTGTCGCTTCCGAAGCTGCCCGCTTACTGAGAGGCAAACATAAACCGACTTTTACTCCCCATATCGATACCGGCGACCATGTCATCGTTATCAACGCTGACAAAGCCATCCTCACCGGTAAAAAACTGGATCAGAAATTTGCTTATCATCATTCCGGTTATCCCGGTGGTCTCAAGTCCATTTCTTACCGCAAACTGATGGAAACCAAACCCGAACTGGCCATGGAATATGCCATCAAAGGTATGATCCCCCATACCCGCCTTGGCAGACAGATGATGAAAAAAGTCCGCATCTACAAAGGCGCGGAACACAATCATCAGGCTCAGAAACCGGAAGTATGGAATTTCTAAGGAGGATAAACTGAAATGGCAGACAAATTCTACGGCACAGGCCGTCGCAAAAACGCCATCGCGAAAGTTTGGGTCAAACCCGGCGAAGGCAATATCGAAGTCAACAAAAAATCTCTTGAAGATTATTTCGGCAAAAAAACCTTGGAAATGGTTGTCAAACAGCCCCTGGAAACCACAGGTACTCTTGCCAATTATGATGTGATCGCCAGCGTCCACGGCGGCGGTATGTCCGGTCAGGCCGGCGCCATCCGTCACGGTCTCGCCCGCGCTCTCGTGGAAGCCAACGCGGAATTCCGCCCCGCTTTGAAAACCGCCGGTTTCCTCACCCGTGACCCGAGAATGAAAGAACGCCGCAAATACGGTCTCAAAAAAGCCCGTAAAGCTTCCCAGTTCTCCAAACGTTAAATCGCATTTCAAAACGCTCCGCTTTTGCGGAGCGTTTTTTCGTGTTTATGAACCCCCGGATAAAATGATAGGAATTTCCATTTTTTTCTGCTATACTGTATTTTAAAAGGAGGGTGTCGGATGACGCATAAAGAAAAGGCTTTGGCTTATTTTAAACAAAAATTTCATTGTTCCCAGGCGGTGCTTGCGGCTTTCGCCGATGAGTGCGGACTCACCGAGGAACAGGCATTGAAGCTGGGATCCTGTTTCGGCAGCGGCATGCGCAAAGGCGAAGTCTGCGGCGCCTGTACCGGCGCGTTGATGGTGCTGGGCGCATTGTACGGACAGTATGACAGCACCGATACCGCAAGCCGGCAGACCGCCAATGAAGTGAACGATCAGATGATGGAACGATTCGCGAAAGCATGCGGTTCGTATCTGTGTAATGATTTGCTGAAATGTGATATTTCCACGAAAGAAGGCGTGGCTTACGCCATGGAGCATCGCTTATTTACGGAGTTTTGCCCTTCGATGGTGGCCCATGCCGTCGATATTCTGGAGCAGATCATCGCGGAAGAAACATAAACGGCTTCCGTTTTGGAGGGAGGAGGGATCGGCGGGAGCTATAGTCCGGTCATCGCCGCGCTGTATGCGATCCTGTATTTTTTGCGGGGCTGACGGTTCTATGGAGATCGATATCTGCTTCCCGCTGAAACAGATGGTCACGGCATCGTCCGAATGAAATGAAAAGGAGGTGATCCCATGGATCTGTTGAAACAATACGGCGTCTCCCAACGCTTTCTGGCCGAATTCGCGGCCTGTCCCGAGGAACAGCCGGCGCGGGTCATTGCCCAATATCGCGGCCAATATAAAATCGTTACCGCCGATGCGGAACGGACGGCGGAAATTTCCGGCAGGCTCCGCTACGACACCGAAGAGCTTGCCCAATACCCGACGGTAGGGGATTATGTGACGGTGACGACGGAGAGCGGTTCCACGCGGATCCGGCGGGTGCTGACCCGAAAGAGCCTTTTTGTCCGCAAGGCCGTGGGCGCGGCGGGGCAGGCGCAGCCCGTGGCGGCCAATGTGGATATCGTCTTTTTGTGTATGTCTCTCAACCGGAATTTCAATCTGAACCGCATGGAGCGGTATCTTTCCGTGGCCTGGGACAGCGGCGCGACACCGGTGATCGTGCTGACGAAATCCGACCTTTGCGAAAATCTTGGGTCGGCGGTCTCTCAGGTTGAGGCGATCTCCTGCTTCTCCGATGTGATCGCCCTTTCCATGTACGATGAGGATCTTTGTGAAAAATTCCGTCCCTACTTCGAAAAAGGGCAGACCTGCGCTTTTATCGGCTCTTCGGGGGTGGGGAAATCCACGTTGATCAACGGGCTCTTAGGCGATTCGGTCAACGCGACCCGGGAGATCGGCCGGGGCGATAAAGGACGGCATACGACCACCGGCCGTGAAATGTTTCCCTGTCCTCTGGGCGGCGTGGTCATCGATACCCCCGGCATGAGAGAGATGGGCGTCGAAAGCGCCGACCTTTCCCGTTCCTTTGCGGACATCGAAGAGCTGGCGCTTCAATGCCGCTTTCGTGACTGCACCCATACCGGCGAACCCGGGTGCGCCGTTCTTGCGGCGGCGGATTCCGGCGAACTGGACAGGCGCCGCCTCGAAAGCTATCGCAAGCTGGAACAGGAAACATCCTACGACGGCCTGAGCAGCAAAGAGATTGAAACGAAAAAGTTTGATCGGATGTTCAAAGATGTCGGCGGCATGAAGAACGCCCGACGGTTCGCGAAAGAACAGAAAAAACGAAAATCCTGAAAAGGTATGAAAAAAGACACCCCCGAATTTTCGGGGGTGTTCTGTTTATACCGGCGTTATCGTTACCGGCCGGTTTTATTTATTCTTATCCGAGCGGATGGTGACGGTGACTTCGCCGTCGGGGCCTTTGGTGGCGATGAATTCATCGCCGGAACCCGGGGTGATCACTTCGGTATTGGAGCGGACCCCCGCCGGGGCGTCAGAATCCATAAAACCGAAGAAATTGTTCTGTACCGGAGCGGTATTCGCCGGCGGGTTGGGATCGTTCCAGCCGGAAACGCCGGCTCCCTGAGGCAGGTTGACTTTGGGGGTCTGGGGCACGCCGTAACAGGTCTGGGTATAATCCGTCATAATCGGCGGCAGTTCCTCATGATAATGGGAACCGGAAATCCCCGCGTTGGAGGGGATCGCCTGGGGTGCGGTCTGGGGCACGCCGGGCAGTGTGCGGATGGCGTCGTTGATGTCGGCGCCGGGGCGTTCCTGTCCGGGCACAAAGGTCGTTTGACGGTAACCGGAAACACCGGCGTCCGGCGGCAAGGTTGCCGGTTCTTCCCGGAAGAAATTCCCTCCGAACTGGTAAGGATTCTGGGCGGCCTGTTGTTGGGCGATGGCCTGTTGCTGTGCCTGTTGTTGGGCCAGAGCCTGTTGCTGTGCCTGTTGTTGGGCCAGAGCCTGTTGCTGTGCCTGCTGTTGGGCCAAAGCCTGTTGCTGTGCCTGCTGTTGGGCCAAAGCCTGTTGCTGTTGGGCCTGTTGTTCCATGGCCTGACGGAGCTGCTGCTCCTGCTGGGCCAGCTGGGCGGCCTGATTGGCTTGAGCGCTCTGGGCGGCCCGCATCTGGGCGGCCTGCTGTTCCAGTTGGGCGCGGTAGGCGTTCTGCTCGGCCTGGGCGGCCCGGAGCTGTTGGGCCTGCTGCTCCAGCTGAGCGGCGTAAGCGGCCTGTTCCTGACGGCTCCGCATGGATTGACGGCTTACCTGCCGTTCTGCCTGTTGTTGAGCGGCCCGGAGCTGTTGTTCCTGTTGAGCCAGCTGGGCGGCCATTTCCGCTTGCTGGGCCCGGGCTTCTTCCATACGGTAAGCCTGCTCTCTCAGTTGGGCGGCGTAAGCTTCCTGGGCGGCTTGGGCGGCGCGGATCTGGGCGGCCTGTTCCTCCAGACTCTGCCGGGCGGCGTTTGCCCGCTGTTCGGCTTCGTAGGCGGCCTGCTGTTGTTGCTGAACCAAGGCCTGCTGTTCCGCCAGAGCCTGTTGCTGGGCCTGCCATTGGGCCTGTTGTTCCGCCCGGGCCTGTTGTTCTTTCATGGCCTGCTGCTGGGCGTATGCCTGCTGTGCCCGCTGTTGGGCTTCATAGGCGGCCTGCTGCTGGGTTTGCTGTTGGGCCAAAGCCTGCTGCTGGGCCAAAGCCTGTTCCTCGGCTTGCTGAGCCGCTTGCTGGGCGGCGAGAGCCCGGGCCTGTTCTTCCGCGGCCCGGGGATTGGGATTGCCCAAAGGAATATTGGGAATAACCTGTTCGGTGTTGCCCTGGGCTTCCGGATTATGGTACATTGTCGGCTGCTGCATTTCCCAGGGTTTCGGCAGGACGTCGGGTTTTTTCCAGACGGTCTGGAGATCTTTGTCCCAGGGTTTGGGCATCACTTTGGGTTTCTGCCACATTTCCGGCGGTTCTCCGCCGCCGCTGGGTTCGTCGG
>JBJDXI010000124.1:4911-8960 GCA_051866595.1 Clostridia bacterium
ACTTTGGGTTTCTGCCACATTTCCGGCGGTTCTCCGCCGCCGCTGGGTTCGTCGGTGGCTTCCGGGGCGAGGGGCGCGGCGGGTACGGCGTTATCGCTGGAGGCCGGGGCGTTATCCCCGGGAGCTCCGTCGGTTGCCGCTTTTTCGCCGTGAGGTACGATGTCCTTCCAGGATTTCCGTTCGCCGGCGTTTTGCCAGCGGGCGGCCACTTCCTCGTCTGTTTTTTCTTTGGCGGGGCCTTTCTTTTCACTGCGGACGCTCTTGATGCCGGCATCCCGGTCGATGGATTCTTTCAGCTCTTCGATGCTTGTTTTGAGCCAGGGCTTTTCCGCGGCGGCGTCGGCGTCGTGTTTGTATTTGGAAACGTAGACTTCGTCGTTGTTTTCGTCGGTGGTTTCGGTATTTGTTTCGGGTGCCGATGTCTCACCGCCGTTCTGCTCGGCCTCCACTTCGGCGTGGAGGGCGTTGAGACTGGCCTGGAGCCAGGGTTTATCGCTGTTTTTGTTGGCTTCGGCCTCTTTATCGGCTTCAATGGATTCTTTGAGCTGTTTTAAGCTGGCGGCGAGCCAGGGTTTGGCGGGATCGGTTTCCATGGCGGGTTCCGCCGCTTCGGTTGCCGGGGTTGCTTCCGCCGCCTGTTCCGGAGCTACCGGTTCCGCTGTTACCGGTTGAGCTTCGGCCGCCGGAGGTTTCGGTTGTGCCTGCGCTGTGGCGGAGGGGATCGGTGTCGCCGGGGCGTTGGCTTCTTCCACTTCGGCGTGGAGCCGTTCAAGGCTCTTCTTGAGCCAGGGCTTTTCGCCGCTCTTTTCACTGTCGCCGCCGTGCTTTGCCGGCCGGGGTGTATCATCCTCTTCTTTCCAGCCGGAAACACCTTTGCCCTTGGGAATCTTGATTTCCGGCTGAGGCTCGGCAAAGGAATAGAGGGCGCTGACGGTTTCCTCTCCGGTGTCCCGGTCGTAGCTGTGATCGGCGGCGTAACCGGAAATCCCGGCGCCCGCCGGAAGAGCAATGGGAGCCGGCTGGGGAATTTCCACCAGCTCTTTGGGGGGTGTATAGCGATAGGGCTTGCGGTCTCCGGGGGTGAAGGACGGTTCATCATCGGGATCCTTCCAGCCGGAAACGCCTTTGCCCTTGGGTAAAACGATTTTCGGCGCGTTTTCTCCGCCGCTTATGGCGGTTTCTCCGAGGATCACATCGGCTTTGGTCGGCAGAGGTTCGGCGGGAGCCGGCGCCGGCGTGGGTTCCGGTTCGGCGGGGGATTCGGCCTTTTCTTCGGCGAATACCGGCACGGCCCGGCCGTCTTTGACGATAAATTCCACGGCGGGACCGTCATCGTTTTCATCTTCCTCGTCCTCGTCATCCTCCATGGCCCAGGCAGGGAGTCCGGCGGCCTCGGAACGGGCTTCAATGTCCATTTTTGGCTCTTCGGGAATATTTTCAGAGGTTTCGTCCTCATCGTCATCGTCGGCGGTGAGCCACGCCGGGGACTGGTCGATGTCCTCGGGACGGATTTTCGGTTTTGCTTTGGCGGCTTCGGCCCGGACTTCGGCGGCGGCCGCTTCGGCCTCGGCCTCTTCTTCCTCGCTCATCACCGCCCAATCGGGAAGCCCTGCGGCTTCGGAGCGTTCTTCCAGCTCTTCGGGGGTATAAGGAGAAGCGTTTTCTTCTTCCGCTTCTTCTTTCAGCGGTTCTTCTTTGAGAATTTCTCCTTTGACCGGTGTCTCTTCGGTTGTTTCCGCTTCGACGGGTTCCGAATCGCTTACCGGTACGGCGTCGACGCCTTTTTCCGATGCTTCGCCGCTGAACAGCGTCATGCTGTTTTCTTTGGCCAGGGCGCGGAATACTTCGGCGGTGAAGTAAGGAGGCATGGCGGGGCCTAAGATGATATTCTGAATATCCGCGGCGAAAAGGGCGAATATCTCTGCGGTGCTGCGCTGTCCCTGCCATGTGTAATGCCAGGTCAGGGGCAGTTCATCCACACGGAGCTTGGCCGATTCCGCCAGCGCTTCGATGGTTTCCACCACCATGGGCAGATCGCTGCACATCCCCAGATCGAGAATCCGGGGCACGCCGTCGATTTCGCCGTAATGGATGTCGTTGAAACGGTATTTGGCGCATCCCCAGGTAAAGACGATAGCGTCGTCGGGGATACGGCGGATCAGATCGGTATAGGCGCCGCGGTTGGCTTCATTACCGTCACAGCCGCCCACCACATAAATATGGTGCAGAGTGCCTTCGGCCAAAGCCGCGGCGAGCTTGTAACTGACGGTGCGGATGGTTTTCCGGCCGAAACCGGTGGTGACGGAAGTTCCGCCGTTGACGCCGGGAAAAGCGATCTGTTCCGGCGCGCCGCCCTGTTCAATGGCGGCGATGATGGCCGGGGTGAAATCCTGCTCCAGATGGGGCACGCCCTGAATCCGGGCGTTGCCGGCGGTAAAAATCCGGTCGGCGTAGGAGGGCAGGGGCAGTTCGATACAGCCCGAGGTAAAGACAATGGCGGCGGGAATATGGTCGAACTCCTGCTGCTGGTTCTGCCAGCCGGTGCCGTAATGCCCTTTGAAATGGGGGTATTTGCGGAATTCCGGATAGGCATGGGCCGGAAGCATCTCTCCGTGGGAATAGACGTTGACGCCGGTTTCCTTGGTCTGCTCCAGAATCTGGGCCAGAATCTCAAAATGATGGCCGCTGACGATGATGAAGGGACCGGGGTCAATAACCCGGGGCACGCTCACCGGCGAGGGAGCGCCGTAAGCGCTGAACCGGGCTTTGTTGGCCTGTTCCATAGCCCGGAGGCTGATGCCCCCCATCTCTTCCAGCAGGGTGTAGTAATCTTCTTTGAAATGGTTGGCCCCCAGAGCGATGAGGGCTTTGTGGAAAAATCCGGCGGCTTCCTTATTTTTACTGCCCAGGGCCCAGCTTTCATGGGCGTAGAGGGCAATGCCGCGGATACCGAAAAGGAGCAGCGACTTCAAGGAGCGGATATCCGGCGATTTTTGCCAGATTACGCGAATATCAAAATCTTCCGGCAGTTTTAAAGATGTGTTGTAACTGCCGAATTTGGGTACGAATTTGGTTTTCGCGGCTTTGGCCTGTTCCGTCAGGGCGAGGATATGTTCATCGTCAAAATCGGTGTGGGCGGCGGTGGCCGCGAGGCCTTCCACCATCAGCCGCTGTATATCTTCATCAATGGATTTGTGAACCGAAGCTTTGGCCAGTCCGATCAAGGCACCGGTGAGCTCGTCCTGTAAACGGGAGGTTTCGGCGGACTTGCCGCAGGTGCCGATGGTATCGTTGCAACAGCGGCCTTCTTTGGCGCCGCCGCACTGATAGCAAAGCATTTGATTTTCCATAAAAATCACTTCCTTCTCAGCCTATATTCTACTCTATTTTGAGCTTTTTTGCAATCCAAAGGAAAAAACTTCCGCCAAAAGAAAAGACGCTGAACAGGTTCTTTGAAAACCGCCCCGAAAAAAGAAAGAAGTTATGAAATTTTAATAAATATAATGCTTGACATTATACTATGCATGGTGTAGTATTGTGCGTGAGGAGGTATGAAGATGGATGTTCAACTGAAACGAGGCTTACTCGACATCTGTGTGCTGAAAGCGCTGGCCAATGAAGATTCCTATGGCTATAAAATCGTCCGGGACCTTTCGGTGCACATGAAAATTTCCGAATCAACTCTTTACCCCATTTTAAAACGATTGGAACAGAACCGCTGTCTGACCGTGTATATGATGGAACATAACGGACGACTGCGAAAGTATTACCGCATCACGGCGGCGGGGAGGGAGCGCATCGACGCCTTTCTGGAAGAATGGAGCGAAGTGGAGGCCATCGTTGCCTATATCAAAGGAGGTTCGGAACATGACGAAAAATGAATTTCTTTCGGCTCTGGAAAGACAGCTGGCGTCTCTGCCGGAAAGCGACCGAAAGCGCAGTATTCTTTATTTTGATGAAATTATCGCCGACCGCATGGAAGAAGGACTCAGCGAAGAAGAAGTCCTGGCGGAAATGGAGTCGGTGGAGGAAATTGCCAAAGGCATTTT
>JBJDXI010000125.1:0-1780 GCA_051866595.1 Clostridia bacterium
CGCGTCACCGCAGCGATCACAGCTTCCATCCAATACACATTGAATCTCACCGGCGATGGTAATCACCCTGTCCTTATGCTCCATACGACCATGAAAGGAAAGGACATCCTCCGCCAGGGCAAGACTGCTTTCATGCTCCAGCTCCTTTTTGGTCTCCTCAAAATCAAGGGGAACCACGGAGCCGTCCACATTTTTCAGTTTATCGACTCTGCATATCATGGACATAACGTCATTTCTTCCTCATTAACAGAATAATTATATATAAGTGTCCCGCCGATGTCAAGTTTTATTCGTTATTTGGAGATCAATTCCAAAGTATCGCGAGCGATGGCCAATTCTTCATTGGTAGGAATGAGGTACGCTTTGATTTTGGAATTGGGAGTAGTGATGCATCTTTCTTCACCGCGAACGTTGTTGGCTTCGTCATCCACTTCCACACCCATGAAGGAGAGGTATTCAAGAATCGCTTTCCGGGCGGCAATGGAGTTTTCACCGATGCCGGCGGTGAAGGCGATGGCGTCAAGGCCGCCCATGGCAACCATGTAAGCGCCGATGTATTTGGCTACGCCATAATAGAACATATCAATGGATTTCTGAGCCTGTTCGTTACCGGCTTCAGCGGCAGCTTCCACTTCACGAAGGTCGGAGGAAACGCCGGAAACACCGAGGAAACCGCATTTTTTGTTGAGGTAGTTGGCCATATCTTCGGCTTTGACGATGCCGTTGTCAATAAGATAAGTCACAACGGAAGCGTCGATGTCACCGCTGCGGGTACCCATCAGAACACCGGCCAGAGGAGTGAAGCCCATGGAAGTATCCACGCATTTGCCGCCGTCCACCGCGGAGATGGAGGAACCGTTGCCGAGATGGCAGGTCACGATTTTCGCGTCGGGATTGCCGATCAATTCATAAGCTCTCTTGGAGATGAATTTATGGGAAGTCCCATGAGCGCCGTAACGGCGGATATGGTATTTTTCAGCGACATCCGCTTCAATGCCGTAAGTGTAAGCTTTCGGAGGCATGGTCAGATGGAAGGAAGTATCGAATACGGTAACCATGGGAACGCCGGGCATAAATTTCTGGCAGGCGCGCATACCCATAACATGAGCGGGATTATGCAGGGGAGCCATGGCGAAGGTTGTTTCCATATCTTTGATGGTTTCTTCCGTTGTAATCGTGGACTGGGGGAAGAGAGCGCCACCATTAACGTAACGATGACCGATACCGTCGATTTCTTTCAGATCAGCGATGACGCCGTGATCTTTGTCCACGAGAGCGTCAAACACCATTTTAATGGCGACGTCATGATTTTCAATGTCCGCTTTGACTTCGTATTTGTCTTTACCGGTGGGTTTGTGGGAAAGCAAAGAATCGTTCAAACCGATGCGGTCGACAAGACCTTTCGCCATAACGCTTTCATCTTCCATATCAATGAGCTGATATTTCAGAGAAGAACTGCCGCAGTTCAGCACTAAGATTTTCATTGGAATTACCTCCGTTGTACTTTTACATTAAAAATATAAATAAATATAAAATAATGGACAGGAAAATGAAAGACACCGCATTTCCTTTAAAAAAGGAAAGCACAGTCTTTCTCTATTATACCTTAGGCTATTTATTATATAACAAACAGGTGATGAAATGCAAGTTATTTTTATATTATCTTTGTTCGTTTTGTTTTCTTTTTTTATTTTCGAGCCGGGCGTGGTATTTCAGGCGGCACAAAACGGCGTTTCGCTCTGGGCAAAAACCGTTGTTCCTTCGATGCTGCCTTTTTTCA
>JBJDXI010000126.1:0-1771 GCA_051866595.1 Clostridia bacterium
AATTCTTTTTAAGTCAATAACCGGACAAAAAAACAGCAAACTTCTGCACCCGGGCACAAAATACTTCATATATCCCCGGAAAGACGCTGAAATTAGAATACCCGGATCCCGGAATTCCATTCGTATAGTGTATTTACACTATATCATTTTTCCTGTCCTTTGTCAATGACGCAACATCGTTGATCCCACATAAAAAAGAGCCTTTGAAAAGGCTCTTTTCTTTATTCATTGCAGAAAAACGCCGCGGCAATGGCTCCGGGACCGGCATGGGTGCCCACAACACTGCCGATGACCGCCGAGGAAAGATCTTCCACGTTTCCTTCCCAGAGAAACGCGCTGTCTGCTTTATATTTTTCCAACAGCAGATCCGAAAGTCCGGTATAGCCCAACAGAACAGGCTTGGAAAAATCGACGCCGCCGGCTTTCTGAATTTCCTGTACCAACAGATTATTCCCCTGTTTGGAACCGCGGGCCTTGCCCAAAACGCGGATTTCACCGTCCTCCAGACCGATCACCGGTTTAATGGAAAGAATACCGCCGGCGAAAGCCGCCGTTTTGGAAATGCGTCCACCCCGTTTCAGATATTCCAACGTATCCAGAAGAGCGATAATGCGGACGCGGCTCCTCTCCTCGATAAGGCGGCAAACGATCTCCTCCGCCGTTTTCCCGGCGTCTGCCAGGGAAAGAGCCATTTCCGCGAGGATACCGGCGCCGATAGTAACGGTCTGGCTGTCCACCACATAGACCCGGCCGGGATATTCCTCCGCCGCGATCATTGCGCTCTGATACGTTCCCGACAGCTTCTGTGAGATGGTGATAGCCACAACATCACTGCCGTCGGCGGTGGCCGCGGCAAAGGCCTCTGCAAAGGTGCCAGGCGTCGCTTGGCTAGTGGAGGGCATCACATCGCTCTCAATGAGTTTTTGATAAAATACATCATGGGTGATGGTCACACCGTCCACGTATTCTTCCTCCCCGAAAAAGATGGACAGCGGCACAACGGTGAAACGGTCCTTTATATGTCCGGCAACATCCGCCGTGGAATCGATAATCAATTTTACACTCATTTTGATTCTCCTCTTGTTTTTACTTTTCTGAAGGTTTATCTTCCGGTATGCCGTCCCGGCTCAGTTCTTTCATATTTGTGGCAATTTGTTCCAACGTTTCATAAAACACAACGCGTTGTTCCTCCGAAAGACCTCGCCCGCCGGCTTCCACCGCTCTGGCCGCTCTTCCACAAAGATTCAAAGCCACTTTTTCGCCCTCCTCCGTTAAAAGAAGCAATGCCCGATAGCGGACACCTTCTTTTCGGAGAAAGCCTTTTTCCTCCAACTCCGTCACGGATCGGGAAACATCGGCCTTGTCGCGGCCGGTGATTTCGGCAAGCCGCGCCGCCGTAATGCCCTCAGGATAGCGTTTCAACGCAATCAGATAAATTCCGCAGGAACTTTTCAAACCATATTTTTCCATTTCGGAAGACATAATCTGATGCCAATAACGGTATATTTCGGAAATCGAAAACGAAAACCGCACAAAACGGTCGATCATAATACAGACTCCTTTCAAAAACAGCCACGGAACTGATTTTCCGGATCATTCCAAATGTTGACAAATCAACTTTATTATTATACGTCAGTAATGTTGATTTGTCAACATGATTATAAATCATCCATTATAAACAAAAGAAGCAGAGTTTCATTCCCTTATCATAAAAAAACCACCTTCTCCTGTTTTTGTTCAGCTTTTGCTGAAAACCGGAGAAAGCGGTTTT
>JBJDXI010000127.1:0-41930 GCA_051866595.1 Clostridia bacterium
TGATAATCTCCCGCCGGAACTGCTTCTCTTCTGGAAGCCGGAAGATCTGGAATACATTCACGATCTTTCGTGGTGGCGAAGACTGCTGGAGCAGTCGAAAGACGCGGAGCTTCTTTCCATTAAGGAAACCGAAGGCAACGAGGAACTCTGGCAGGACTGGATCCGACAGGATAACGAATACGCCGCCGGAGATCGTAAAGTGATCGAGGCCGGTGGCGGCAAATACCTGAATTTCATCGCCTTCGTTCTGCGTAAAAAGTGAGGGGAAGGTGGGCGCGAAACGCTCGGATGCGGTGTCCTTTTCCGGAACTTACTCTCACCCAAAGAACCAATTAAAGCAAGAAAACTTATAATAAGAAAAGGCCCCGCTTTTGCGGGGCCTTATTTATGAAAGTGTTGTGCGCTTTACAGCGTCTTGCCAGCCTTGAAGAAGCGTTTGCCGCTGTTCTTCCAGCATATTCGGCTCAAAGGCACGATCAATCTGGCGGTTGGCCTTGATTTCCTCGGTGTCTTTCCAGTAGTTCACGGCGAGTCCCGCAAGGTACGCCGCGCCCAAAGCGGTGGTTTCGATACATTGGGGCCGTTGTACCGTGGTGTGAATCATGTCCGCCTGAAATTGCATCAGGAAATTATTGGCGCAGGCGCCACCGTCTACCTTTAAAGCGGTGATCTCCGTTCCGGCGTCGTTGGCCATGGCGTTGAGCACATCATAAGTCTGGTAAGCCAGAGATTCCAAGGTGGCGCGGATGATGTGATTGCGGTTAGTTCCTCGGGAAATTCCGGTGATGATACCCCGGGCATAGGGATCCCAATGGGGTGCCCCCAGTCCCACAAAGGCGGGAACCATATAGACACCGCCGTTATCTTCTACCGCAAGGGCGCAGGTTTCGGAATCCGCGGCTTTTTCGATGATCTGCAATTCATCTCTGAGCCACTGGATCGCCGCCCCGGCTACGAATACAGAACCTTCCAGGGCGTACTGAACGGTTCCGTCAATGCCCCAGGCGATGGTGGTGAGCATGCCGTTCTGGGACATAATCGGCTTTTCACCGGTATTCATCAGCATAAAACAGCCGGTGCCGTAGGTGTTTTTGGCTTCGCCTTTTTCGAAACAGCATTGACCGAAAAGAGCCGCCTGCTGATCTCCGGCCATGCCGCCGATGGGAATGGGAGCACCGAACAGTGTGGTCTCGCCGTAAATTTCGCTGTTGGGACGAGGTGTTGGGAGCATAGATGATGGGATTTGGAAAAGTTCCAGTATTTCTTCATCCCAGGTGAGAGTATGAATGTTAAAGAGCATCGTTCTCGCGGCGTTGGCATAGTCCGTGACGTGAACCCGGCCTTTGGTGAGATTCCACAGAAGCCACGTTTCAATGGTGCCGAAAAGGAGCTCTCCTCTTTTGGCCTTTTCCTCGGCGCCGGGAGTGTGATCCAGAAGCCACCGGATTTTAGAAGCGGAAAAGTAGGCGTCGATTTTAAGCCCGGTTTTATTACGGATCATTTCTTCGTATCCCGCTTCAATCAGCGCGTCGCACTGATCGGAAGTGCGGCGGCACTGCCACACGATGGCTTTGGCAATGGGCTTTCCTGTGGATTTTTCCCAGATGACGGTGGTTTCCCTCTGGTTGGTGATGCCGATGGCCTTAATCTGTTCCGCTTTTAAATTGCGGAAGGCCATGGCTTCCTGTGCCACGGAAAACTGGGTGGCCCATATTTCCATGGCGTCGTGCTCCACCCAGCCGGACTGCGGAAAAAACTGTGTAAATTCCTTCTGCGCCTGGGAAACGATGTTGCCTCTGCGGTCGAAAATGATACAGCGGGAGCTCGTGGTTCCCTGATCCAGTGACATAATATACTGTTCCATTGTGTTCCTCCGTATTCACATAAAAAGCCCTTGCTTTGCTCATACTATGGGAAGCGTAAAGGAGGTGCGTTTTCTATGTGTCAGAATGCAGATTATAAGTTTGCCGATTTGAAAAGCTGCTGCTCTGATTCCATTTCCAAGCTGGAAAAGGACATCAGAAGCGAAAACGGCAAGGAAGTTGTTTTGATCGCTTACGAAAGACGATAAAAAACCATGAAAAAATGCCCGGCGTCGCGTCGGGCATTTTCTTTAATACTCACACATTTTCGCGGTACAAAACCGACACATGGATTCTTCATCGTGAATATGCTGCTGTTTTGCGGTGCAAAAATAGTCTTTGCCTTTTTTGTAGATCTTACCGCCGCCGGGGATTTGCATATCCGGGGGATGCAGCGGCATTTTGGCGATGAAGGTTTTGTAAAGGCTCAAAATGCGGATATAATCCTTGAAATCGGCCTGACCCGGGGCGTATTTATCCATGTAGCCGTTGATGCAGTCCACAAATTTTTGGTAATAGGGTACCGGAATATTTTCCGCAAAGAAATTACCGGAATTGTATTTCAGCTCCAGCATGGTTTCGATATTATAAAGGGCGTTTTTTTCGTTGAGATAAGCGTCGGTTTCCACGGGATATTCCTTCGCTTTCCATTCGTTGTATTGCTGTTCCAGCATTTCCAGGGGCCATTTCTGGGCTTCCTGCTGAAGCTGGGCCAGTAATTTACGGTTGTCAAATGCCATTGTTTTTTCACTCTCCCATTCCGAGGCCGTTGATCATGCTCATGAAATCGTCGATCAGCGGCAGTTCTTTGCTTTCCTGTAACGTAACGCGGAGCCTTTTGCAGAGATCCCGCATATAGGGGCCCGCGGATTCGCTCCGAATGTTGATTTTTCGCGGCAGACCGCTTTTTTTGAAATAATTGGCGAGGAAGGTAAAAAAAGCTTCCTCTTCTTCGGTGGTTTCCTCAAAAATGCACTGGTCGGCGATGACGCCTTCATCCACATCGGCGATAATGCACATTTTGGGAAAGAAGGGCACCGAGCTGAGCTGACCGCTGACGGGACTGCTCATGTAGAGCATATCCAGCTCAATACTGCGGCCGGTGCGTTTCAGCTGTTTCAGGCGGGCCACATAAAAATCATCTTTGATAATATCCGCTTTAGCGGTTTTCAAGCTTTCGTCAAAGGGAACGACTTCCGCGCGGTTTTCGCTTTCCTTGTAGATCACCATAGATGAAGAGGGGGCTTCCACCTTTTCACGGAAGAGATCGGTGGCTCTGTTGAAAGATTCAAGGCCTTTGATCAGTAGATCCGCTTCCTTCTGATCGATGTACCAGGGCGCCATCCCCGGGCGGTAACTGCGGAAATAAATGCAGTTGTGGGGGAGAACCGGGTCCGGCTGATAGCCGCCTTCCTGCATGGCGGTGATGTCTCCGGGGCCCAAATGGATTTCCTCCCCGAAAAGCACGGTGATACAGCTCTGGTTTTCCAGAATTGAAGAAAAGGAAACATCGTCACCCTGTTCCAGAATACGCAGATATTTTTCAATATCTTCTCTTCCGGCATAAAAAGAAATGCCCAGGACTTCTTCTTCATAGCCGTGAACGGTGATATAAAAAGCATCGTCATCCTTTTCCGAAGGGAAAACGAAGATCAGCTCTTCGGGAAAAATATTCCAGAGTTCTTTTTTATTTAAAGAAGCGGCGGCTTCAAAAAGAGCTTGCCACTGTTCTTTGGTGGGAATTTCAAACATCGTTATTTACCTCATATACAATTATTGTAAAACAAATCCCGTCGGGAATCAACAAAAAAATATCCGGAAAACATGAAAAAAAAGCTTGCAATAAACAGAATTATTTGGTATTATATTATAGTAATTGCGATTGATATTATAAATGCAAAGGAGGTGTCGACATGGCCGTATGTCAGATCTGCGGTAAAGCAACCCGCTCCGGAATGAAAGTCAGTCACTCCCACATCCGCACAAAGAGAACTTGGAAACCTAACCTTCAAAAAGTAAGGGTGGTTGTTGATGGCACCCCCAAGAGACTTTATGTGTGCAGCAGATGCTTACGCTCCGGTAAAGTCCAGCGTGCTATCTAAATAGATGATGAAAAAGCGTTCTTTTACGGACGCTTTTTTTGTTATTGTCCAAAGGAGGAAACATCATGGAAGATTCCATCAGCAGAAAACTCAAACTTGCCCACGCCAAATATCTCGAAGGCTTTCTTGCCGCCGATGCCGGAAAAATGGCGGAACTTGCTGGCGGACGGCTGGAAGAAAACACCATTTATCTGGAACATTTCGGTGAAACCGTCCGGGTGGATGTCGCTACCGGCGCCGTGGAGCCCGAACTTCCGCTGTTGGAAGAAATCCTTGTTTTGAAATATTTACAGGAAGCTCAGGGCATGGAAGGCCCCGGCAGTGATTATATCGCTTTTATTCAGCTTCCCTTTGGTTCCCATCACATCAAGGCCTTTAAAGCTGAGGTCACCAATGTGCTGGCCGATCGGTTCGGTGCTGATTTTGAAACCTTCGCGAAAGTGGCGGAAAGTCTCGGCGGCGTAAAGGCTGATGATGGTGATATTGCCTATATTCTGCCGTTTTTCCCCAAGATTTATGTTAAAGTCATTCTTTGGGAAGCCGATGATGAATTTCCCGCGGCGTCGAATTTCCTCTTCGACCATAAATCCAGCTTCCATATGGATACCGACGGTCTTAACGAGCTGGCCAACGCCACGGCGGAACGAATGGTGGAGGCCGCGAAAAAATGAGTCATTTCTTTGCCTATATCAGTAAAATGAAATGGATTCGCCGTTGGGGATTGATGAAAAACACCGCCGAAGAAAACATTATGGAACACAGCTGGCAGGTGGCGGTGATCGCCCACGGTCTGGCGGTGATCAAAAACGAAGTCTTTCACGGCAACGTCGACGCGGAACACATCGCCATGCTGGCGCTGTATCATGAAACCGGTGAGGTCATTACCGGTGATGTGGCGACACCCATCAAATATTTCAATCCTGAGGTGAAAAACGCCATCGGTGATATGGAGCATCTGGCCAAAGAGCGGATTCACCGGATGCTGCCCGAGGAATTGCAGGCTTCCTATGTGCCGCTGATCTTTCCCGATGAAAAGAGCGAGGAATATCAGATCGTTAAAGCCGCTGACCGGATCTGCGCTTATCTGAAATGCGTGGAAGAGCTGAAATGGGGGAACCGGGAGTTTGAAAAAGCCAAAGCCTCCATTGAAAAAGATATTGAAAAAATCGACCGGGATGAAGTGAAATACTTTATGAGCCATTTCGCCGAAAGCTTTTCTCTCACTCTTGACGAATTGAACTGAGGATTTCTTTTAACAAAAATTAACATTGGGACAAAATGATTTAACGAACTCTCATATTGACCATGTTTCAGGGGTATGCTATAATGAAACCGTTAAAAAGGGAGTAGTTCAAAGCAACGCTGTCAACATCACGGCATCGGCCTGGCGGCGTTCACCTTTATGGTAACAAGACTTTTTGGCAACTGTTTGCATTGCAGCGGTTGACAAAAGGTCTTTTTTTTGTTTCCGCTGGATGTGGGAAAAGTGAGGTATCGATTGATATGGAAGAAAAGTTTTGGCAAAAAACACCGGAAGATCTTTTAACGCAATTGAAAAGCGGGAAAGAGGGCCTTGCTTCCGGAGAAGCGTCTTCCCGTCTGGAAACTTACGGTAAAAACCGTCTGCGGGAAGGGAAGAAAAAAAGCGTTCCCCGGATTTTTCTGGAGCAGTTCGCCGATCTGCTGGTGGTTATTCTGATTATCGCCGCGGTGATTTCCATGATTTCCGGCAATGCCGAAAGCACTATCGTCATTTTTGTGGTACTGCTGATCAACGCCGCCCTCGGTACTGCCCAGACGGTAAAGGCAGAAAAATCACTGGAGGCTTTAAAACGGATGTCCTCTCCCCAAGCTACGGTATTGAGGGACGGCGCCGCGGTTCAGATTGATTCCGCCGATGTGGTTCCCGGAGATATTCTGGTTCTGGAAGCCGGTGATCTTATTGCCGCCGACGGTCGCATCCTGGAAAATTTCGGTATGAAATGCGATGAGAGCTCCATGACCGGTGAGAGCGAACCGGCGGAAAAGACCGACGTTCTTCTGGATGGAGAGGATATACCGCTGGGTGACCGCAAAAACATGGTTTATTCCGGTTCGCTGGTGACCTACGGCCGTGCCCATGTGCTGGTTACCGGCACCGGCATGGATACGGAGCTGGGGAAAATCGCTGAGTTGATGAACGAGACGAAACAGCGAAAAACACCGCTTCAGGTCAGCCTTGACAAATTCTCCGGCAAGCTGGCCACCGCCATCATCATCGTTTGCGTTCTCGTCTTTTTCTTATCGGTTTTCCGCAGTCACATGAGCATCCTTGATTCCCTGATGTTCGCCGTCGCTCTGGCGGTGGCCGCCATCCCCGAGGCACTGGCCTCTATCGTTTCTATCGTTCTCGCTATCGGCACTCAGAAAATGGCGAAACAGAACGCGATCATCAAAGATCTGAAAGCCGTGGAATCTCTTGGTTGTGTCTCCGTGATCTGTTCCGATAAGACCGGAACGCTGACTCAAAATAAAATGACGGTTCAGCGGCTTTACGCAGGCGGCAAAGAGTTTCTGCCCGAAGAAACGGATTTGAACGAAGTATCCCGCCGTACCTTGGTGCGCATCGGGATTCTGGCCTCCGACGCCGTCCGGGAACAGGGAAGTGAGCGGATTCTGGGCGATCCCACCGAAGCGGCTTTGGTTCAGGTGGGGAATGATCTGGGAATTGACGAAACTGCTTTGCGGGATGAGTATCCCCGTCTGGCGGAACTGGCTTTTGATTCCGATCGGAAAATGATGAGCACCCTTCACCGTATCGGCGGCGTGCCGATGATGCTGACAAAAGGCGCTTTGGATCAGGTATTGTACCGCTCCGACCGCATTCTCACCGATGAGGGTGTCATTCCTCTTACCGAGGAGCATAAAAAGACCATTTTAGAAATGAATGAAAAATTTTCTCGGGAGGGACTGCGCGTTCTTTCCTTTGCCCAAAGGGAAATGACCGGTATCAACGGTCTTTCTCTGGATGATGAAAATCACCTGACGTTTGTGGGCCTTGTGGCGATGATGGACCCGCCCAGGGAAGAATCGATTCTTTCCGTAGCCGACGCCGCTGCCGGCGGCATCCGCACGGTGATGATTACCGGCGACCATAAAATTACGGCGGCGGCCATCGCCAAACAAATCGGCATCTATCACGAGGGCGATCTGGCCATAGAAGGCGTGGAACTGGACCACATGAGTGATGAGGAACTCGATGAAATTCTGCCGAAAATCTCGGTGTACGCCCGGGTCTCGCCGGAACATAAAATCCGCATCGTATCGGCGTGGCAGAGACGAGGGGCGATTGTTTCCATGACCGGTGACGGCGTTAACGACGCTCCGGCGCTGAAAAAAGCCGATATCGGCGTCGCCATGGGAATTACCGGCACCGAAGTCAGCAAGGATGCCGCTTCGATGATCCTGGTGGATGACAACTTTGCTACCATTGTCAAAGCTGTCGTCAACGGTCGGGGCGTCTATACCAACATCCGCAACGCCATTCAGTTTTTGCTCTCCGGTAATATGGCGGGGATTTTGTGTGTGCTCTTCGCTTCTCTCGCCGGTCTGCCGGCGCCTTTTGAACCGGTGCATCTGTTGTTTATCAACTTGCTTACCGACAGCCTGCCCGCCATTGCTATCGGCATGGAACCGGCAGGGAAGGGCCTGCTCCATCAGAAACCGAGAGATCCCGATGAACCGATTCTGAACAAAGATCTGATGACGAAAATCGGGTATCAGGGTCTGCTGATCGCCGTTCCTACGATGATCGCTTTCTTTATCGGTTACACCGAAAGCGCCGCCGCCGGCGCCACCATGGCTTTTGCCGTGTTATCTTTGGCCCGCTTGTTCCATGGTTTTAACTGCCGGGCGAAGGAATCCGTTTTTAAACTGGGTTTTGGCAGTAATCCTTATTCGTTGTTGGCGTTCTTTGTCGGTGTGGTACTCCTCGGCTCAGTATTGCTGATTCCCGGCCTGAACGGTCTCTTTATGGTTACCGGCTTGACTGTCGCTCGCCTTGGTCTTATCGTCGGTCTGGCTTTTGTTCCGACGTTTCTGATTCAGACGGCGAAAACTATTCGTGATTTTAGTATGAGAGAAGAATAACAGGGGAAAAGGAAAGGAAAACAATTTATGGGCATAACGGATTTTCTTGCGTTGCTGGGCGGCCTGGCACTGTTTCTCTACGGTATGCAGATGATGAGCAGCGGATTGGAAGCCGCCGCAGGCAACCGCATGAGCGGTATTCTGGAAAAACTTACCGGCAATCGTTTTATGGGCGTGTTGGTGGGCGCGGGGATCACGGCGGTGATCCAATCCTCTTCCGCTACTACCGTCATGGTTGTTGGCTTTGTCAATTCCGGTATGATGAAACTTCAGCAGGCCGTATGGGTGATTATGGGGGCCAATATCGGCACCACCGTTACGGGCCAGCTCATCGCTTTGGATGTGGGCGCGATGGCGCCTCTCATCGCCTTTATCGGCGTTGCGCTGATCGTTTTTACGAAAAGACAGAACCTGCATCACTGGGGACAGATTATTTCCGGTCTCGGTATTTTGTTTATCGGTATGGAAATGATGAGCGGCGCCATGATGCCTCTTCGGGATTCTCCGGCGTTTATTGGACTGATGACAGGTTTCTCTAATCCGCTGTTCGGTATTATGGCCGGTATGATTTTTACCGCGTTGATTCAGTCCTCCTCGGCTTCGGTCGGGATTTTGCAGGCGTTGGCCATGAGCGGCCTTATCGGTCTGCCCGGCGCGGTTTACGTCCTTTTCGGGCAGAATATCGGGACCTGTATTACGGCGGTGCTGGCCTCCATCGGCGCCAACCGCAACGCCAAGCGCACCACGATTATTCATCTGATGTTCAATGTTATTGGTACGGTACTGTTTACCTTGGTCTGTTACTTTACGCCGCTGGTTACTTGGGTCGAATCTCTCACGCCGGACAATGTGGCCTCTCAGATCGCCAATATGCATACCCTTTTCAATATCGTTACCACCTTGCTTCTGTTGCCCTTCGGTACGTATATGGCCAAAGCCGCCTGCCGGATTCTCCCCGAAACCGAGCAGGAAAAGGACAGTGGTTTCCATCTGAAATTTGTAAAGAGCTTTGACCTTTCGCCGGAAGCTTCCATCGGGACATCGGCGATTATCGCTTCGGAAGTGACCCGGGAACTGCGGCGTATGAGCGATATGGTACAGGAAAATGTTTCGGGATGCTTCGGAGCGGTGCTGGATGGTAAGACGGACCGGATGGAAGAAATTACCCTCCGGGAGGAATATATTGATTTTCTGAATAAAGAAATCCAGCAATACATTTCCCGTTCCGTTGTCTTTGAACAGAATACGCAGAACGCGGCGCTGAGTACATCACTCTTTCATATCTGCGGCAATCTGGAACGCATCGGTGACCACGCCGTGAATATTGCCGGATACGCACGCCGTCTGAAAGAGAACCGTGTGGATCTGTCGGATATGGCCAAAGGGGAAATCCGGGAAATGAGGACCCTTTGTGATGAAGCGCTGTCGGAGATGAAAAACAGTGAGAAAACGCCGGAAGAACGGTTGGCGCTGATTTCCGGATTTGAACAGAGAATGGATGATATGACCGAACAATTCCGTGAAAATCAGATCCTCCGTATGGGGCAGGGCATTTGCTCCGGTGAGGCTTGTGTCCTCTATTCGGAACTGCTGACGGATTTTGAGCGTATCGGCGACCATATTTTAAATATCGGTTACGATATATCCCGTTCAAATATTCGCGATTGAATAAAAAAGTACCGCTGAACGATGTGAAAACACGTTCAGCGGTACTTTTTATATACGAAGAAATATGTTTTTGATATTCTTTTTGAAAAGGGAATTACCAGTTTCCCTGGGAAAGACTTCCGTAAGACCATTCCGTTGAGTCATTCCCGTATGTCGTTCCGTCGGCGGCGGTGTACTGTCCTTTCACAGGATAAACGGAACCGGTGCCGGTTTTGTTCCATGTGCCGCGGAAGGAAGATCCATTGGTGAAATAGGTGGTTCCCGTTGTTTTGACGCTGTTAGTAAAGGTCCCTACAAAAAATTCTCCGTCAGCGGTAATGGATCGGCCGGCACCGTTCATCATTCCGTTGTTCCACTGCCCGAAAAAGAGATCCCCCGCCGCCGTTGTGTAGCTGCCGTAAGACATTTGTCCGCTAACGAGCGTTCCGTAAAATCCGTAGTTACTGCCGCCCAGATAGATTTTGCCGTTCACGTCAGCGGCACTGTCCGCGGAGCCGTAAAAATTGCAGCCTCCCCGAAGGAGCGGGTTTTTACTTCCGCTAATATAAATACAGGCTTTTCCGTCCTCATTTTGTAGAACGGCGGCCAATCCCGCCGCGGACAGGATTTCCTGTAAGGATACAAAAGTAGTGTCGTTTTCTTTATAGGGCGCGACGGAAAACGTATATTTTGTTCCGTTGGCATAGTAATCGGTACGATTGATCCAAAGCTCAATGTCACGGTTCAGGTTATCGGCGGCAATCAGCTCGGGAAGGGCAAAGTAGGAAACGCGGTAACCGGCGCTTTCCAGAAAAGCGCGGAGACTGATCATAAGTACTCCGTCTTTTTTCGTGGTGGGAATATTCTCTGCTTTGAGCTGCTGATTGAAATATACATTGGCGTAAGAGAAGCTGCTGTTCCAGTCGCTGCGGTAATAAGTTAAATATTTGCTGATCATTACGGTTGTTTCCGCCCGGGTTGCGCCGGAGAGGGGATCGAAAATGCCGTCACCCCGGCCGTTGATAATAGCGGAGCGCTGTATGGCACGGACGGCTTCTTTGGCCCAGTCTGCGATCAGGTCGTTATCCCGGAAAGTGATTTCCGGCTGAATGGTCTGGATGGTTTTTTGGTGATACTGGGTGATATAGCGATACAGCAGCGACGCCATTTCCTGACGGGAAATCGTCTGATCCGGACGGAAGGTGTTGTCTTCATAACCATTGATCACATGATGTTCTCTTCCCCAGAGGATATATTTTCTTGCCCAGTGATCTTTCTTAACATCGCTGAATTCCGCGGCGCCGGAAGTTTCCGTGATGGTTTCGCCGCTTTCCTGGGCCAGAATCGTAACGAATTCCGCTCGGGTAATTGCATTGTCCGGCTGGAAAGTTCCGTCAAGATAACCGTGAATCAAATTGGCATCCGCCGTCAGACAAATATAGTCTTCCGCCCAATGACCCTGGGTGTCGGAGAAAGAAACGGCGGCGTCGGCGACGGAGGGAACCGTTGTCCATATCAACAGCATAAACAGAAAGAGAATGAAAAGTCTTTTCATAACTATAAGATCTCCTGTAAGTAAAAGTACGCTGAATTGTCATCATATTCCTATATTGTTATTATAGCATAATTTTTCTGAAATGGAAATAAAAAAGGAATGATGAATCTGAATATGATAAAGTGCGCGTTTGCGGCCAATGTCCGGCTTTTCTGCGCTATGATGAATGGATGGAAATATTTTATAGGAAAAAGGAATCTCCCGAAAAGAGAGATTCCTTTTATAAATTTTATTTGCATACCGCAAAGGTTGTTTTGTGTCAGGCCGCATAGCGAAAACGGGTATCATTGATGAAAGCTATGGAGCGGAACACAGCATTGGCTCCGGCGTCACCGCCGGCATCACCGCCGTTACCGCTGTTATCTTCACCGCTGTTACCGCCGCCGGCATCACCGCCGGTGTTGCCACCGTTATTGCCGCCGGTGTTGCCACCGTTATTGCCGTCGTTATTTCCGCCGGTGTTGCCTCCGGTATTGTCACCGTTATTGCCGCCGGTGTTTTCATTTCCTTCCTGTTCGTTTTCTTCGCCTTCGTCTTCTTCCTCTTCTTCGGCTTCATTACTACCGCCGACATAGTCGGAAATGGAGTAACTGTAATCGGAGGGTTTTTTGAACGTTTCGTTCGTGATTACACCGGCTTTATAAGCTTCGGATACGACCATGCGCCAGATGACGGTAGGATACTGGCCGCCGTAAACGTTGGCCATATATTGGGCGCTGCCGTCCTCACTGACATCGTTATCGTAACCCATCCAGACCATACCGACGATCTGAGGGGTATACCCCGCGAACCACGCGTCTTTGGTGCCGTATTTGCCGCGGAAAATGCTGGTATCGGGAAGCTGTGTCGTACCGGTTTTGCCGCATACATAGAGGCCGCCGATATTGGCCCGGGTACCGGTACCGCTGGAAACAACGCCGTGGAGCATGGTGCTGATGGAGTAGGCCGTGGATTCTTTCATGACCTGTTCAAATTCGGCTTCATGTTCGTATACGGGTTTATCTCCTTCGGAAGCGTAACGGCTTTCGATCTTACGGATGGATGTGAGATCGGTTTTATAACCGCCGCTGGCGAAGCAGGAATAAGCGGTTGCCATATTCAGCGGGGATACACCGTAGGTGAGACCGCCCAGGGCTAAAGCGGGGTTATCATCTTCTTCCACCAGCGGAAGTCCCAGTTTTTTCGCGAATTCCCAGCCGGTGGTGGTGCCGATTTCCTGGAGCATCCGAACGGCGCAGGTATTGATGGAATATTTAATGGCGACACTCATGGAAACTTCACCTCGGTACCCGCCGCCGGCGTTTTTCGGTTTGTAGGAACCGGTAAGGGGAGCGTCCAAAATGGTGTAGTTGGGCGAATATCCTTTATCCAGCGCGGGACCGTAAGAAGCGATGGGTTTGATGGTGGAACCAGGCTGGCGTTTCATATCTGTCGCCCGGTTGTAGCCGAACCGGGTATCATACTCCCGGCCGCCGGCCATACCGTAGATTTCACCGGTTTTGGGATCGGTAAAGATGGCGGCGCTTTCCAGCTGATCATCACCGTATCCTTTGGGGAAGGTGTAATTTCCGTTGAGATAAATGTCATCCAGTTTGTTCTGAATGGTGGGATTCATTGTGGTGTGAATACGGAAGCCTCCGGTGTAAACGGAACCGGTACTGTAACCCAGTTCCACCAGGATATTATCGGCTTCCTTGATGGCGTAATCGATAAAGTAGGAATAACCTTCGGTGCTTTCCTGTGTCGGCCGCATATTCAGTACGATTTCCTCGGCTTTGGCCGCGTTGGCTTCTTCCTCGGTAATCGCGCCGTTTTTCACCATGTTATTCAGAACCTGATTTCTTACTTTTACGGCCTTATCCATATCGGTGGCCGGGGAATAAGCGTTGGGAGAGGGGAGCATCCCCACGAGAGTCGCCGCTTCACTCAGTGTCAGCTGAGTCACGTCTTTGCTGAAATAGTACTGGGCCGCGGAACCGATTCCGTAAATATTGCCGCCCATGAAAACTTCGTTCAGATAGAAGGTGAGAATTTCATCTTTGGTGTACATCTTTTCCAGCTGGAGGGAAACGATGGCTTCTTTGATTTTACGGTCGATGGTTTTATCCTGAGAGTTCAGCACGGCGTTTCTTGCCAGCTGCATCGTAATGGTGGAACCACCCTGAGCCGCGCCGCCGTGACGAATATCCGCGACGAGAGCGCCGATGATACGGATAAAGTCGATGCCGTTATGTTCGTAAAAACGGGTATCTTCCGAAGCGATGACCGCCGGAATGATGTAAGATTGTTCATAATCGCTGAAGGATACGACATCGCGGAATTCCGAACCGCTGACTTCTACGAGGAGATTTCCCTCACTGTCGTAAATTTCGGATTTGGATGCCTGAGAAATGCCATGTTCCTCCAGATCCGCCAAAGCGCCTTGAATATCTTCGTAGTTTGATTTAATCAGAATACAACTATATACCCCTACGGCAATAAGGCAAAGCAGAATGATAAGAACGAGAATCAAAACAATCCGTTTCGCCATGGAATGCTTTTTCTTTTTATGTTTTTTCTTTTTTCTTTTTTTATCGGAGGGCGAATCCGAAAAGGAATATTTGCTTTTAGACATTTCCTTCCTCCTATTGATAATGATGGGAATATTATATCACATATCGTGGAATTTGGATAGTAGAACCTTGTAAATTTTTATATTTTATGATAGGATATTATAAATCATTTCAAAATCTTTTTGGTGAAAGTTTACGTCATTTGTGTGAACATTTGCGTAATGTTTGACTGATAAGATCCAGAACACTGAAGATTAAGGAGAAACGTATGAAAATCGCGGTGATCGACGGTCAGGGCGGCGGAATCGGAAAGCATATTATGGAAAAACTCCGAGCGAAACTGCCGGAAGATACGGAGCTGATCGCTTTGGGCACCAACGCGCTGGCCACGGCGCAGATGATGAAGGCCGGAGCCAGTGAGGGAGCCACCGGGGAAAACGCGATTTGCTACATGGCGCAGAGGGTGGACTGCATTACCGGGACGGTTTCTGTTTTAACGGCCAACGGTATGCTGGGTGAGATTTCTCCCGCCATCGCGGAAGCGGTGGGCAGTTCGCCGGCAAAAAAGTATCTTCTGCCGCTGAATAAGAACGATATTAAGATCATCGGTGTTTTGAAGGAACCATTGCCCCATCTTATTGAGGAGCTTGCGGATACCATCGGAAAGGAATGGTTTGAAAATGTGTGAAGCCAACGTTTATATCCGTAATAAAGGTGAAAAAGAATATGAATTATTGTTGGAAGCGGTGGATAAATTAACACCCGGTGACGGTGAGATTGTGGTTGAAAGCATTTTCGGTGAACGAAAGATTGTCAAGGCCAGAATTGAAGAATTGCTGCTTCTGGATCATCGTATCCATTTGGAAAGGATCTGAAACCCATGAAAGAAATTGCGGAGGAAATCATTTCCTGGCTCAGAGAAAAGCGGGAACAATCCGGAACGTCCGGTTTTGTTCTCGGTCTTTCCGGCGGTATTGATTCTTCGGTGGCGGCGGGGTTGATTACGAAAGCCTGTCCCGGTCATTGCCTCGGCGTGATCATGCCGGCGGGGAATTGTGAATCCGACAAAGAGGACGCCGTGAAAGCGGCGGAGGCTTTTGGTTTGCCTTATATTGAAATTCCTTTGGGAACATACAGGGAAAACCTGTTTTCCGACGTGAAAAACGCCCTTAAAGCGCAGAACGCCGTCATCGGTGATGAACGGATGACCAAAGGCAACATCGGCGCGCGTCTCAGGATGACAACCCTTTACGGCGTGGGCAACAGTCTGAATTATCTTGTTGTCGGCACCGATAACGCCGCCGAGACGTATACGGGGTATTTCACCAAATACGGTGACGGCGGGGTGGATCTTCTGCCTTTGGCCCATCTGACCAAAGGGGAAGTTTATGATTTAGGCCGTTATCTCGGTGTTCCGGAAAGCGTTCTGACCAAACCGCCAAGCGCCGGTTTTTTCGCGGAGCAGACCGATGAGGGTGAAATGGGCGTTTCTTACGATACCATCGACGCCTTCCTGCGGGGTGAGAAAATTTCGGATCACGATAAAGAGATCATCTGCCGTCTGCACCGCGTTTCCGAACACAAACGTCATTTGCCGCCGGGCGTAAAATCGGCGGAATAAAATTTTAATAATCAGTTAGAGGAGAATCCAAATGTCAGGACATTCGAAATGGGCCAATATTAAAAGAAGAAAAGGCGCTGTAGACGCCGAAAGAGCCAAAGCGTTCACAAAAATTTCCAGAGAGATCATCGTTGCCGTTCAGCAGGGCGGCCCCGATCCCGACGGCAATTTCCGTCTGAAACTCATGATTCAGAAGGCCAAAGCGGCCAATATGCCCAACGATAACATCAACCGCTGCATCCAGAAAGCCGCCGGTAATACCGAAGAAAGCAAAATGGATGAAATCGTATACGAAGGTTACGGCCCCGCCGGTACCGCGATTCTGCTGGAAATTATGACCGATAACCGCAACCGTACCGCCAGTGAAATCCGCTATCTCTTCTCCCGCAACGGCGGGAACCTCGGTGAAACCGGCTGTGTTGCCTGGATGTTTGACCGCATCGGCCGCATCGTGATTCCCATGGAAGGCAAAGATGAAGACGATGTGATGATGACGGCGCTGGACGCCGGTGCTGAGGACGTATCCTTTGAGGACGGCAACTGCGAAGTGGTAACGTTGCCGGAAAATCTTGAGGAAGTCCGCGTTGCTTTGAGTGAAGCCGGTCTGGAAATGACCGATGTGGAAGTGACCCGTGTTCCCAAAAACACCGTGGCTATTGAAGATGTGGAACAGGCACGTCAGGTCTTGAAATTATATGACGCGCTGGACGAATACGATGATGTTCAGAATGCGTACAGTAATTTTGAGATCAGTGATGAAATTTTGGAACAACTATAATCGGATATTGACAGAATATTGTTCTTATAGTATAATAACAAAAATTAAATTTTAAGCAAAAGGCAAATGCCTGTAAATCAATGGCGATTTATTGATTTACGGGCATTTTTTGCATTTTTTTAGAAAGTTTTACAGATATTCTCTGAATGGAGGTAAAAAAAGATGTATCAAGAAGGTGAAGTGAGAATCCCCTCGGGATGTGCCGTATCCGGCATGATTTCCCGAACGGGACAACGGTTTTCCGGGGAGACGATGATTCGTTCCATCGCCACGATGCATGATCGTTCCAACGGTCTCGGCGGTGGTTTTGCCGGTTACGGTATATATCCCCATTATGCCGATTGCTATGCGTTTCATATTTTTTATGACGATCCCAAAGCGAAAAGAAAATGTGAGGAATTTCTGAACCGCCATTTTGAAATGGCCGATCTTTCCAAAATTCCCACCCGGAAACATCCGAATATTGTCAACGAACCGTTGATCTGGCGCTATTTCCTGGTGCCTCTCAAAGTAAAGATCGACGCCAGTCAGCTGGACGAAAGAGAATTTGTCGTACGCTGTGTTACTCGGATCAATGTGGAAATTGAAGGCGCTTACGTTTTTTCCTGCGGGAAAAACATGGGCGTGTTCAAAGCCGTGGGGTATCCCGAGGATGTCGGTGAGTTTTACCGTTTGGAAGAATACAAAGGCTATTGCTGGACGAGTCACGGACGCTATCCCACCAACACTCCCGGCTGGTGGGGCGGGGCTCATCCCTTTGCCATTCTCGATTATTCCGTTGTTCATAATGGTGAAATCTCTTCTTATGACGCCAATCGCCGTTACATTGAAATGTTCGGCTACAAATGTACCCTTCAGACCGATACCGAAGTCATTGCCTATATTGTCGATTATCTCAATCGCTGCTGCGGCCTGACCATGGAAGAAGTGGCCAAAGTGATTGCCGCGCCTTTCTGGTCCACCATTGCCCGGAAAGAAGGGGATGACCAGGAAGAAGCGGAATTTTTGCGGAAACGCTTCGGCAGTTTGCTGATTACCGGGCCTTTCTCCATTATGGTCGGCTTTGAGGACGGCCTGATGGCATTGAATGACCGACTGAAACTCCGTTCCATGGTAGTGGGCGAAAAGGATGATATGGTCTGCATCGCCAGTGAGGAATGTGCCTTAAAAGAAATCTATTCGGAATTTGACCGGATCTACCATCCCAAAGGCGGCGAAGCCGTCATCGTGCGGGTAGACCGTCGGGAAGGAGGGGAATAAGATGGGTCTGTTTTATCCGGATTACGAAGTTGTCCGCAATTACGACCGCTGTATTAATTGCCGTGTCTGCGAACGCCAGTGTGCCAATGAAGTCCATTTCTTCGATGAAGAAGGAAATGTGATGCTCGCCGATGACAGCAAATGCGTGGATTGTCAGCGCTGTGTTTCCCTTTGTCCCACCCGGGCGCTGAAAATCACCGAATCGGGCAATACCTATAAAAAGAACTATAACTGGAAAGGTTCCGCCATCAAGGAAATCGCGCTTCAGGCCGAAACCGGCGGGGTACTGCTTTCCTCCATGGGGAATCCCGAGGAATACCCTGTTTATTGGGATAAGATTCTTCTCAACGCCTCCCAGGTGACGAATCCTTCCATTGACCCCTTAAGAGAACCGATGGAAACCAAAACATTCCTCGGCAAGAAGAACTGTGAAATTTATCGCAACAAAAACGGCCGCATCGTCAATACGCTCCCGCCCAATCTGGAACTTTCCATGCCGATGATGTTCGCCGCCATGTCCTATGGCGCTATCAGCTATAACGCCCACGCCAGCCTGGCCATGGCCGCCAAGGAGCTTGGGATCTTTTATAATACCGGTGAAGGTGGTCTCCACCGCGATTTCTATCCCTACGGCGATCATACCATCGTCCAGGTGGCGTCGGGACGTTTCGGTGTTCATCCCGATTATCTCCAGGCCGGCGCCGCCATCGAAATCAAGATCGGCCAGGGGGCAAAACCGGGGATCGGCGGTCATCTGCCGGGTCAGAAGAACACCGGTGACATCTCGAAAACGAGAATGATCCCCGAAGGCAGCGACGCGATTTCGCCGGCGCCTCATCACGATATTTATTCCATTGAAGATTTACGTCAGCTTGTTTTCTCACTGAAAGAAGCGACCCAGTATAAAAAACCGGTCTGCGTCAAAGTTTCCGCGGTGCATAATATTTCCGCTATCGCCAGCGGTATTGCCCGGAGCGGCGCGGATATCATTGCCATCGACGGTTTCCGGGGCGGTACCGGCGCGGCGCCCACCCGTATCCGGGATCATGTGGGGATTCCCGTGGAACTGGCCTTGGCCGCTGTGGATGAACGGCTCCGCAACGAAGGCATCCGGGATAACGTTTCCATCGTAGTCAGCGGTTCTATCCGCAATTCTACCGACATCGTCAAGGCCATCGCCCTCGGCGCCGACGCGGTGTATATCGGCACGGCGGCGCTGATCGCCTTAGGCTGTCATCTCTGCCGGAGTTGTCAGGGAGGCAAATGCAACTGGGGGATCTCGACCCAGCGGCCCGATCTCGTAAAACGTCTGAATCCGGAGATCGGCGCGGAGCATCTGATCAATCTGATGCAGGCGTGGAACAATGAAATCAGTGAAATCATGGGTGGTATGGGAATCAATTCCATCGAGGCGCTCCGGGGCAACCGTCTGATGCTCCGCGGCATCGGCCTCACCGAAAAAGAATTGCAGATTCTCGGTATCAAACACGCGGGGGAATAAGGGATGAAAAAGATATTTGTAAATGAAGAGTGGTGCCTCGGCTGCCACCTCTGTGAATATTATTGCACTTTCGCCAATTCCGGTCTGACGGATATGGCCAAGGCGCTGAAAAATAAAAAGCTCCGCTCCGGCATCCATCTGGAAGCCTGCGGTGATGTAACTTACGCCGTCAGCTGCCGTCACTGTCCCGATCCCATCTGTGTCCGGGGCTGTCTCACCGGCGCTCTCAGCGAGAAGGACGGCATCGTCTGCATTGACAAGGACAAATGTATCGGCTGTTACACCTGTGTGGGGCTGTGTCCCTTCGGCGCTGTTGTTCCCGATGGGGAAAAAGCGGTACAGAAATGCGCTCACTGCATGGAAAAGGGAGAAATTCCTCTCTGTGTGAAGAATTGCCCCAACCGCGCCATCGTTTATACAGAGGAGGCGGAAAGATGAAATACGTGATCATTGGCAACTCCGCCGCGGGTATCGGCGGTGTAGAAGGCATTCGTGAATCGGATAAAGAAGGGGAGATCGTTTTGATCTCCAAAGAAGAAGAATTTACTTATTCCCGTCCGCTGATTTCTTATTATCTCGGCGGTGATGTGGATAGAGAACAGATGAAATACCGGCCCGATGATTTTTATGAAAAAAACCGGGTCACAACGATGCTGGGAAAAACCGCCGTTGCCGTGGACAGCATCGGTAAGGCTGTTACACTGGATGACGGTTCCTCGGTGACTTATGACAAGCTCCTTGTCGCTACCGGGGCGTCTCCTGTTATGCCGCCGATTCCCGGTCTGGAAAATGTAAAGGAAAAATATACGTTCCAGTCCATGGCTGACGCTTTGGCGCTGGAAAAAGCTATCGGAAAAAATAAGCGGGTGCTGATTCTCGGCGGCGGCCTTATCGGTCTGAAATGTGCCGAAGGTCTCACGGGCAAAGTTTTATCCCTTACCGTTATTGACCGTGAGGATCATCTGTTGCCCTCGGCCATCGATAAGGAAAGCGCGGCTAATATCGAAGCCGCCGCCAAGGAACAGGGCATCGAATGTATCCTCGGTGAAAATGTCGTGAAAATCACCGGTAAAAAGGCAGTGTGTGAAAGCGGCCGGGAAATTTCTTTCGATATTCTTGTTGTCGCCGTCGGTGTCCGCCCCGAAACGGCTTTGTTGAAAGATGCCGGTGCTGTCATCCATAACGGTATTGTGGTAAACCGCCGCAACGAAACTTCTCTGAACAGTATCTATGCCGCCGGCGATTGTGTGGAAGAAAAAGATGTGGTGGACGGCAAAGAAAAGGTTCTCGCTTTACTGCCTAACGCGGCCCTGGGCGGACGGAACGCCGGACGCAACATGGCCGGAGGCAACGCTGTTTATGAGGATGCCGTGGCCATTAACGCTCTTCCTTTCTGGGGTAATCATCTGATTTCCGCCGGACAGACTTCCGGCGAGTGTTACACCGAAGAAAAAAACGGCAATTTTAAAAAGCTGTATACGGAAAAGGATCATCTCAACGGTTTTGTGCTTATCGGTGATGTTTCCGGCGCCGGGATATATACGGCGCTGATCCGTAACCGCACCAATCTGAGTGAGATCGACTTTGATCTGATAAAAGAAAAACCGCAGCTGGCGGCGTTGTCTCATCGCTTCCGCGCGGAAAAGTTAGGAGGCAGAACCGATGAAAATTGATTGTACCGGACTTCATCACAGCATCATCAATAAACAGATCCTGGCCTTCGACGATACCGACATTGTTCTGGATAATTGCCTCGGTCAGCGGTTTATCGCCGCGGGTCTCGGCGGAAAAAATATCGAAATTTACGGAATCCCCGGAAATGCCCTGGGCGCCTATCTTGACGGTTCGACAATTAAGGTATATAGTAATGTACAGGATGCGATCGGAGATACCATGAACGAAGGCAGTATCACGGTTTTCGGCTCCTGCGGTGATGCTCCCGGCTACGCTATGCGCGGCGGGAGAATCATGATCAGGGGGGATGTCGGTTATCGCTGTGGTATTCACATGAAAGAATACAACGATAAAGTTCCCGTCATCATGATCGGTGGCGTGGCCGGCAGTTTCCTTGGGGAGTATCAAGCCGGCGGACGCATTGTCGTGTTGGGCCTCGGCGCCGAAGAACAGTCCATTGTCGGCAACTTCTGCGGAACCGGGATGCACGGCGGAGCCATCTATTTACGGACAACGGTTCTTCCCCCCGCTCTGCCCGAACAGGTAGCGGTCCGTGTCGCGGACAAAAAAGATATGGAAGTGATCCGCGGTGATGTGGAGGATTTCTGTAAGGAATTCGGCGGTGACGCGGAAAAGATTCTCAGCGACAGTTTCTACGTTCTGACGCCGAACACAAAAAATCCCTATAAACGGCTTTACACTTCCTATTGAGAAAAAGAGGTACTTTATGGCGAAAAAAGGATTTATTGCGGAGTTTAAAGAGTTTGCGATGAAAGGCAGCATCATTGATGTGGCCATTGGTATGATTATCGGTGCGGCGTTCAGCGCCATCGTCACTTCCCTGGTGGAAGACATTATCATGCCTCTCCTTGGCATCATCATCGGGAAAGTGGACTTTTCGTCTCTTTCCATTACCGTCGGTTCGGCTCAGGTTATGTACGGACAGTTCATTCAGTCCTGTTTCAGCTTCCTGCTGATTTCCCTGACGATTTTTATCTGCATCAAAGCGGCCAATAAAGCCCGCACCGCACTGGAACGGAAATCCGAAGAGGAAGAAGAAGCCGCGGAGGAAGTGGCGGAACCTACAGAGGATGTAAAACTCCTGACAGAAATCCGTGATCTTTTAAAGGAAAAACAGTAAAAAGATTGCTCAAAAAATAAACGGCCCGCATTGGCATATTCCCTGATGCGGGCTCTTTTTTTACATGAATCTTGCTTTATTTATAAAAAACCCCTGCCCAATTTCTTGAACAGGGGTTTTGTGGAGCTGCTGATCGGATTCGAACCGATGACCTGCGCATTACGAGTGCGCTGCTCTGCCAGCTGAGCCACAGCAGCAATACTTATATTTTAACATAAAAAAATCATTCGTCAAGAGGGGAAGGACAAATGGTTTCAATTATTTTTCGTGTCTTGACATACCCGTTATAATATAAGGTAATAAGAACAAAAACAGATTTTGCGGCGGCTTTCCGAAAGAAACCGAAGCCCCGCAGGGAAAGTGAGGTTCTTTCAATGAAAAAAAGCGTTTTGATTGTCATTGATATGCAGAATGATTTTATCGACGGCGCGTTGGGAACCAAAGAGGCCGAAGCTATCGTTGCCGATGTAGCCCGGGAAATTGAGGATTTCAGCGGTGAAGTCATCTTTACCCGGGATACCCATGGTGATAACTATTTACAAACCCAGGAGGGGAAACGTTTGCCGGTGCAACACTGTCTGAAAAATACCGACGGCTGGCAGCTTCATCCCCGTCTTCAGGAATTGGCCAAGGGAAAAACCATCATCGATAAGCCGAGCTTCGGATCTTTGACGCTTCCCCAGTATCTTAAAGGGCAGGGCGCTCCGGATACCATTGTTCTGATGGGGCTCTGTACGGATATTTGCGTCATCAGCAACGCCATGATTTTAAAAGCGGCATTTCCCGAGGCGGAAATTTTTGTGGACAGCCATTGCTGTGCCGGGACAACGCCGGAAAACCATGAAAACGCGCTGAAAGCCATGAAAATGTGTCAGATTCTTGTTTTATGAGAAAAAGAGGCAAAACAATGTTTTGCTTTGTAAATTTTCGTCCTTTGTTGGATTATTTTAAGAAACTTTTATGTTGTGCAGGAAATGGGAAAATTCTGTCGAAGATAAAGGCAGATACAGGTCAAAGAGGTGAAATGCATGAATGGAATGAGCAAAAAGATATATCTGGAGTTATCCGCTCCCCGCACCGGTGATCTGACCGCTGACCGGGAGCGTCTGCAAAGCGCTCTGAAATCGGAAGTGGGCAAAACACGCTTTTCTTATGAAGTTTTCCGTCGGGATTACCGCAATTTCCGCCGGATGGATTGGAAAGTTACCGCGACGCTGGTCTGGACCGGTGAATGTTGGGAGATCACCGCGGTGGAAGCCGGTGATACGACTTCGGAGCATTACGGCCTTGCTGTGGATCTGGGCAGTACTATGATGGCCATGCAGTTGGTGGATATGAATACGGGAGAGGTTCTTGCCGCCGACGGTGCGCCGAATCCTCAGATTCCTTACGGTGAAGATATTTTAAGCCGTATTACTTACGGGAAGGATAACGAGGAACATATCCGCACATTACAGCAGTGTGTGGTAACGGGCTTTCAGGAGCTTATCGACCGTATGAGTGAGCTTTCCGGCGTAGATGCACGAAAAGCCGCGTTGATGACGGTGGGTGGTAATACCACGATGATCCATTTTTTAATGGGTGTTGACGCTTTCTGCGTCTTTATGACACCCTTTACGCCAACCTTTAACGATGTGGGTTTTATCCACGGCTCGGAGCTTGGACTTGATTACAACGGCATGATCTATTGCGTTCCTTCCATCGCCAATTATCTCGGCGGTGATATTATCAGCGGTCTGCTCACCGTTGATATGGTGGACAACGATAAACTCTGCCTGTATATGGATATTGGAACCAATGGAGAAATGGTTCTCGGCAGCAAGGAATTTCTCTTTGCCGGCGCCGGCGCGGCGGGTCCTGCCCTGGAAGGCGGTGTCAGCAAATTCGGTATCCGGGCAAAACCCGGGGCGGTTTCTCATCTGAAAATCGAAAAAAATGATCTGGTGATTTCAACCATCGGTGATGAACCGGCCCTTGGCATTTGTGGCTCCGGGATCGTCGATTTGCTGGCGGAAATGCTCCTTAGCGGCTGGATGGACAAACAGGGGAAACTGATCCGGGAAGCGTCACCCCGCATCGTGGAACGGGACGGCGTCCTGGCGGTGATTTACGCCTACGGCAATGAATCGGCTTCCGGAGAAGATCTTTATTTTACGGAAAATGATATTGTCTCTTTCCGGGAAACGAAGGCCGCGGCCAATACGATGGTGGCCTGCCTGCTGGAAGCATCGGAAATTGATCCTTCGGCCATTGATATTATTTACATGGTCGGCGGCTTCGGAGAGCACATTGACTTGGAATCGGCCATTACCATCGGAATGTACCCCGATGTGGACCGCTCTAAATTTGTAAGTATCGGCAACGGTTCTTTGAATGGATGTTATAAGCTGCTGACGGACAGAGAACAGTACGGCCGTATCCGGCATATCTGTGAGAATATTTATTATCTGGAATTTGCCCAATTCCCGGATTTCATCATGAAAATGAGCGCCGCCGGTTTCTTTCCCCATACCGACCTGGAAAGTTACCCCAGCGTCATCAAGAAAATGGCGGAACGCCGGAATAAATAAGAATATTTTCTGTTAGTGGTTTTATTCTACTAATAAAAACGATGCAGTGTAAAAACTGCATCGTTTTTTTATGTGTCAGATAAAGTTTGCTTTTTATACAAGAAAGTCTTTTTTTCTGTAACGGAGAGATGCCAGCAGCCCTGCGAGGATAATCGTCGCAATACCGACAGCCAGACCGATAATGCTGAATCCGTTATTTAAAGCCTTCAGCGGCAGCATGGCGTGGACCGGTGATAAATAGCAGAGAAATTTCAGGTGGGTCATTACACTGCCCATCATACCGATGATGTAAGTGATCAGCACCAGCGCCAATGCCACGGAAATACTTTCCGCGTTGCTGCGGAACAGTGATGAAATCAGCAACCCGACGGACATATAAACAAGCCCGGAAACGAAGAGGCAGATATAGATGCGGATCAGAGCAATGATGATGCCGGAAATGCTCATATCACGGTTTAACAGCCATATCATAAGGCAGGTGACCGCGAAAACAACGGTGCAGTAAATCCAGAAACGGAAGATGCCACAGAAAAATTTCTGTCGTAAGATGCTCCCCCGGCTGACGGGAAGACCGTAAAGAAACTCAATGGTACCTTTGCTTTCTTCCCCGGAAAGGGTGCGTGCTCCCAAAGTGCAGGCGTAGATGCCGGAAAGGAGCAGGATAAATTGGAAAATATAAGCCGCAAACTGGAAAGGCTGGCTTAAATCCGGGGAACCGCCAAGACCCAGAACCCCTCGGACAAGGGGAGGAAGGGCTTCTACTCTACCGGAAAAACTTTCCGGATTGAAAACATTGCCGAACATCCGGTGCAGGAACATCAGTATCGCGATACAGGCGGAGATCACAATGGTCCAGCTGATGATTTCTCCGATGTTTCGTTTGAGATCAAGACGAAATACAGTCATGCTTTTCCACCTCCTTCATAAAAGGGCAGGAACTCTTCCTGTAAATCCTTACTGCTGATGCAAATATCATCCATGTTGAGGTCGTAGAGCAGTTTTGCCAGATTTCCAAGGTCTCCGCTGTATTCCATGATGATTTTATTGCCTTCTTCGCTGATAATTTCCGCGCCGATGGCTTCAAAGGCATCTCTTTGGAATCCGATGGATTTGATGGTGATATTTTTTTCTTTCGGCGTGTGTTTTTTCGCCGTGGTTTCTTTCTTCTTTTCTTTTTGTTTTTTGTTTTCGGCGGGTTTTTGTTCTTCCTTTACGGGTTCTTTTTCAGCCATTTCTTCCGTGGGGATCGTGTCTTCCGCCGGCTCTTCCAATTCTTCATCCGGGATTTCTTCGGCTTTGGCCGGTGCTTCTTCTTTTACCGCCGGAATGATCACAATCGTATCTTCCATATTGCCGATGGGCGCGGTGTCTTCCAAATCCGAACCCGGGAAGTCATCTTCAAAGTCATCTTCTGTCAGTACCGGACGGGGAATTTCCCGGAAATCAGGATTTTCCGCTGCGAATTCTTCCGGTGTGACAGTGATTTCACCGTTTTCAATAATGGCGATGCGGTTGCATATCGAAGCGATTTCGTCAACGTCTCGTCCGGTGATTACAATGGTCGTGCCCTGATCCTGAAGTTCCAGTAAATAATCAAAAAGACGGCTCTGGATATTGGCGTCAAGGCCGCGGAGCGGCTCATCGAGGAGCAGGAGCCGGGGTGATACGGCGATGGCCGCGGCCAGCGCCAGCTTTTTCTGATCACTGCGGTCCATATCCTCAAAACGTTCTTTGACATCAATTTCAAAAACCCGGATGATTTCCTGTAAACGCTCGTCCTTTTTGCGGCGGTGCGATTTGAGCATCAGGTTTATGTATTTTCCGGCTTTCATTTTATGGTAAAAATAGATTTCGCCGGGGACGTAAACCGTATCCCTTTTGATTTCTTTGGCTTCGTCTGTCACATCCATATCAAAGACTTCAGCCTCACCGTCGGAAGGAAGGATGTAATTCATCAGAATTCTGAGAACGGTGGTTTTTCCCGCGCCGTCGGGGCCGATCAAACCGAAAATCTCACCTTCCTGAATGATGAGGTCAATGCCGCTGATACCGATTCTTCTGCCGTATTTTTTTGAAAGTTGGTTTAAATTGACGGCAATCAAGACGACACCTCCTTTAATTTTCATTCTTTATGATAAGCTGTACCAACATAAGGATAATACTTTTTTCGTCATCGGTCAATCTTTTTTTATGATTCTCCTTCGTTCTATCGCCGGAGCCTGTCTCATAGGTTATATAGAAAGGAGGAAGGGAAAATGGAGAATACGGAAAAAGACGTACTGGAATCCTTTCTCAGCTATTTGCCGGAAAAAGCCGCGGCGGCGTTGATTCAGTGCGGCGGCAGCCTTGATGGATTCACGGAAGTGCGTTTCCGCCTCGGGGCGCCGCTGGCGGTCTGTTTCGGCCCAAAAATCCGCTGTGTCGGTGAAAAAGGTCTGACTGATCCAGGGAAAGGGCTCCTGATCGGGGAAAGGGAATTGCGGGAAGGCTGGCAAAAAGTGACAGCCTCCTCGGTTTACGCTCTGGAAGAAGAGCTCCGAAGGGGCTATATCACATTAAAAGGCGGACACCGTGTCGGTATCGCCGGAAGTGCTGTTCTGCAAAACGGCCGGGTGAAAACGCAGAAAGAAATCCGTTCCTTGAATTACCGCTTTTCCCGGGAGCTTAAGGACATTGGCCTTCCGCTTCTGCCCGGTCTTTTTGATCGCGATGGTTTTCAGAATACACTTCTTTTCTCTTCTCCCGGGGCGGGAAAGACCACGCTGCTGCGGGATCTGACGCGCCTGCTTTCCGGCGGAAACAGGTACTCTCCGCCCTGCAACGTGGCGTTGGTGGATGAGAGAGGGGAAATTGCCGGCGTTGAACAGGGACAAGCCTGCTGTGATGTGGGCCCCTTTACCGATGTGTTGAGCGGCTTTCCGAAAAGCGAGGGGATGATTCTGGCGCTGAGGTCTCTTTCTCCGCAGATTCTGGTCACCGATGAAATCGGCACCGAGGAGGATCGCCGGGCCGTGGCCGACGCGGTACGTTCCGGCGTAAAACTGCTTTTGACGGCTCACGGCGGTACTCTGGAGGAACTGCTTCACCGTCCTGTTCTTCGCAGTCTTCTGGCCGACGGCGTGTTCTGTCGTCTGGTGCGTCTTTCCTCCGAGCCGCGTCCCGGTACCGTGGCGGCAATTTATGTTCAAAGAAAAAAGGAGGGCGGCTTTGATTATGTGGAAACTCATTCCGTTTCTGGCGATCGTATCGGCACTGGGCATCGGTGGTGTGATCCTGTACAGCGATCTGAAACAGCGCAGAGATGATCTGCGCCAGTTCTTATTGGGACTTCACGGAGTGGAACGGGAAATGACCTATGCCGCATCGCCTCTTTGGCTCTGTTTTGAACGGGCGGGAGAAAGCATGAAAGGCGGGATGCGGCAGGTATTTTTTCGCACCTCCCGTCTGTTGCGGGAAAATACCGGCGCCGAGGAGGCTTTCGCGGAGGCGCTGTCGGAAAACCGTGACTGTCTGGCGCTGACCGATGATGATCTGGAATGGATGCGTCGTTTCGGTCTCGGTCTCGGTACTTCCGATCTGGAACATACCCGGAAGGATCTGGGATATATGGAGGAACTGGCGTCAAACGCCGGTAAAGAGGCGGAGCTTAACGAAAAAAAGTGGGGCCGGGTGTTTCTCGGCGGCGGTTGGCTTTTCGGTCTCGGCGCGGCGTTGGTGTTTATATAAAGGAGGTGCCCTGTGGACGAGTTCGGAATCCTCTTTTTTCTGGCCGGATTGGCCATTGCCGTGACGATTCTGCATCTTTTGCTGAAACAGGCCGGCAGAGAAGAATATGCGTATCTGACGTTGTTTCTGGGAATCACTATCGCGCTGATCAAGGTGATTCCCTATGTGGTAAAACTTTTTGAGGAGGTGGCTTCGGTCATCAATATGTCTTGAGGAAAGGGCTTTTACCATGGAAATTATTATTTCTTTTGTTGTGCTGTCCCTTGTGACGGCGGTGATCTCCCTTTATTTAAAGGACAGTGGTTTTGCTACCGCGGCGATTCTTGTTGCTCTCTGCGGCGGTATTCTGATTTTGCTGAAACTGATTCCCTATTTCGCGGAGATTTTCCGGACGGTGGAGGAAATCGCGTCGGTATCGGGTCTGAAAACCGATTACGTCGGTCTCGTTATCAAGGTGGTGGGGATTGCCTATATCGGCGAGTTCGCCGGAGAACTCTGCCGCGACGTCGGTGAGGGAAGCCTGGCGGGAAAAGTGGATCTCGGTACGAAAGTGGTGATTATGGTCATGGCCATGCCGCTTCTGGAGACGATTTTATCCACGGTGATGGATGTATTTCAGTGAGGTGCCCTATGTTTCGGATGCGATGGGGGGTTTGTTTTCTTTTTCTTTTTCTGCTGTGTCCCGTCGGAATTTCCGCTGCCGAAACGGATCCCTGTATGGATCTTTCCGCTTTGGAGGATGCCGTGGAACAGCTGGATGAAACGCTGGACGGGACAATTTCCTTAAGCGATTTGCTGACGGATATGATTCACGGTGATTTTTCCTTGGATCTTTCCTCTCTTTGGGATACGTTTCTTTCCCTCGTCCTACGGGAGCTTCGCACTTTTTCCGCTCTTCTTTCCCAGCTTCTGCTTTTGGGTGTGGTTGGCGCGGTGTTCCATGTATTCGCCGAAAGTTTTCCCCAAGGCAGTATTTCCAAGGTGGGACAGTGGGTGCTTTTTCTGGCTTTTCTGCTTGTCGCCGTGAAAAACTTTCATTTGGCCCTGGAACTCGGTACCGGTACCATAGAGAGGGCCGCGGATTTTCTTTGCGCCGTCCTTCCGGTATTGCTGACCTCTTTCGCTCTCACCGGCGGTGCTGTGGCGGCTTCGGTGGTACAGCCTTCGGTTCTCGCGGTGATCACGCTTTTTCTCGGTCTTCTGGAGCGTTTTTTTCTGCCGTTGCTTCTCGTGGCGGCGGCATTGGTAATCTGCTCCCAGCTGACGTCACGTTATTCTTTTCGTAAATTCTACGAACTGATCCGCAGTGTGATTCTGATCGCTTTGGGATTTATGATGACGGTTTTTACCGGGCTCCTCAGTCTGGAAAGCTTTGCCGCTGGTACAGTGGACGGTCTGACCCTGAAAACGGCGAAAATGGCTACCGGCAGTTTTATTCCGCTGGTTGGCGGTTATATTGCTGACGCCTTTGACTCCATTCTCGGCGCCGGTCTGCTGCTGCGAAGCAGTATCGGCATTTTCGGTGTTATTGCCGTATTCGCGGTGATGCTAGTACCGGCCCTGCGCATTTTGCTTATGGCTTTTCTATTTAAATTGACCGCCGCCGTGCTCCAGCCTTTTGGTGATGACGCCTTTGTCGCGTCTCTTTCGGATTTTTCATCGGTGCTGATGCTTCTTTTTGCCTTGCTTGTCTGTGCCGGTCTGTTGTTTTTCTTTTTGATATTCTGCATCGTCGGCGTCAGCAATATGACGATGATGTTTCGCTGAGGAGGCGTCATGAGTTTCTTAACAGAAATGGTCTCGGATCTGGTGATCGTTGCCGTGGTGGCGGCGTTCTGTGATATGCTTTTGCCGGATACGGGAGTGAAACGTCCGGTTCAGCTCGTTTTCGGCCTTTATTTCATGGCGTTGATGCTGAACCCCCTCGTCGCGCTCTGGACGGATACCGATCTTTCGGCTATGGATTTTTCCGCTCTCGGTGACGTCGCTCTGGAGGGAGCGGAAACGGAATACGATGAAGCCGCCGTTTACAGGGAGGCCGCTTCCGTTCTCGGTGGAGAGATTGAGGAAAAACTGGAGCGGATTTATGAAGGGAGTGAAGCTTCGGTTTTTCTTGTTATGGAGGAAAGCGGTTTTGCCGAAGCGGAGGTGACGATAAAGGGAGAAATTTCCAATCCTCCGGTTGTTACCGCTGAAATTCAGGATCTGCTCGTTGCGGATTACGGTATTCCAAAAGAAGTGATCCGCATCCGTATGGAGTGAACCGTTGTGGGACGATGGATATGAATGTACCGCGTAAACCTATGCTTTGATCTTTGGAAAGGAGAATGGATTGTGAAGGAAAATCTGATGCACATCGTAAAAAAGGATAAGAAAAAGCTGATGCTTTTGATCATTCTCACCGTTGCCGCGGTATTGCTGATGGTCATCGGCGGTGGCGCCGGTAAGTCTTCCGTCGAAAAAGAGAATGTTTCCGCTGTTTCTTCGGATTCTTCTTCACGGGATCCCCTGGATATTTCCGGTGATCTGGAACAGCTGCTTTCCCGGATGGAAGGTGCCGGCGAAGTGAAAGTGCTGATCTCCTGGGAAGGCGATGTTGAGGAAACCTACGCTTACGACGAGGAAACCGGCGAAACCCGCAAGGAAGACGGTACGGTGGAATCGAATCAGAAACGCCAGATGGTGCTCACCGACGGTGATAAAGAGCCGGTCGTGACATCGAGGTCTTATCCGGAAGTCCGGGGTGTTCTCGTGATGGCCGAAGGCGCCGGTGACGACCGTGTTAAAGAGCGTCTGCTTTCCGCCGTGGCTTCCTATTTAGCCATTGGCAAGAACCGCGTGGAGATTACGGTGATGGAGGGACAGTAATGGAACCGAAACGAAAAAGTTTTTTTCTTCTGATATTGGCGCTTCTCGTATTTACCGTCGGCGCGGCGCTGTTTTCCGGAGGCAATGACATGGTCTATGAGCCCTCCGGAGAAACCGAGAAGACGGAGAACGACGGTGAGGATCAGGCTGTTTCCGCCGCCGCGGCGGAAAACCGGGATTTCTTCTCTGATTTCCGCATCGGCAGGGAACAGCGCCGGGATGAAAAGGAAGAATTATACCTCCGTGTTCTGGAGGATCCCGCCCGGGATGAGAATGCCAGAAGCGAGGCGGAAGAGGGATTGGAACAGCTTTACCGTGTGGCTTCTATGGAAGATCAGGTGGAGGAAATTCTCATCGGACGCAATTACCGTGATGCGATTTTTGTGATGGGAGAAAACATCTCTCTTCTGATGCTGAACGCTCCGGACCTCGGTGAAGATGAAAAAGCGGCGCTCTCCGCCTTTGTCTGTTCCTATACCGGTGTGGAGGAAAACCGTCTTTCGGTTTTTACGGTGGAGTGAGGATGCGCAATATTTTCGTTTCGTGCTTTTTCTTGGGAAAAACCGTTGTTATTTGACGCGGAATTTGCTATAATATTATCGGAAAATCCTGCGGCGGGCTTTTTTGCCGCGGTGAGGATTCTTTTCATTCCATGAAAAATCAAAAAACGGAATCGTGGAGGTTTTGAACATGAGCGATCTGAACGATAAAGAAACCCAGTGTTGTGAAGAAGATGCCGTGACCAGTGTACGGATCTCCGATGAAGTGGTGGCCACCATTGCCGCCATTGCCGCCGGTGAGATCGACGGTGTCGGTGGTATGTGCGGCAGTCGCGCCGGCGATATTATTGAAAAGCTTGGCAAGAAAAACAGCGCCAAAGGCGTGAAAGTGGAAGTGGAAGAAGGACAGGTAAAGATCAATATGAACCTGTTGGTTTCTTACGGCTACAAAATCCGTGAAGTCTGCGAGGAAGTGCAGGCCGCTGTGAAATCCGCGGTAGAGGGCATGACCGGCCTTCATGTTGCCGAAGTATCCATTGTGGTGCAGGGCATTGCCATGCAGAAGGAAGATGAAGCCGCGGAAACGGCGGAATAAAAAGATAACGGAGAATTGTTTTGAGCAGACAACAGGCAAGAGAAACCGCCTTTAAAATGATCTTTCAGATGGATGTTGGCAAAAATCCCCTCGAGGTTGCCGAAGGCACCATGGAAGAAGCATTGGAAAAAGGCCTGATCAATAAAAAAGAACGCAGCTATATTCTGGAGCTCACCGCCGGTGTGGCCGATAAAAAAGAGGAACTGGACGAATTTATCACTGCCCACGCCAAAGGCTGGACGCTGGACCGTATCAATGTCATCGAGAAAAATCTGATCCGCATGGCGTTGTATGAAATTCGTTATATGGAGAGCATTCCTTATGAGGTTTCCGTTAATGAAGCGATTGAACTGGCGAAACGTTACGGAGAAGAAGACGCCTATTCCTTTGTGAACGGGATTCTGGATAAGGCCCGTCCTCCGAAAACCGCCGACGGAGAAAAAGCGAAATGATTTTAGCCTTTGATACGAGCTGTTATACATCGTCGGTGGCACTGATGTCCGCCGACGGCATACTTTTAAGCGACAAGAGGAGAGTTTTGGACGTTCCCCCCAAACAGAGGGGGCTTTTGCAGTCTGAAGCTCTCTTTCAGCATATTCACAATGTTCCCGCTTTTCTGGAAGAACTGGCGGGAGAATACGATTTTTCCCAAATCACGGCGGTGGGATGCAGTGTGAAACCACGGCCGGTGGAAGGTTCCTATATGCCGGTATTTCTAGGCGGAGAAAAAATCGGCCGTTCCGTCGCGGTGTCCCTGGGGGTTCCCTTTATCGAGGGCAGCCATCAGGAGGGTCACATGATGGCGGGTTGGTACTCTCTGGGAATGTTGGAGAAAATTCCCGAGCACTTTCTTCTCTGCCATTTTTCCGGCGGCACTTCCGAAATCCTGTTGGCGGAAAAGGAAAGCCGGGGACATTTCCGGCTTACGCTGGAAGCTTTCGGCAATGATCTTCACGCCGGTCAGTTCGTTGACCGTATCGGCGTTCTGATGGGATTGCCCTTTCCCTGCGGTAAACATCTGGAAAAGCTGGCGATGGAACATCAAGGGGGAATTCCTCCGGTCAAAATCTGGGTCAAAGGAAATGAATTTTCCTTCTCCGGACAGGAAACCGCCATCCGGCGCATGGCGGAAAAAGGGGTTCCCCGGGAAACGGTGGCACGGACGGTGGAGCATACCATCGCCCGGACCATGGTCAAAGTTTTTGAAGGTCTTTTTGAACGTACCGGCGTTACCACGGTACTGCTGGCCGGCGGCGTGATGTGCAACGGTTATATCAAAAAATACCTTCAGGAACATCTTCCCAAGGGAGAACTTTATTTTGCCGATCCCCGCTACGCTTCAGACAATGCCGTGGGAGCGGCCGCGCTGACACTGCATCGGACAGGAGGAAGATAAATGATGTCACAGGCTGTATCCGTCAGCCGGCTGAATAACTATATCAAACGCCGCCTGAACATGGATGATAAGCTGCAGCACCTGATGGTGGAAGGGGAAATTTCCAACTTCAAAGCCCATTCCTCGGGCCATCTCTATTTCGGCTTAAAAGACGACAAAGCCTTTATCAGTTGTGTGATGTTTCGGGGCGCCGCTTCCAAACTGCGGTTTAAACCGGAAAACGGACAGAAGGTAGTGATTCGCGGCCACATCGACGTTTTTGAGCGCAGCGGCCAGTATCAGCTCTATGCCGACGCCATGGAAGTGGCGGGACTGGGGGATCTCTATCTGGCCTATGAGCAGATGAAAGAAAAACTCAGTAAAGAGGGGCTTTTTGACGAAGTCCATAAAAAGAAAATTCCCGATCTTTCTTTAAGGATCGGCGTGGTGACATCTCCCACCGGAGCGGTGTGGCACGATATTCAGAACGTCGCCACTGCCCGTTTTCCCTCCATCAGCCTGCTGCTTTATCCCGCCGCAGTGCAGGGAGAGCTTGCCGAGGGTGATATTGTGGCGGGGATCCGCTGGTTCAACCGGGTAAAAAATGTGGATTTGCTCATCGTCGGACGGGGTGGCGGTTCCATTGAAGATCTCTGGGCCTTCAATACCGAGCCGGTGGCCCGGGCGATTTATGAATCGGAATTGCCGGTGATTTCCGCCGTTGGCCATGAAACGGATTACACCATCGCCGATCTTGTGGCGGACCGCCGGGCGGCGACGCCGTCCCACGCGGCGGAAATGGCCGTGCCGTCTCTGGCCGATATGGAAGCCCGCTTTTCGCTGATGGAAAGCGCCATGAAACAGCGGCTCAACATGGCATTGAAATCCCGTTGGGAACGCCTTCAGAAGCTCGGGGAAAGCTATGTTTTTACTCAGAAAGACCGACTTTTCCGAAGTCAGTATCAGAATCTCGATTTATTGCAGCAAAGGCTAGATAAGGCCTTTTATGAAGATTATGAGAAAGCGAAAAACAATTATCAGCTGCTGAAAGAAAAACTGGCGGTTTTAAGCCCCCTTAATACGTTGGAACGGGGGTACAGTATCTGTCTGAAAAATAAAAAGCCTCTGCGGAGTGCCGCCGGGGTGAAACTGGATGAGGAAGTATGCGTTCAACTGCATCAGGGCGTGCTTACCTGCACCGTAAAAGAAACCGGGGAGGGAACTTTTTATGACAAGGAATGAACCGAAATTTGAGGACGCGTTAAAAGAACTGGAACAGACGGTACATGAAATGGAACGAGGCGATCTGGGTCTCGATGAACTGCTGGCCGATTTTGAGAAAGGTATCGGCCTTCTCCGTGTCTGTGAAAAGAAACTGGCCGAGGCTGAAGGCAAAATCGCCGTACTCACTCAGGCGGAAATCGCTGCCGGCAGTGATGAGGATGATACGGAAGAACCCGAAATGCCGTTGGAAGATGATCTTCCTTTTTAAGAGGTGAACTCCATGATGATCAAAGAGATTCTGGAAGATAAGCGAATAGAGATCGAGGATTATCTGAATACACTCCTTGATGAAAAAGGGGATTTATTGCGGGAATCCATGGCTTATTCTTTGCGTGCCGGGGGAAAACGTCTCCGCCCATCGCTGTTTCTGATAGCCGCGGAGCTTTACGGGCTGGAATCGGCCAAGGTCATGCCCTTTGCCGCCGGGATTGAGATGATTCATACCTATTCCCTGATTCACGATGATCTTCCGGCCATGGATAACGATGATTACCGCCGGGGCCGGTTGACCAACCACAAAGTTTTCGGAGAGGCCCAGGCGATTCTGGCCGGAGACGGTCTGCTGACGGAGGCCTTCGCTATGATGTGTCGTGTGGATACGTCTATTCCTGCCTCCCGGGTGATTGCCGCTATCGCTCTGACGGCGGAAAACGCCGGCATCAACGGTATGGTGCGGGGGCAGACCAAAGACATTCAGGCCGAAGGAAAATCCCTGACCCTGGATGAGCTGCGTTCCGTCCATTACGATAAAACCGGGGCGCTGATCCGCCTCTCCGTTATGGCGGCGGGGATTCTGGCCGGGGTCGGAGAAGACGATTTAAAGGCTCTGATGAATTACGGCGACCGTCTGGGGCTGGCGTTTCAGATCATTGATGATATTCTGGATCACGAAAGCACCTTTGAGGAATTGGGCAAACCCATCGGCTCCGACGAGGAAAACAATAAAACTACCTATATTACGCTGCTGGGCGTTGAGGGAGCGAAGAAAGCCGCCGAAGACGCGGCAAAGGAGGCGGACCGTTGGGCGGAAAAGCTTTCCGTTGACGGTACGGTATTGAAAGAACTCTGTGATGAATTGCTGAACCGCAGAAAATAAATATTTTATTTTTATGGGTTTTCCCTGTGTTGTGTCCGGGATTTTCCCGCAGCCTTCGGCACGGTCTTTGGGCCGTGCCGTTTTTTGACGCCGATTTTTATTATTGTATCGTCTGTGTCGTGCTTCTGCTGTATGGACGGTGGAAAAAGGGGAAAAATAACGGAGCGGAAAAGGTAAAATGAGAAGAAAATACTTTGTTTTTGTGTACTTTAGAGTAATTCTTTTTCTTTTAACAGGTTTTTTACGGGGGACACTTGCAAATAATGAATAAAAACTGTATAATATATAAGTAAACAGGTGATGCGGTATTCTAGTCAGCAAATCCTTGTTTGAAGACGGGGCTAAAAATCCGTTAAGGGCATATCGATGAAGTTTCTGGTGTTGGCTTCTTACGCCCAGTTTGGGGCTGATGCTGGGAGTTAAGGTTGTTGGGGAACCTTCAACGGCATGAAGGCTTACCCAGCTTCCGTGGAGACCCTCGACTGTGGGGAACTTCTTTTGGTCGAGAAGGGAACTACGGCTTGGGAAAGAACCTGTATTCGGGTGAACTGGGTACAGTGTAGCCTGGCTTGAGTGGTTAAGGTGGATGTTTCATGAAAGCCGAACCGTGGTGCGGCCAACACCCCGGGGAAGGTATTGAAACCGGTACTGCAAAAGAGCGTAGAACATGGTGCTGCTGCCGAGGAAAACTCCTAGGCCGTTTATTCGACATAAGATCCTGCGGGGATTAAAGTGCGGACTAAGTGGCAATCCGGTACTGTAAAAGATTTCCGTGTAAAGGGAAACCGCCTTTTCGGCGACGAAAAGGTTCGGAAATGGGAAAGCCTTCCGGACCAAAGCCGCAGCGTTTACTCGCGGGGTTGTCACCTGTTTTTTATCTTTTAAAAATTCATTGTTTTCGGAGAAAGAATTGTCCAATAAAAAAAATGACAAAAAGAAGCAAGGTACGTTGAAACATATTTTACTGGTGTTTTCAGGTACCTTTTTTTGTGCGACCCTGGTGAGCTTTGTCACCAACGCGGCGGTGGAAAGCATGACCGCCGTTTCACTTATCTTTCTTGTTTTACTGTTGGTGATTGCCATCGGTGTGATTTTCGACGCCATCGGCGTCGCCGCCATGAGCGCGGATATTGTCCCTTTTAACGCCAAGTCCTCCCGGAAGGCTCCGGGAGCGGTGATTACCCTGAAACTATTGCGCAAAGCCGATGTGGTGGCGAATATCTGCTGCGACGTCGTCGGCGACATCTGTGGCATTGTTTCCGGTGCTTTAGGCGCTACCCTCGTTGTCGTCATCGGTGATTCCCTGATGAATATTGTGCTTTTGTCCGCGCTGATGTCCGGCCTTGTTTCGGCCCTCACCGTCGGCGGTAAAGCCGTGATGAAGGGCATCGCCATTCAGAATGCGGATCGGATCATGGGAATGGTAGGTATTCTTCTCGATTATCCTCATTGGGGGAACCTTTTCGCCCGTAAAAATAAATCGGAAAGAGACGGATAATATGATTTTAGAAAATATCGCGTGTCCGGCCGACGTCAAAGCGTTGACTGAGACGGAACTGCCGCGGCTCGCGTCGGAAATAAGAACATTTATGGTGGACCACGTGTCGGAAACCGGCGGCCATCTGGCGCCCAGTCTCGGCGTGGTGGAACTGGTGATTGCCATGTGCCGCGCTTTTGATTTTCCCAAAGATCGGGTCATCTTTGATGTGGGGCACCAAAGCTATGCCTATAAAATTCTTACGGGCCGAAAGGACACCTTTGGCTCCCTTCGTCAGTACGGGGGGCTTAGCGGCTTTCCAAAGTCCGAAGAGAGCGTATACGACGCTTTTGATACCGGTCACAGCAGTACCTCTATTTCCGCGGCGCTGGGCCTTGCCGTTGCCCGGGATCTGAGAGGTGAAAGCTACCGGGTTATTTCGGTCGTCGGGGACGGCGCTCTCACCGGAGGTATGGCCTATGAAGCCATGAATAACGCCGGCAGCCGCGCTGAGGATCTCATCGTGATTTTAAATGACAATCAGATGTCCATTTCCCAAAACGTCGGCGCCATGGCGAACTATCTGGCCCGGGTTCGTACCTCACCCAATTACGGCCGCAAAAAACAGCATTTAAAGAGTGTGCTCGTCCGCACCAGCGGCGGGAAACGGGTTCTTTCCGGTTTGCGTCGGCTGCGCAACAGTGTCAAATACCTGATGATGCAGGGAATGCTTTTTGAGGAACTCGGTTTTACCTATCTCGGCCCCATCGACGGCCATGACATTGCCGCGGTGGAACGCCATCTTCAATATTGTAAAAACGTGAGAGGTCCGGTGCTTCTGCACGTTCTTACGCAAAAGGGGAAGGGTTATGCCTTTGCCGAGCGGGAACCGGATAAATTTCACGGTATCGCGCCCTTTGATAAAACCACCGGAGAGGTGCTGAAAAAAGGCGGCGCGCCGGGATTCAGCCAGATTTTCGGTGAAAAACTTTCCGAACTGGCACTGGATGATCCCGATATTCTGGCCATCACCGCCGCTATGCCCGACGGAACCGGCCTGAAACCTTTTTCCTGCCGTTTCCCCGACCGCTTTTTCGATGTGGGCATCGCGGAGCCTCATGCCGTGACTTATGCCGCGGGACTCGCCCGCAATGCCATGAAGCCCTGTGTGGCCATTTATTCTTCCTTTTTGCAGCGGGCGGCGGATCAGATCTACCACGATGTCTGTCTGCAAAAACTTCCTGTGGTGTTTGGTATCGACCGTGCCGGCGTTGTCGGTGAGGACGGCGAGACCCATCAGGGGATTTATGATATTTCTCTCCTCCGTTCTTTTCCGTATCTGACGTATTTATCGCCGGGTACCGCCACGGAAATGGCGGAAATGCTTCCTTTCGCGTTTTCACTGAAAGGTCCCTGCGCTTTGCGGTATCCCCGGGGTGCCGTGTCTTCCTGGGATAAGGATTATCACCATGAACCGTTGGCTTTGGGCAAAGGCGAGCTGGTGAGAAAAGGCGAGAATATTTTGCTGATACCTCTCGGCATCATGATGGAAGAAGGCCTGAAAGCCGCGGAGATCCTGGCGGAAGAGGGCATTTCCGTGGGCGTCTTTAATCCCCGGTTTGTAAAACCCGTAGATGAGGAATCCTTGACGGAATTGGCGAAGAGCTATTCTTCCTTTATTACGATTGAAGATCATGTGATCGGCGGCGGTTTCGGCAGCGCCGTGGCGGAAGCCATGATACGGAATAACTGCCGTGTTGTTCTGAAACAGCTTGGTTATCCCGATGAACCGATCCGTCAGGGAAAACGCGGTTTTCTCATGGCGAAATACGGCCTCGATGCCGATGGCATTGTCGGCGCGGTTCATGAAATAATGGAAAAATAAAATGAAAAAAAGACTTGATGTGATTTTACTGGAACGTAATCTGTTCCCCTCCCGAGAAAAAGCCCGGACCGCCATTATGACGGGACGTATCCTGATCCATGGCAATAAGGAGACCAAAGCCGGAACGATGATTGCCGAAGATACGGAAATTGAGGTCATTGGCCATGATCTGCCTTATGTCAGCCGCGGCGGTCTAAAACTGGAAAAAGCAGTAAAAGCCTTTGAACTGGATTTCAAAGATAAAACCGTCCTTGACATCGGAGCATCGACCGGTGGTTTTACCGATTGTTCCCTCCAGAACGGGGCGAAAAAAGTATATGCCGTCGATGTGGGTTACGGTCAGCTGGCCTGGTCTCTTAGAAGTGACAGCCGTGTGGTGGTGCTGGAAAAAGTCAATGCCCGCTATTTGACGGAAGAGCAAGTGCCGGAGCCGGCGGACTTCATCGTGATGGATGCTTCGTTTATCTCCCTGAAAAAGCTGATTCCCCATTTGATTCCTTTTTTAAAGGAAGACGGTGCTTTTGTCTCACTCATTAAGCCCCAGTTTGAGGCTGGGAAAGAGAAAGTGGGCAAAAAAGGCGTGGTGCGGGATCCTGCCGTTCATAAAGAGGTGATCTGTGATCTCCTGGCTTTTTTCAAGGAACAGTGTCTTTCGGTGGAAAAACTGACTTTTTCACCGATCAAGGGGCCCGAAGGTAATCGTGAATATCTCGTGCTTCTGCGGAAAAACGGCGCGGTTTTTGAAGATCCCGATGTGGATTTTCTTGTGGCGAAAGCTTTTGAAGAAATATAAAAAGAATGAAATTATTATACAGTTGACTCTTTACAGCAGGGGAATAATATTGTATATTAAATATCAGAGGATGGATATTGATGAAGAAAATCGGGGTTCTTGCCAACTATAAACGCACGGATTCTGCCGTGGAACGGGATATTATTGCCTGGCTTCGAAATGAAGGGGCCGAGGTGATTGTACCTTCCCAAAATTATGAAGTGATTGATCAGACATTCCTTCGTGAATTTCTGAGCAGCGAAGGCCGGGACTGCGATTGTCTGATTGTGATGGGTGGAGACGGTACGCTGCTCTCCGTTGCCCGTCAGGCCGCTCGCTTTTCGGTGCCGATTTTCGGCATCAACATGGGGCACATGGGTTTTCTCGCTGAAGTGGAACCCGATGATCAGCTCTATCCGGCATTGAAACGGTTGCTCAACGGTGATTACGTTCTGGATAACCGCATGATGCTGAAAGCGGAGATTTACCGCGGCGGTGAGCTTTATAAAGAATTCCATTGTCTCAATGATTTTGTATTGACGAAAAAATCTTTTGAAGGTCTTGTGCATATTGATGTGTATGTGGATCGGAAGCCGTCGCTTTCCTATAACGGCGACGGGCTGATCGTCGCGACACCCACCGGGGCTTCGGGCTATTCCTTATCGGCGGGAGGGCCTCTCGTTTCTCCGGAAATGGACGCGATGATCCTGACGCCGGTATCCGCTCATTGTCTCTACTGCCGCACTCTAGTGATTGACGCGAACCGTGAAATCATGCTGAAAGCCGAGAGAGAAGAGGGCCAGTGTATTCTGAGCGTAGACGGCAAAACTTTCACACTGCTTCTGGAAAAGGATGATGATATCCGTATCAGCAAATCGGATCTGTCCACGGTATTTATCCGATTCAATGATAAATCCTTCTTCCATGTATTGAATGAAAAACTGAGGGAAAGAACGTGAGCAATCTGGTTTTGCCTGTTTGCGACCGGATTCACGAAGAAGCGTCGAAAATTCTTTTTCCCGGCGCCGTCGCTGTGGACGCGACGATGGGAAACGGTCTCGACACACTTTTCCTCTGTCGGAAAGTCGGCAAAGAAGGCAAGGTTTATGCCTTTGATATACAGGAAACCGCGGTGAAAGAAACGGAAGCGCTGCTGAAATCGGCGGAGGAAGGTTCTTCCGCCCGGCTGATCCTGGACGGCCATGAAAATATGGCTTTTTATGTAAAAGAAAAAATACAGTGCGCTCTTTTCAATCTGGGCTATCTGCCCAAGGGCGATCATCGGATCGTCACCCGGAAAGAGACAACGCTGAAAGCTCTGGAAACGGCAACTTCCCTTCTGGCTCCCGGCGGCGCTGTATTTCTGGCGTTATATTGGGGACATCCCGGCGGGGAAGAAGAAAAGTCAGCGGTGGAATCCTTTGCGGAAGATCTTCCTTCTTCTCTCTGGTCGGTTTCGGAAACGTCTTTTCCGAATAAAAGAAAAGCGCCGCTGATGATGGTAATTCAAAAAAAGACGAGGTAACTTATGGGCACGAAAGCATCCAGACAAAAGATGATCCAGAAGATCATTGAAAAAGAAGAAATCGGTACCCAGTTTGATCTGGCGGAACGTTTAAAACAGCACGGTTATAATGTAACACAGGCTACGGTTTCCCGGGATATCAAGGAAATCGGTCTTATTAAAATCCCTGTGGAGGGAAATTTTTCCAAATACAGTATGCCGGTGAATATTTCCGTTGGCAATATTGCCGAGCGTATGCGCCGTATGTTTTTGGATAACGCCGTTTCCATTGACAGCGCGGAAAATTTGATTGTCATTAAAACGCTGCCCGGTACGGCTCAGGGCCTTGCCGCCTGCCTCGACCAGTGTGGCTGGCAGGAGCTGGTGGGCTGTATCGCCGGGGACGATACCATTATCGTGGTGATCAAAGACAAAATTGTCATCGGTGATGTGATTG
>JBJDXI010000128.1:0-5976 GCA_051866595.1 Clostridia bacterium
TGAGCCAGGTAATCAGGTTTTCAAGCTGTACGGGATTGGGATTTTCTTTCAATACGACGATCATGGTAATTTATCTTCCTTTCTTTTTCTTGGGTAAATAAAAACCCGCAGCCGATTTGACTGCGGGTTTGATTCCACCGAAGGGATAACACGGTTTCCTCATCTCTCGTTATCAGCCAAACCGAAAGAAGCCTTACCCCAAAAATAGGTAAAGCCCATCGCGTAAAAATAATATTGAGAAGATGTGAGGTTTGCGGTTATCATAATTTTTACCTTCTTGAACGATATTGTGGGTATTATAACACGGCTTACCATGGATGTCAATAGGGAAAATGAACTTCTTTTTTGTTTTTTTGAAGGCGGATTTTTAAAGCGCCGCCAGCCGTTCCCTTGCCGCGGAGAGGGCTTTTTCCGTTTGGACCGGAGAGGGCGCCCCGGGGATGTTCCGGCGTTTCACGCTGTTTTCAATGGCGATGAATTCGTAAATGTCATCGCTGAATACATCGGAATAGTTTTTCCATTCCTCAAGGGTCAGCTCTTTCAAGGCTTTGCCTTTTCTTTCGCAGTCCAAAACGATATTGCCGATGATGGCGTGGGCTTCCCGGAAGGGGACGCCCCGTTCCGCCAGATAGTCGGCGGCGTCGGTGGCGTTAATAAAGCCGCCTTCGGCTTTTTGACGCATGGTGTCCTTGTTGATTTTCAGCGTGGCCAGCATCGGACGGAAGACCATGAGACAGCCTTTGACGGTATCCACGGCGTCGAAGAGGGCTTCTTTATCTTCCTGCATATCTTTGTTATAAGCCAGGGGGATTCCCTTCATGACGGTGAGAAGAGCCATGAGGTCGCCGTAGACCCGGCCGGTTTTGCCCCGGACCAGCTCGGCGGCGTCGGGGTTCTTTTTCTGGGGCATGATGGAAGAACCGGTGGAATAAGCGTCGTCCAATGTGACAAAGGCAAATTCGCCGGTGGACCAGAGCACCACTTCCTCGGAAAAACGGGAGAGGTGCATCATGATCATGGAAGCGGCGCTTAAAAATTCAATGATAAAATCACGGTCGGAAACGCCGTCCATGCTGTTCATAGTGATGGCGTCAAACCCCAGCTCTTCGGCGACAAATTCCCGGTCCAGCGGAAAGACGGTGCCGGCCAGGGCGCCGCTGCCCAAGGGCATCACGGAAAGACGTTTTTTGCTGTCGGTGAGGCGGGCGATGTCCCGAAGGAACATTTCAAAATAGGCCAGCAGATGATGGGCGAATGTCACGGGCTGGGCTTTTTGCAGATGGGTGTAACCGGGCATTACCGTTTCCTTATGTTCTTCGGCCATGGCGAGAAGGGTCTCTTCCATTTCTTTGAGCATTTCAATGATGCGGTCGGTTTCCTTCAAAAGGTACAGACGGGCGTCCAACGCCACCTGGTCGTTGCGGCTTCTGGCGGTGTGGAGCTTTTTGCCGGTATCGCCGATTTTGGCGATGAGCATCGTCTCCACGTTCATGTGAATATCTTCGGCGGCGATGTCGAATTCGGCTTCGCCGGCTTCGATTTCCGCTAAGATTTCCTTTAAGGCATTGGCGATGGTTTCGCCTTCTTCTTCGCTGATGATGCCCTGTTTGGCCAGCATTTTGCTGTGGGCCAGGGAACCGGTGATGTCTTCTTTGTAGAGTCGTTTATCAAAACGGATGGAAGAATGGAAGTCCTCCATCAGATGGTCGTTTCCTTTGGCGAAGCGTCCGCCCCATAATTTCATAATCAATACCTGCCTTTATCGATGGTTTCCTTATATTATAAGGAAAAATAAAGCAGAAATCAATCCTTATTGTGGCTTCCCGGAGGGAAAGATCAAAAAGAGGAGAGAGTCGCTGTCATTCTTTTAAGGAGAAGGTTTTGTGCCACTTGAATTTCAGCGTATAATATGAGATAATAATATGAATATCATTGACTGTCAGAAGGTCTGTTTTGAGACGGAAAAGGTGGTTCGTCATGAGAGAAAAAGGTTTGTTCCTCGTTTTTGAAGGCATTGACGGCGCGGGGAAAAGCAGTCAGCTGCTGCGGACAAAAGCATATCTGGAACAGCGCGGTTTTGACGTGGTTACCACCAGAGAACCCGGGGGCACGGCCATCAGTGAAAAGATACGGGATTTGCTGTTGGATCCGGAAAACAGCGCCATGAACGACCGTTGTGAGCTTCTTCTCTACGGCGCGTCCCGGGCCCAGCACGTGGCCGAGGTCATCGCTCCGGCGCTTAATGAGGGAAAAGCCGTTCTCTGCGACCGTTTTTCGCTGTCCACTGCCGCCTATCAGGGTTACGGCCGTGGGCTCGATCTTTCCCTTCTGGAAATGGTGAACCGGGTGGCGGTCTCCAGTATTGAGCCGGACCGCACCATCCTGGTGGATGTCTCCGAGGAAACCGGGGCGAAACGGGTCAGCGTCAGCCGGGGAAAACCCAAAGACCGTCTGGAACAGGAAAAAATGGACTTTTTCCGCCGGGTACGCCGGGGTTTTTTGGCCGAAGCGGAAAAAGACCCTCATATTATCGTGGTTGACGGGGAACAGCCGGAGGAAGAGGTTTTCGCCGCCGTCCTTCACGCATTGGAGCCGCTGTTATGATGGATGTACTGCGTGACGATATTCTCAGTGGCCATGTGGGCCATGCCTATCTGCTCTACGGGGAAGAAGCGGCTCTGGAAAAAGAAGGCACCGCCTTCGCTATGGCGCTGAACTGTCTTTCTCCCCGGGATGGCGAAGCCTGCGGTCTTTGCCGCCACTGTGTGCAGTTTCAGGCCGGGAATTTCCCCGATTTCGCGGCGCTGGAACCGGCAAAGACGAATTATGTGAAAGATCAGATCGTGGAACTGCTGAAATATACACCGCTGACGGCAAAAACCGGCGGAACACGTATTTTCTGGCTGAAAAAAGCCGATCATCTCACCGAGGAGTGTGCCGACCGTCTGCTGAAACCGCTGGAGGAACCGGCGGAGAATACGGTCTTTCTGTTGACGGCGGAAAATGATGACCGTATTGCCGAAACCATTGCTTCCCGCTGCCGTGTTCTGCGTCTGATGAAGAGCCGGATCCGGGATGATGCCCGCCGGGAGGAAATATTTCAGTTACTGTGTCTCGTAAAGAAGGAACCCATGGAATATCTTTTCCGCGCCGCGGAAAAATACGCTGTGGATAAAAATAAAGAGGAGGCCGCGGCTTTTTTTGAGACGGCGGCGTCCTTATTGGCCGATAATTACCATGCCCGCAGGGGCGGTCCGGAACCGGATTTTGTGTTTTCCGCTTCTCAATGGAGCGAGGACGCTCTCTTTGACGCCTGGCAATGGGCGGTATCGGCGCCGGTGCTTTTAAACAGCGCCATCAATTTGAAACTGATCGTGGAGAATTTTCTCCTGTGTATAAAAAGAAACGGAGGACTGCATGGAAACTGTAGTTGGTGTACGCTTTAAACAAGCCGGTAAAATCTATTATTTCAGCCCCGGTGGACTGGATCTGAAACTCCATGACCATGTGATCGTGGAAACAGCCCGGGGAATGGAATACGGCACCATTGTCATCGCTCCCCGGGAAGTCAGCGAGAAAAAAGTAGTAAAACCGCTGAAAGACGTGATCCGCAAAGCCACGGAAGCCGATGAAAAAACCAATGAGGAAAATAAAGTCAAAGAGAAAAAGGCCTTTCAGATCTGTCTGGAAAAAATCCGGGACAATAATCTGGATATGAAACTCATTGATGTGGAATACACCTTCGACGGCGGCAAAATCATTTTCTGCTTTACCGCCGATGGCCGGGTGGACTTCAGGGAACTGGTCAAAGATCTGGTCAGTGTCTTCCGTACCCGTATTGAGCTGCGCCAGATCGGCGTCCGGGATGAAGCCAAGATGGTGGGCGGCATCGCCTCTTGTGGCCGGGTGCTCTGCTGTCACAGCGTTCTCGATGAATTTCAGCCCGTTTCCATTCGGATGGCGAAAAATCAGAATCTGTCCCTGAATCCCGGGAAAATCTCGGGGATCTGCGGCCGCCTGATGTGCTGTCTGAAATTTGAAAGCTACGATGACCACCCCCACCGCGGTCATCACGATGACGACCCGGAAATTGATGAGGAACTGAAACAGCTGGAAGACTGAGAAAGCGGTGACTGTTCATGCTGGCGGAAGCCATTGGTGAATTGGAAGAAAAAATTAAAACGTTGACCGAGGAATTGGCAACGATTCGTCATTATGTGGAAAAAATGGAACAGGATAACGCGGCGATGGAATCCATCATCCGCAATAAAAACCTGCGAGCTTCGGGAAAAGCCAACCTGATCGCCCTTTTCGACGCCGGTTTTCATGTCTGTTCCGATCATTTTGGCTCCATCCGGGACGGCGACTGTCTCTTCTGCGCGTCGCTTCTGGATAAAGACGCCCTTCAAAATGATGAATCCAAATGAGCTGACTTTGGACGACCTGCGCATCGGTGGTTTTCGGTTGTTTCAGCCGAAAAAGGGCTATCGCTTCGCCGTGGACGCCCCGATTCTGGCGGCGCTGGCACCGGTGGCGCCGGGAATGTCCGTTCTCGATCTCGGCTGCGGCGGCGGTGTTTTGTCTCTGTTGCTTCTGGGCCGGGAGCCGTCGCTGAAAGTGAGCGGCATTGAACTGCGACAAAAAGCCTATGATCTGGCGGTGCGGAATACGGAGTACAACCGGGCGGATGTTCGTCTCGTCCGGGGCGACGCCATGAAAGCGGCGTCTTATTTCACTCCGGGTTCCTTTGATCTGATTCTGTCCAACCCTCCCTTTTATCCGGCGGATGAATGCCGCCTGCCCAAGGATGAGGAGGTTGCCGCCGCCAAAACAGAGCTTTATTGGGATCAGGAGATCATGATGGAACAGGCTTTTTCCCTTCTGAAAGAGGAGGGCCGGTTTGCTCTGATTTTTGATGCTGTCCGCGGGGAGGAACTCCTGCGCCTCGGAGAAAAAGCCGGTTTGTATCCCGTTTCCTCACGGATGATTTATACCCGGAGAGGCGAAAAGGAACCGAAACGGGTGTATCTGTTGTTTTCCAGATCGGCGGTGCCTTTCATTGAAGAACCGCCGCTTGTTTTATATGAAAAAACCGGAGAAGAAACTTCGGAATTGAAAAGGATATTTGAAATTTATCATGGAACAGGGACTGTATCTTGTGGCGACGCCCATTGGGAACCTCGATGACATGACCTTCCGCGGTGTGGAAGTCTTGAAACAGGCCGATCTTATCGGCGCCGAGGACACCCGCCACAGCAGGATCTTATTGCAGCATTTTGATATTAAGACGCCGCTCCTCAGCTATCACGAGCATAACGAGGCCAAACGGCGGGAAGAATTTCTGGAGCGTTTAAGAAAGGGCGAGACCATCGCGCTGATCAGTGACGCCGGTACTCCCGGTGTTTCCGATCCCGGCGCCGATCTCGTGGCCGCCGCGGCGGAGGAGGGGATTCCCATTCATCCCGTACCCGGCGGAAACGCCGTCCTATCGGCGGTGGTTTCCTCGGCGCTGGACTGCGCCCGCTTTACCTTTGAGGGCTTTCTGCCCCGGGTGAAGAAGGAGCGCCGGGAGCGCATTGAGGAAATCCGTCTTTCCCCCGTGACGGTGGTGATCTATGTATCGCCTCACCGGATAAAGGAGGATCTGGCGGATCTGTTCTCCGCTTTGGGAGACCGCAAAGCCACCCTCTGCCGGGAGCTGACGAAAATCCATGAAACCTTTTATTACGGCACCCTCGGCTCGCTGAAAGCCATCGCCGATGAACGGGAGCTCAAAGGCGAAATGGTGCTGGTGATTGCAGGAAAACCGGCAGAAGATCATGAAATTCCCGGGGAAGAGGTGATAAAGGCCGAACTGGCCGCTCTCATGTCCCAGGGAGTGAAAGCGAAAACCGCCGCGCAGATTGTCGCGGATAAATACCATATGAAGAAAAATCAGGTTTATCCCTATACTTTTTCGGATAAATCCAAAGGAGA
>JBJDXI010000128.1:6076-8896 GCA_051866595.1 Clostridia bacterium
GTTTCCTGCGAAACCTTCTATACGGAAACCCAGATCAAAGACGCCGGCGGCGTCTGTCCCGACTGTGGCGGCCCTGTCGATATTGTCCAGGAAGAAAGCTATTTCTTTAAACTGAGCAATTACTCCGACCGTCTTCTGGAATACATCGACGCTCATCCCGATTTCATTCAACCGGTGTCCCGCCGCAATGAAATGATTAACTTTATCAAACAGGGACTGGAGGATCTCAGCATCAGCCGTACCACTTTCTCCTGGGGGATTCCCGTACCTGACGATCCCAAGCACGTCATATACGTCTGGCTGGACGCTCTCACCAACTATATCTCCGCCCTGGGCTACACCAAAGGCGATGAACGCTTTGAAAAATACTGGCCCGCCGATGTTCACCTCGTGGGGAAAGATATTGTCCGTTTCCACACCATCATCTGGCCCATCATGCTGATGGCCCTGGATTTGCCGCTGCCGAAAAAAGTATTCGCCCACGGCTGGATTCTGGTGAACGAAGGGAAAATGTCCAAGAGCAAGGGGAACGTTGTTGATCCCATGGTGCTGGCGGACAAATACAGCACTGATGCTCTGCGTTATTTTCTGCTCCGCGAATTTATCTTCGGTACCGACGGCAATTATTCCGAAGATGTGTTGATCAACCGTATCAACGTGGACCTTGCCAACGATTTCGGAAACCTTCTTTCCCGTACCACGGCGATGATTGCCAAATTCCAGAATGGCATCATCGAAGCCCCCGGCGCGAAAACCGAATTTGACGACGAGCTTTTGGAACTTTTCAAAACCGTTCCCGATGAAATGGCGGAATACATGGAAAAACTGGAATTCCATAACGCCTTCGCTTCGGTGTGGAAAATCATTACCAAAGCCAATAAATACATCGATGAATGTGCTCCCTGGGCCTTGAACAAAAACGGCGAAAAGGAAAAACTGGCCACGGTTCTTTATAATATGGCCGAAGCCATCCGTATTGCCACCATTCTGCTGACGCCGGTAATGCCCAACACTCCGGCGAAAGTCTTCGCCCAGCTCGGCATCGACGGCCAGCCGGAACTCCATACCTGGGAAAGCCTGGCTTACGGCGGCATCAAAGCCGGTACGGAAATCCATCGTGGCGAGTCCATCTTCCCCCGTCTGGAAGCGGAAAAGGAAGATGCTCCCAAATCGGAAAAGAAAGAAAAGAAGAATAAAGAAAAACAGCAGAAAAAACAGGAAAAAACAGCGGTAAAGGAAGAAAAGAACGAAGCCGAAGGCGTCATTACCATTGATGATTTTAACAAAGTGGAGCTTCGTATCGGTACGATTCTCACCGCCGAAAAAGTGGAAAACGCCGATAAACTGTTGAAATTCAACGTTCAAATCGGTGAAGAAGAACGCACCATCGTTTCGGGTATCGCGAAGTATTATGCTCCCGAAGATCTGGTCGGGAAAAACGTCGTCGTGGTGGCGAATCTGAAACCGGTAAAACTCCGTGGCATCGAAAGCTGTGGGATGCTCCTCTGCGCGAAAAAAGGCGATGATCTGGAACTCATTACGGTGGACGCCATTACCAGTGGAGGAACGGTCAGCTGATGCTTTACGATACGCATGCTCATCTTAATGACGACGCCTTTGCCGAAGATGCCGAGGCGGCGCTTACCCGGGCCCTTGACGCCGGCGTGACGAAAATCAATATCGTGGGCTGTGATCCTGAAATGTCGGCGAAAGCCGTGGAAATGGCGGAAAAATACGACGCCGTTTATGCCGTGGTGGGCATCCATCCCTCCGACGCCGATAAGTACGATGATGTGGTGGAAGAACAGCTCCGCCGCTGGGCGGCGCTGGAAAAAGTGGTGGCCATCGGGGAAATCGGTCTTGACTATCATTTTGAGGATGATGTGGATCATGATATTCAACGGGAGGTTTTCCGCCGTCAGCTCCGTCTGGCGTCGGAACTGGATCTGCCCATTGTCATCCACAGCCGGGACGCCATGGAAGACACGGTGCGGATCATCCGTGAGGAACAGCCCGAAGGCGGCTTCAAAGGTGTTTTTCACTGTTTCTCCGGCAGTTGGGAACAGGCGAAAATCTGTCTTGACCTTGGTTTCTATATCGGTTTTGACGGTCCCCTGACTTTTAAAAACTCAAAGAAACTGCCTAAGGTGGCATCGGAAATGCCTCTGGATCGTCTTCTTATTGAGACGGACTGCCCTTATATGGCGCCGGAACCGGTCCGCGGCCGCCGCAACGAGCCGGCTTACGTAAAACATATCGCCGCGAAAGTCTCGGAATTGCGGGGCATTTCCATAGAGGAAGCGGAAAGGGCATCTTACGAAAACGGGTGCCGTCTTTTCGGGGTATAATAAGAATAAAAGAACCGCCGGAACTCTGATGAGTTCCGGCTTTTTTCTTGCTTTTTGTGGCAGATACTGGCGGAATGAGCGAATTATTGTATAAATATGCCGCATATTTATATTTATACTGTGTAATAAAAAGTATATTATGGGTATTTTAATAAGAACAAAGATTCTTATATGCCGTGGAGGCCTATAGTGAAGAATCAGGGAGACCGTGCGTAGCAGGGGTTTACGCTTCGGTGTCTTTTTTATGAATTTGTGCTTTTTGGGGGAGGTATTTTTTATAAAGTGCGACTGTATGACCTATTTTTAGCTGGAAGTTTGATGCTTTGAAAGATGAAATAGTTTTTTAAAAAAACATATATATTTTATGCGGTGGCACCGTATAGCTGGGGGTTTGAATTGGCGGTTTATTTGACTTTCTTTTCTGAAATATGGTATAGTTTATTCAAAGTTGGAAGGAGGTGTTTATGTCAAC
>JBJDXI010000129.1:0-8818 GCA_051866595.1 Clostridia bacterium
GAGAAGAAGCGCTGAAATATTTTGAGGAACGCGGCGAAAAGTATAAAGTGGAACTCATCAACGATCTGCCGGAAGACGCTGAAATCAGCACCTATCAGCAGGGCGATTTCCTCGATCTCTGCGCCGGGCCCCATCTTCCCTCCACCGATAAAATCAAAGCCGTGAAGGTGATGTCCATCGCCGGCGCTTACTGGAGAGGCAATGAAAAGAACAAGATGCTCCAGCGTGTGTACTGCACCTCTTTCCCGAAAAAAGCGCAGCTTGATGAATATCTCCACCTTCTGGAAGAAGCGAAAAAGAGAGATCACCGCAAGATCGGTCAGGAACTCGGCCTTTTCACCATTATGGACGAAGGCCCCGGTTTCCCCTTCTTCCTGCCCAAAGGGATGGTTCTCCGCAACGAGCTGGAAAATTATTGGCGTGAAATCCACAAAGCCGCCGGTTACGATGAAATCCGTACACCGATGATCTTAAACCGCAGTCTTTGGGAACAGTCCGGTCACTGGGATCATTATCAGGATAATATGTACTTCACGAAGATCGATGAAGCCGATTATGCCATCAAACCGATGAACTGTCCCGGCTCGATTCTCGTTTACAAAAACTCCCTTCACAGTTACAGGGAACTGCCCATCCGCATGGGCGAACTCGGTCTTGTGCACCGTCATGAAAAGAGCGGCGCTCTCCACGGTCTGATGCGGGTGCGCTGCTTCACTCAGGATGATGCCCACATCTTTATGCTGGAATCCCAGATCAAAGAGGAAATCAAAGGCGTCATTCAGCTGATCGATAGTGTATACAGCCTCTTTGGCTTTGAATATCATCTGGAACTTTCCACCAAACCCGAGGATTCCATGGGCAGTGATGAAATCTGGGAAACCGCGACCACGGCCCTGAAAGAAGCCATGGACGAGGAAGGCCTTTCCTATCAGATCAACGAAGGAGACGGCGCTTTCTACGGTCCTAAAATTGACTTCCATCTCACCGACTGTCTCGGCCGGACCTGGCAGTGCGGCACCATTCAACTGGACTTCCTCATGCCTGAAAAATTTGACATTTCCTATATCGGTGAAGACGGCGAAAAACATCGTCCTGTCATGATTCACCGCGTTGTTTTCGGCAGTATCGAACGGTTCATCGGGATTCTCACTGAACATTTCGCCGGGGCCTATCCCACTTGGCTCAGCCCGGTGCAGGTGCGCCTGATGTCCATTACCGATCGCCAGCTTCCTTATATCGAAGAAATCTGTGAAAAGATGAAAGCCAGAGGTATCCGTGCCGAAGTGGACAGCCGCAATGAAAAAATCGGTTATAAGATCCGCGAAAGCGTTTCTCAGAAAATTCCTTACAGCCTGATCGCCGGTGATAAGGAAGTGGAAAACGGTGAGATTTCTGTCCGCCGTCTGGGTCAGGGGGATCTCGGCTCCAAAAATGTGGATGAACTCATCGAAACCATTCTGACGGAAATCAAAGAAAGAAGAAACAGCTGAAAAGCGTAACTATTTGCAGAAAGAAAGGAGGGGAGAATATGCGGAAGATCAACGTGCTTCTTTTCGGTTATGGAAATACCGGAAAGCTCATCGCCGACGGCGTGGAAAAGCATGGCGGCCGCATCTGCGGTATCGTCGATGCGAACCGCCGTTTGTGGGGTGAGACCGCCCACGGCGTCCGTATTGAGGGCGACGGGGAGCACGCTTTGCTCCGGGGTGAAGCGGATATTGCCGTGATTTCCGTGGGGAGCTCGCTGGAAATGATCGCACCGATGGTACGACTTTGTCTGTCCCATGGTGTTGACACGATCACCACATCCGAGGAAGCGCTCTTTCCTTATTCAACCTCTCCTGATTTGACGGCGTCTCTGGATGCCCTGGCCAAAGAACATCAATGTACCTTTTCGGCCTCGGGGTTTCAGGATTGTTTCTGGATTCATGGGGTGACGGCCTTCGCTTCGGCCTGCGGCAGGATTGACCGCATCCGGGGTGTGCTCCGCTATAATGTGGATGAGTACGGCGCGGCTCTTGCTGAAGATCACGGCGTGGGACTGAGTGTAAGCGAGTTTGACAGACGGTTTAATGAAGGATTTGTTCCGTCCTATATCTGGAACGCCAATGAATTATTGGCTCATAAGCTCGGTTGGGGGGTATCTTCCCAGACTCAGTGTTGTACCCCCTATGTGTATCATGAGCGGCTCTATTCCGCGGCCTGCGGATGTGTCATTGAAAAAGGGGATTGCGTGGGGATGAGCACTGTCGTTACGACGGAAACGCCCTTCGGCGGCGTCATCGAAACCGAGTGTATCGGCAAGATCTATGTAGCCGGTGATAAGGATATTTGCAAATGGACGCTGACTGGGGAACCTTCTCTGACCTTTGAGGTGACTTCTCCGAAAACACTGGAGCATACGGCGGCATCCATTGTGAACCGGATTCCTCAGGTCATCGCGGCGGAACCGGGGGTTGTGACCATCGACCGTCTCGGCCCGGCGGAATATCTGACGTTCCCGATGTTTTTGTATATATAATAAAATAATGGTTGACAAATAGTGGACTTTACGATATAATAATTGGGCAAAAGAAAGCAGAAGTATCCGCTTCTCACCTTGCACCCAGAGGTCGTAAGGTCAATAGCGCACAGGAGAATTGTGCGGTTTTGTAGTGCGGCGGATGTTTTCATCCGCTTTTTATTTTGTAAATTCCCTTTTGGAGGTGAATCACCATATTTAAAGAATTGCGCATCAATGAACAGATTCGTGTTCCTCAGGTTCGTTTGATCGATGTCGACGGAACGCAGCTCGATGTTATGCCCACCAAGGAAGCACAGCGGATCTCCACCGAACGCGGCCTTGATCTCGTTGAGATCGCGCCCCAGGCGAAACCCCCGGTATGCAAAATTATGGATTACGGGAAGTATCGCTTTGAACAGGTGAAACGTGAAAAGGAAACGAAGAAAAACCAAAAAGTGATCGCAATTAAAGAAGTGAAGCTTCGCCCGAATATTGAAGATCATGACTTTGAAACCAAGGCCAGAAACGGCGAAAAGTTTTTGAAAAGCGGCAATAAAGTGAAGGTGACCATCATGTTCCGGGGCAGAGAAATTACCCATCCCGAATTAGGGAAAGAGCTCTGCGGCCGTATGGCGGAACGCCTTGCCGATTGCTCCGCTATTGAAAAACCGGCAAAAGTGGAAGGCCGTAATATGACAATGATTTTAGTGCCTAAAAACGAGAAATAAGGAGGATTTATCAATGCCTAAAATGAAAACCCATCGCGGTTTAGCGAAAAGAACCAAAGTTACCGGTACCGGTAAAGTCGCCAGACACAAAGCTTATAAAAGCCACATCCTGAACAAGAAATCCGCTAAGAGAAAAAGAAACCTCAGAAAAGGTTGCCTTGTCTCTGATGCCAATATGAAACAAGTTAAAAGAATGCTTGGTCTGTAATGGGAGGTAATGAAGAATGAGCAGAGTAAAAAGAGGCGTTGCGAAACACGCTCGTCATAAAAGAGTACTGAAATTAGTCAAAGGTTACAGAGCTTCTTATTCTAAATTATACAGAGTTGCCAAACAGCAGACTCTCCGTTCCGGCGCTTACGCTTTTGCCCATCGCCGTAAAAAGAAAGGGGATTTCAGAAAACTCTGGATCACCAGAATCAACGCCGCCGCCAGAATGAACGGCATTTCCTACAGCCGCCTGATGGATGGTCTTCATAAAGCCAACGTGAATGTAAACCGCAAGATCCTTGCCGATCTCGCCGTGAACGATCCCGCCGCTTTCACTGATTACGTTGAAATCGCCAAAGCGAACCTGAAATAAGGTTGAAGCATAAAAGAAACGGGTATTTCCCAAGAGGAAATACCCGCTTTTTTATGCGGTTGGATCTTTTTCGCCGGAAACTGTTTCCGGGACTTTTCCCGGAACGGCCATCACGGTGGTCTGTTCAAAGTAGATAACCATGCCGGGGCGTGCTCCGTTGGGTTTTTTTACCTGCTTTACTTCGGTGTAGTCCACCGGCACTTTTGATGAGTTCTGAGCTTTGCTGTAGTAAGCGGCGTATTGGGCCGCGCGATAGATGACCTCATCGGGAATATCCGCGCCGTCCTTCTTTTGAATAATGACATGACTGCCCGGAATATCTTTGGTGTGGAACCAGAGGTCTTCTTTTTTTGCGGTTTTTAAAGTCAGCCGGTCATTCTGCTTGTTGTTCCTTCCGATCAGAATGGTGTAACCCTGATACTCGGTCCGAATCGGAGGCAGGGGAGCATTGAATTTTTCTTTTTTGTTTTTCTGCCGTTCCTTAATGTAGCCGCTGTGGATCAGCTCACTGCGGGTTTCGGCGAGGTCGTCGTCGTTGACCGCCGCCTCGCATTGGTAGCACAGGCTTTCCAGATAGGCAAGATCGCTCTCATTTTTTTTCAGATGCTCCAGAATGGCGTTTCGGGAGGCTTTGGCTTTGTTGTACCGCTTGAAATAATAGCTTGCGTTATCCGCGGCAGTAAGCTCTTTTTTTAACGGAACGATGATCGGCGCGTTATTGTCATAGAAATTTTCCAGTTCCGTTTCTTCGGCATAATTCTTTACGCGGTAGAGATTGGCGCTGAGGAGTTCTCCGTAGACGCGGTATTTTTCACCGTCGATGGCGTGCTCCAGTTCTTCTCTCTGTTTGTTTACTTTCTTTGCTGTTTTGTCACGGTGCTGAGTAATAAATTTCAGCAGATTTGTCTTTCTGGAAAGAAAGGCATTTTCTTTTTCCTTGACAATAAAATATTGATCCATCAATTGATGCAGATCGTCGCAGAACCGCAAATCCCCTTCATAGTGCTCGAAGGGAGTAAAGTAAAAATCTTTTGTCGTTCCGTCTTTGCTTACGATGGCGGGGAGCGTATCCGCGGAGATCAGTTTTCGGAGTTCTTCAAAAAGACGTTGATATTCGTATGCTCCCGCTTCCTCAAGGCTGTCATCTGTCTGGAATCCTCCCCGGTATACAATCTCCGCCGCTGTTTGGGGTGAGATCCCCTCAATCGTTTTCAGCAGTGCTTTGGCAAAGGGAAGGGACAGATCATTTTCCATGAGGCTTTCGGTAAAGGATTCCTCTGATAGCAGAAAGGGATTCTTTTTCCCGGAAGGAGGCGGCAGAATATAAGGTTCGTGGGGGAGCACCTGCCGGTAACGGGAAACACTGCTTCCGTACTGCTTGATCGCCGCCAGAATCGTCATGGAATCATCGCATAGAATAAGGTTGCTGTGTTTACCCATGATTTCGAGGATCAGATGCTTTTCCGTAATGTCGCCGATTTCATTCCGTGCCTCAATGGTGAAATCGGCAATGCGGTCAAGATCTGTTTGGGCGATGTTGATGATACGTCCGCCTTCAATATGTTTCCGAAGGACCATGGCGAAGAGCGGAGGTGTCCTTGGATTATCGAAGGTTTCCTCTGTAAACTGGAGCCGGGCGTTCTGCGGGTGCACCGTAAGGAGCAATGTGCAGTTTCCCCGGACAGGGGATTTCAATTTTAATGTTACGCTGTTCCGGTCCGGCTGATGTACACGGTTGATTTTGGCGTACAGGAGGTCTTCCGCCGATTCCGTCAGCAATCTGTTTAAAAAAAGTCCGTCAAGTGCCATAATCTTCTCCTTTGCGTCTATTATATCATGAAGCCGCAGGAAAGTCATCCTTTCAAGTCATGGTTTTTTCATTGCCCGCATAGAGATAGAAGGACAAGAAAGGAGGACGTGTTATGTGGTATCAAAAGACGGTGGAGGAAACCGAGAAATATTTCGGAACCGACAGAGAGCATGGCTTGACCGAACTGGAGCACAATCGGCGGCTGGAAAAGAACGGGCCCAATCGTCTGGAAAGGAAAAAGAAAAATTCAGCCGTAAAGATTTTCATGAAACAGTTCACAGACTTTATGGTGATGGTTCTGTTGGCCGCGGCCATTGTTTCCGCGGCATTGGGCGAAACTGTTGATGCCGTGATGATTGTCGCGATTTTGGTGCTCAACAGTATTCTCGGTTTTATTCAGGAATATAAGGCGGAGCGTTCTTTGGAGTCTTTGCAGAAGATGACGGAAGATGAAGCCCGGGTTTTTATCGGTGGGGAGCTCTGTGTGAAAAAAGCGGAAGAGCTCGTTCCGGGAGACGTTGTCTTGTTGGAGACCGGAACGAAAGTTCCTGCCGATATACGGATTACGGAATCTTTTCGCCTCCGTGCCGAGGAGTCGGTACTGACCGGGGAATCGGAGGATACCGCAAAATCCGCAGAGACGCTGACCTCGGAGAGGCCTTTGGCGAAGAGGGAGAATATGTGTTACAGCGGTACGGTCATTACCGGCGGCCGGGGCCGAGGTATTGTGGTGGATACCGGTATGGGTACGGAACTGGGACAGATTGCCCGAATGCTTGACCGTGGCAAACCGGAGCTGACACCCTTGCAAAAGCAGCTAAAGCATCTCGGCAAAATTCTGATTCTGCTTTGCGCGATGGTATGCGCTTTAGTGGCATTCGCCGGTTTTTTGATGGGCGGAGAATTTTGTACGATGATCCTGACCGGAGTCAGCCTCGGTGTGGCTTCGATTCCCGAGGGACTTCCCATTGTTGTCACTGTTTGTTTGGCCTTGGGTGTGCGCCGTTTGACGGCGGTTAACGCCATTATCCGCCGCTTGCCGGCCGTGGAGACGCTGGGATGTGTGAACTGCATCTGTACGGATAAGACCGGAACTCTGACAAAAAGCCGGATGGAAACTCAGTATTTTTACGGAAATGATGCGTGGCACGATGTCCGTCGTTTCGGCGAGACGGGAACTCTGGCGGAAATGACAAATCTCGTCATCGCGAACTGCAACAGCCTGTACCGTGACGGTGATGATTTTTACGGGGATTCCACGGAAATCGCGCTGATGCTCGGCGCGGAAAAGAACGGTGCTCCGATCCATTCCGCTCGGAGAATGGATGAAAACGCCTTTGATTCCGAACGTAAAATGATGAGTGTCCGCTGTGTTTATCAGGGGAAACCATTGAGTCTGGTCAAGGGAGCACCGGACAGGGTGCTGACATTGTGTCGTACGGTTTATCGGAATGGTCGGAATGTTTCTCTTGGCGCAACGGAGCAGGAGGCTTTGCGGAGAGCCGTTGCCGATTACAGTTCCGAAGGCTATCGGATTCTTGCTCTCGCCATGAGGGAGAACGCGGAAACCGCCGGGGAAATGGAACGTGATCTGACGTTTCTTTCTCTGGCTGCCATCAGTGATCCTTTGCGGGACGGTGTGACCGCATCGCTTCAAAAAGCCGCCGATGCCGGTGTCCGAAGCATCATGATTACCGGCGACCAGCGTGGCACTGCCTTGGCTGTCGGGAAAAAACTGGGAATCGCCCGGGATGAGGGGGATGTCCTTACCGGTGGGGAGATTCAGGGAATGTCGGATAAAGAACTGACCCGGGCACTGCGTGAAGTTTCGGTTTTTTCTTCTGTTTCTCCGGCGGAAAAAATGAAAATCGTTTCGGTTCTGCGAAAGGACGGCGTTGTGTGTGCCATGACCGGTGACGGTGTGAACGATGCTCCCGCCCTGAAAGAAGCAGATATTGGTATCGCGATGGGACAAAAAGGAACCGATGTAACAAAGGAAGCCGCTGATTTCATTTTGGCTGACGATAATTTTTCTTCGATCGTGGAGGCGATTTATCAAGGGCGCGGTATTTATGAAAACATCCGGCGCTTTATCCGGTATCTGCTATCTTCCAATCTTGGTGAAATTTTGCTGATGGTTCTGGCCGTGGTGCTTTGTTTTCCTCTGCCGCTTCTGCCTTTGCAGATCCTTTGGGTCAATCTGGTAACCGACGGTTTTCCGGCTCTCGCTTTGGCTATGGAGCCTCCGCATCCTTCTTTGATGCGGGAAAAACCCCGCAATGTAAGGGAAAGCATCTTTGGCGGAGGTTTGGGCGGTAAAATCCTTCTCCGTGGCTTTTGGATCGGTATTCTCTGCTTTGCTGTGTTTTTGTTGGGAATTGAACGCTCTGATGATATTTTTACCGCCCGCACCATGGCGTTTAACTCTCTTGTCTTATCTCAGCTTTTTTATGTCTTTGACTGTCGCGGAGAAAAAGGCTTTCGTTTTGATGCTTCCTTCTTCTCCAATCCTTTTCTTCTTGTGACCATCGCCTTGTCTTTGGGCGCCCAGGGGCTTGTGGTCTATCATCCCTTTTTTAATGAACTGTTCCGTACGGTACCGCTGATCCCTATGGATTTTGGTCTCTCGGTTCTCTTTGCCGCTTTGCCTTCCCTTGTTTCGGCTCTGGTGAGCCGTTTTCTTCAAAAGAAAAAAGAAAAATTTTAGAAAAAAAGAAGGAAATGTTGTTGTTATATTGAATAAATTATGGTATAATTTTTTGCGAATAGTTTTGAGAGGTAATTGCTTTGGTTAGAAGTATGACTGGCTACGGCCGTGAAACATCGGAATCCGTTCAATGGAAAGTAACGGTTGAAATGAAAAGTGTCAATAATCGTTTTCTTGATATAACGGTTAAGATGCCAAAGCAGTATAATCCTCTTGAGGATTTAATTAAAAAGGAAATCTCTGCGGTTTTAAACCGCGGTCATGTTGATGCATATATAACTGTGGAAGAGGTTGGCGAAAGAAAACAGTCCATCGCGGTGGATATGGATCTCGCCCTTGATTATTGCCGCGCAATGAAAGAAATTGCCAAAGCAACGGATCTTCCCTATCAGATAAATCTTACGGATGTTGCCTCTTATTATGGGGTTTTGACTGCTCAGAAAGAAGAATCGGATCTTGACGAGCTTTGGGAAACCATGCGTGTGGCCG
>JBJDXI010000130.1:0-1756 GCA_051866595.1 Clostridia bacterium
TCCCTGGATCATTCTGATGGACCCCACCTCCGCCTGTAATATGCACTGCACCGGCTGCTGGGCGGCGGAATACGGACACAAACAGAATCTCAGCTTTGAAGTGATGGACAAAATCATCACCGAAGGCAAAGAGCTGGGAATCCACGCTTATCTGCTGACCGGCGGCGAACCGCTGGTTCGGGAAAAAGATATGATCCGCCTCTGTGAAAAACACAAAGACGTAGCGTTTCACGCTTTTACCAACGGCACCCTCATCGACGACGCGTTCTGTCAGGATCTCCTTCGTGTCGGCAATTTCATCGTTTCCGTGAGCATTGAGGGATTTCCCGAAGCCAACGACAACCGCCGGGGCGAAGGCCATTTTGACAAAGCGATCCGCGCCATGGAACGGATGCATTCTTATAAAATTCCCTTCGGCGTATCAATCTGCTATACCGGGAAAAACTATAAAGACGTTACCAGTGATGAATTTTTGGATATGCTCATTGATAAAGGCTGCGTTTTCGCCTGGTATTTCCATTATATGCCGGTGGGCATGAACGCGTCGAAAGAATTGCTACTCACACCGGATCAGAGAGCTTACATGAAAGATCGCGTCCGTGAGATTCGCGGTCTGGAAGGAGGTAAAGAAATTTTCGCCATCGACTTCCAGAACGACGGAGAATTTGTCGACGGCTGTATCGCCGGCGGAAAAATTTATTGCCACATCAACGCCGCCGGCGATGTAGAGCCCTGCGTGTTCATTCACTATTCCGGCGCGAATATTTATGAAAAATCCCTGTTGGACTGCATCAGACAACCCCTGTTCTTAAAATACAGAGAAGGACAGCCTTTCAATGAAAATCACTTGCGGCCCTGCCCGATGCTGGAAAATCCCGAAATTCTGCAAAAACTCGTCAAAGAATCCGGGGCAGAATCCACCGATCTGGAAGCGCCGGAAAGCGCGGAACATCTCTGTTCCAAATGCGAAAAATACGCGGAGAACTGGGCGCCGGTGGCGGATCGCCTCTGGGAACAGGATCACAAAGCCACGGAAAACCGTGATTGAACAGCGTCTGTTTCCCGCCCCTCATCCTTCCCCAACCATCTGAATAGGAGACATTACTATGCAAGCACCATTTATTCTATCCTGTGAATCCACGGTAGATCTTCCTTTTGCCTATGTAAACGGCAGAAATATTCCGGTCCTTTTCTATTCCTTCACCATCGACGGCAAAGAATATCCCGATGATATGGGGAGGGACCCCGAAGCGCTGCCGCGGTTTTACCGTTTTCTGGAAGAGGGGAAAATTCCCTCCACATCACAGCTGAACGTCTACCAGTACAAGGAATTTTTTGAAAACCTTCTGAAAAAAGGCGACGTTCTCCATATCGCTTTCGGTTCAGGAATGACATCCTCGGTTTCAAACGCCGTCACCGCCGCGGAAATGCTCCGCCCGAAATATCCCGAGCGAAAGATCACGGTCATTGATTCTCTTTGCAGTTCCTCGGGATACGGCTTGCTGGTGGATGAAGCGGCGGATATGCGAGACCGGGGCTGTTCCTTGGAAGAAACCGGCCTATGGGTCACGGAAAACCGCCGGAATGTACATCACCAGTTCTTTTCCACCGATCTGAAATATTACCGTCGGAGCGGACGCATTTCCGGTACGGCCGCCGCCGTCGGTGCGATCCTCAACATCTGCCCGATCATGCGGCTGGATAACGGCGGGCATATCATCGCTTACGATAAAGTCCGGGGCAAAAAGAAAGCCAT
>JBJDXI010000131.1:0-8767 GCA_051866595.1 Clostridia bacterium
TCAGGCGGAAAACAGCCGCTACTGCCCGAACTGCGGCAATCCGCTCTTTGAGGAAGCACCCTTAAAAGAACAGAAAATACAAAACAATACCGCTCCCGACACCGAAACAGCGGAACCCGTAACGGAGCCCGCCACCGCGCCGGAAGTGCCGGCCATGGAAGCTCCCGCCGAAGAACCGGCAGCGGCCACTCCGCCCCCGGGGAACGAAGCGCCGGAAACACCGGGCGAAAGGCCCCAACCGAACACACCGCCCACCACAGCTTATCAGGATCCCTTTGAAGGGCCGCCTCATCCTTCCCTGAAAAAGAATCTGCTGATCATCGGCATTATCGGCGCGGTGGTTGTTGTACTCATCACCATCATGAGCATTTTCTCCATCGCCGCCATGGCCATTAAGGATTCATACGACCCCGTGGAAGAAAGCACCGTGGAAGAAGAAATCAGCGCCCCCGGGAACATCGATGATATCGACGTGGCCGCCGACGCCATGGCCGCCGACGCCGGAAATATCGCCAACGGCGGTTTCGCCCTCACCGATAACGAAGGACAGACCTATTACATCAACGTCGATACCCTCTATTTCCGGGATGACATGGGGAACGATGAATACCTCACCTCCTCGGGACTGGGCTATTACGGCTTCCTCAACAAGGTGGGGCCTTACCTCTACTTTGTGACCGATTATGAGGATATGCTCGACGCCGAAATCGACCGCTACAACACAGAAACCGGCGAAGAAGAAATGCTCTGGGAAAGCGATGATGAGATCCTCTTTATGACCATCATCGACGAAACCATCTATTTTGAATCCGATGATACCGTTTACACCGCCGATCTCAACTGCGAATCGGTGACCCCCCTCTTTGAGGCCGAAGATGACTTCGCTTTGGTCAGCATTACCAAAGACGGCATCTTCTACACCGAGGATTCCGATAACGATCTCGGCATTTACCGCCGTGATCTGAACGGCGCGAATAAGAAGAAGATCGGCGAAGGTTACACCTTCCGCGTGGACGGTGAAAGGATCTACATCAATTCCATCGATGAAAACGGCGCCGATACGATCATCGCCGCCGACCTCGACGGCGAAAACGCCGAAACCGTTTACAACTTCAAAGATCCGGATATCTATATCGAATCTTTCCTCGTCCGCGACGGTACGCTCTTCTGCGCCACGGAAACGGATAAGGAAGACCAGGATTCCGCCGCGATTTACGCCATCAACATGGAAAACGGCAAAACCACCGTGATCGCCGAGGAAAAGAACTGCCATGAGCTTCCCTATTACGGATTAAACCTCGCCGGCGATCTCCTCTTTTACTGCGACGACAACGACCCCTACGGTATTCAGATCTACGAGCTGAACACAACCACCGCCACGGGCACCGTATAATCTCTGCCCCACCGCCGTTTCAGTGATTCCACCGAAGTTTCACCAATCCCGGACAAAGACACCGAAGAACAGCGGCGGAAAACCGTTGTCTCTCTTGACATTCCCCTGAAATACGATATAATAAAGAGAAGAACGCCACAGGAAAGAAGGTGCAAACAATGAAGAGAATTTCCACTTTGGAAACGAGAAACCTTACGGTATCCGCTACGGAAGGCGGCTGCGGTGAATGTCAGACCTCCTGCCAGTCCGCATGCAAAACCTCCTGCGGTATCGCCAATCAGCAGTGCGAACAGTACAAGGACTGCGAATAATCCGAAACTGAAATCGCCGCATCCCTCCGATGCGGCGATTTTTATGTATAAAAGGAAATCAAAGATGGTACATTTATTTGAAAAAAACGGTTTTCATATCGTTCTCGATTCCAACTCCGGCGCCGTCCACGAAGTGGATGAAGTGGCCTACGACATCATCGGCCGCTATGAAACAACACCGAAGGAAGAGATCGTGCAGGAGATCACCGGAAAATACCCCGAAGTCACCGCCGCCGATGTGGAAGAGGTCTTTACGGACATCGAAACTTTAAAAGCCAAGGGTCTCCTTTACAGTGAGGATCGCTTTAAAGGCGTGGCCGATAAAATCGCTCAAAAGCCCATGGTCATCAAGGCGCTCTGCCTCCATGTGGCCCACAGCTGCAATTTAGCCTGCACCTACTGTTTCGCGGGGCAGGGCAAATATCGGGGCGAGGACGCCCTCATGAGCTTTGAGACAGGGAAACGGGCTTTGGATTTTCTGGTGGAAAACTCCGGAAGCCGCCGCAATCTGGAAGTGGATTTCTTCGGCGGCGAGCCGTTGGTCAATTTTGAGGTGGTCAAGGAGCTCACGGCCTACGCCCGCTCCATCGAGAAGGAGCACAACAAGAACTTCCGCTTTACCCTCACCACCAACGGCCTCCTCATCGACGACGATGTCATCGACTTCTGCAACCGCGAAATGAGCAATGTGGTTTTAAGCCTCGATGGCCGCAGGGAAGTGAACGACCGCTTCCGCAAGACCGTCAACGGCAAAGGGAGCTACGATGTGATCCTGCCGAAATTCAAAAAGCTCGTGAAAGCCAGAGAAGGCAAAAATTACTATATGCGGGGCACTTACAGCCGCTTCAATACCGACTTTGTCAAGGACATCCTTCACATGGCCGACGAAGGCTTTACGGAGCTTTCCATGGAACCCGTGGTGGCGTCGCCGGAGGATCCCTACGCTCTGCGGGAAGAAGATCTTCCGATTTTACTGGAACAGTACGACCTGCTGGGGAAGGAAATGGACAAACGCCGCAAGGAAGGCCGTCCCTTTACGTTCTACCACTATATGATCGATCTCAAAGGCGGCCCCTGCATCGTCAAGCGGGTTTCCGGCTGCGGCGTGGGCACCGAATACATGGCGGTGACCCCCAACGGCGACCTCTACCCCTGCCACCAGTTTGTGGGGGATGAGAAATTCCGCCTCGGCAGTGTCTTTACGGGGATCGACAACGACAAAATGCGGGAAAATTTTCGGAAATGCAGTGTGTACGCCCATCGGGAATGCGATGACTGCTTTGCCCGCTTCTTCTGCTCCGGGGGCTGTGTGGCCAACGCCTACCACACCACCGGCGAGCTCACAGGCGTTTATGACTACGGCTGCAAGCTCCACCGCCGCCGCATTGAAAACGCCATTATGCTCAAGGTGAGCGAAGCCAAGGACCGGCGGGAAAAAGAAGAATCCGCCGCGGAATAAACCCAAAGGGAGGAAACCGTTATGAAATCTTTATGGGGTCCGCTGACCCACTATGGTACATCGGAAATACTGCCCATGCATATGCCGGGGCATAAGCGCAAAAGCGGCTTTCTCCACGGCGTCGGCCGGTACGACATCACCGAAGTAAGGGGCTTTGACGATCTCCACCATCCCCAAGGAATCATCAAGGAAGCCATGGAAGACGCCGCCGCCCTCTACAAGAGCGACGCCACCTGGTTTCTCGTCAACGGTTCCACCGCCGGGATCCTCAGCGCCGTCACCGCCGTGACCCGTCCCGGAGATCAAATCCTGCTGGCCCGAAACTGCCATAAATCGGCGCTCAACGCCGTAACCCTCCGGGGATTGAAGCCGGTGTGGCTCCTGCCGCCCTCCGTGTCGGAGCTCAGCGTATTCGGGAGCATCGACCCGAAGGACGTCGAAAAAGCACTGACGAAAAATCCGGATATCGCCGCCGTGCTCATCGTTTCTCCCACCTATGAAGGAATCATCAGCAATGTGGCATCCATCGCGGAGATCACCCACCGCTTCGGCGTACCCCTCATCGTCGACGCCGCCCACGGCGCTCATTTCCGCTTCGGGAAGGACTTTCCCGCCGACGCGCTGAGCCGCGGCGCCGATCTGGTCATCGAGAGCCTCCATAAAACCCTTCCTTCCCTGACCCAGACCGCCGTGCTCCACCTCAAAAGCGATCTCGTTTCCAGAGAAAAGCTGGAATTCGCCTTGCAGGCCTATCAGAGCTCCAGCCCTTCCTATCTGCTCATCGCCTCCATCACCGAATGTCTCCGAGTCATGGAGGAACAGGGCGAGGAGCTGATGGCGGAATACAGCGATCACTTGAATCATCTCCGAAAAACGATCCAAAGCTTCGGCGAGTGTTTCCTGCTGGATAAAGAGGAAACCATGTTCGATTACGACAAAGGCAAAATCGTTTTGGGCCTTTACGGCTACGACGGACGGGAATTGGCCGGCCGCCTCTTTACCGAAAGCCGTGTGGAAACGGAAATGGCCGCTCCCGGTTATCTCGTGGCCATGACTTCCGTTTACGATGATAAGGAAAACCTCTTCCGTTTCGCCGCCGAGCTGAGCCGCCTCCGGCGGGAAATGCCCCTCACCGGGGAAACCGCCTTTCCGAAAATGATGCCGGCCCTGCCGGAGCAAGCGATGCTCCCCGCCGAGGCCCTGGAAAAGGAAGTATTCCCCTGTCCTCTGGAAGAAGCGGAAAACCGCGTCAGCGCCGAAACCCTCTATATCTACCCTCCGGGTTCGCCGCTGGTCGCCGCCGGAGAACGAATCAGCGAAGATCTGCTGAAAACCGTGGAGCTCTGCCGCCGCAGCGGCATCACCGTGCACGGTTTAAAGGGAAACCACGTCGCCGTGATCTCCTGACAAATCAAACGCCGGAACCTTCCTTTGACCCGATTTCCGGGGCAGGGAACGCCGCTCCGGCGTTTTCTTTTAAAACGAAACATTCCCGTAATGGATTTTCATCGGTTATGGTATAATAACGCTATGCAATACAAAACAGGCCTTTTGATAAAACGTATATTTTTGATTTTCATCGTCTGCGTTTGCCTGATCGCCCTTTGGATGCTCCTTTCGGAAAGAAACACCGTAACGACTCCCCAGGGCGAAAAAGCGCCCCTGGCGGAAATCATCCAAAAGGAAGAACTGACCCAAGAGGACTACGACCTGCTTTGGGAGCAGACCGGTCTGGGACAGAGCGCCGTGGACGCTCTGTGGCAAAAAACCAACCGCCGGGAGCTTCTCTACCGGGAACAGAACCGTTTATTTCACCCTCCGGCTTATGAGTGCCGGGGACTGACCGGTTTCGTGAAAGTGGAGGTTATCTACGGCCGCGCCAATTTCTACCGTCTCTATGATTTACAGCCCGGGGATGTGCTCCTGACCCCCAATACCCACACCTTCGGCTACCGCCACGGCCACTCCGCCCTTTATATCGGCAACGGCGAGCTGTTGGAAGCCACAGAAATCAGCGAACCGGTTTCCGTCACCGAAGCCGCCTATTGGGGCTCTTATCCCGCCGGACTTCATTTGCGCCTCACCGAGGAAGCCGCCGCCGAAGCCGGCATGAGCCGGGAGGAACTGGGACTCTACGTCGCGGAATACGCCCAAACAAACCTCCTTGACGATGAATACCGCCTTATGGCGGGACTGCTGAACGACGGCATCGAAGAAAACGAAACCCAGTGCGCCCACCTGATCTGGGCGGCTTTTCAGAGCGTGGGGATCGATGTTTCCTCAAGGGATTTTCCCGTGACCCCTCATTCTCTCCTTGAGAGCGGAAAATTTGAGATGATCCGCTGCTGGGGCTTTGACCCCAAAGACACCGACTGGTAAAAACGACGCCGTCATGTTATAATATAGAAACTATTTTCATAAAGGAAAAGAGAAAAATGGCAGAACATACAGCATATCAAATCGCGCTGACCCGGGAGCTTTCCGTTCCTCAGCGCGCCGTAGCGGGAGAAATCATCTCACCGGAAAAAACCTTCAAATGCGAAATCACCGTCAACGATTCCCTCGTGGCCAAATATGAAATGCGGGATCTCTTTCTCTCTCTGCTGCCCCTGAATCCCCTGACGGTTCCCCAATATAAAATCGTGATCACCGCGGATTTTCTGCGGCGGCTCCAAAAGAAAGACGCCGACGCCTTTTTCAAGCTCTACCATGAGCTGGGACATATCCATCATCAGGATCTGATCCGCGCCGCCAAAGCCGAAGGGACGAAAGAAACCGCTTTAAGCGGCGAACCCACGGCGGAAGATCTGACCGCCGACGCCTTCGCCAAAGACTATATGGGATTAAAAAACAGCGTCCACGCCTTGAAAGCCATCGAAAAAGAGCGGGAAGAACTCTGCCGCGGCGCCGCCTGCGGCGACCGGGCCGAACTGAACCGCGCCGCCGTGGAAGAAATACGGAAACGGATTGAAGCGATCCGTCCGAAATAAAAAACTGAAAATCGCAAGATTTTTTCAAAAATTTTTTCTTGACATTGAAATAAAATTGTAGTACTATTTAATACAATATCATCATAAATACTTTGACGGAATTAAGCTTTTACTTCAACGTGTTCAGAGAGCCGCCGGTCGGTGCGAGGCGGTCACAAAGAGTAAAACGCTGTCTCCTTCCCGAGTAGGCTTCGTGAACGCTTCGGCAAGTAAGGGAGCACGGCCGCCCCGTTACAGGCTTTGGGCTTATTGGAGCCCGAGAGTGATTTTTCACCGTGAGGTGAAAAATAAGCAGGGTGGTACCGCGAAGATATTTCGTCCCTGGAGCCGATACGGCTTCAGGGATTTTTTATTACATTTTAAAAGGGAGTAATACTGCTATGAATCAGATTTCCATCAGCGATGTCACGATGAAAAAAACCGGCAGGACCGAGGATTTCACATTAAGTTTCAAGGAAAAAATCGACCTTGCCCGTGTCCTCGACCGCCTCAACGTCAGCGTCATCGAAACCAACCCCATTGAACACCCGCAGATCGACAGCCTTCTGCTGAAATCTCTTTCCGCCGCCGTTCAGCACAGCACCATCGCCGTGCCGGTGACGTTCCGCAAGGAAAGCGTGGCGGAAACCGTCGCCGCGTTAAAGGAAGCGGTTTCCTACCGCTTACAGGTGCCGGTACCGGTCAGCGCCGTTCAGATGGAATACCTCTGCCATAAAAAGCCCGACGGGATTCTGGAAACCATCCGTGAAATTGTGGGTGAATGTAAAAAATATACCGACCACATCGAATTTCTGGCGGTAGACGCCACCCGGGCCGAAGCGGAATTTGTAAAAGCCGCCGTAGAAACCGCAGTGGAAGCCGGGGCGGAAATCGTGACCCTCTGCGACACCGCCGGTCATTTCCTTCCCGAGGAATTTGCCGATTTCATCCGGGACGCCAAAGCGCAAATCCCCGTTTTAAGCGAAGTAAAGCTGGGTATCAGCTCCGCCAATGAACTGGCGCTGGCCGATTCCTGCACCATCGCCGCGATTCACGCCGGGGTGGACGAAGTGAAAACCGCCGCCTGCGGCGCCCACACCGCATCCCTTGAACATATCGTTCACATCCTCAAAACCAAAGAAGATGTAATCAAGGCCACCTGCGCCGTGCGCCAGACGGAAATCAAACGCGGCGTCGATCAGATCGTCCGCATCTGCCGCACCCAGCGGGGCCGGAAATCGCCCTTCGACAACGGTGCCGGCGATGACGAACCGAAAGTCGCCGCATTAAACAGCAGAGACGATATGCCCGCCGTGGCCGCCGCCGTGAAAAAGCTGGGCTACGACCTTTCCGAAGAAGACATGGCCTCGGTATACAACGCGTTCCTCAGCATCGCCGAAAAGAAAGAAAGCGTCAGCTCCAAAGAGCTGGACGCCATCGTGGCCTCCGCCGCATTGCAGGTTCCTCCCACCTACCGTCTGGAAAGCTATGTCATCAACAGCGGCAATATCATCACCGCCACCGCCCACATCAAAATGTGGAAAGACAACGACCTTTTAGAAGGGGTCTCCACCGGCGACGGCCCTGTAGACGCCGTGATCCTCGCCATTGAGCAGATCATCGGCTGCCATTACGAGCTGGATGATTTCCAGATTCAGGCCGTCACCGAAGGCCGCGAAGCCATGGGTGAAACCATCATCAAGCTCCGCAACGGCGGCAAGCTCTACTCCGGCCGGGGCATTTCCACCGACGTGGTGGGCAGCAGTGTCCACGCCTATGTCAACGCGCTGAACAAAATCGTTTACGAGGAGGACTGATTAACGATGAAACTCTCCTTTTCCGTCCGCGGATGGTCCGAACTCACCTGGGACGATATGATGACCATCGCCGAAGAACTCGGTTTTCAAGGCATTGAAGCCTACAATATCCAGAAAAATGAGGAACTCACCGGCAAAGGCGGCGTATTTCATAAATACAATACCGCCGCTACCGCCAGAGCCCTCCACAATAAGAAACTGACCATTCCCTGTCTCGACAGCTCCTGCGACATTTCCGCTCCCGGCGAACAGGAAATCGAAACCATCCTCGCCCTGCTGGAAACGGCGAAAAACCTCGGCGTACCCTATGTTTCCGTCCGCGCCCGCAAGGACGATATGAACCGCTGCATCGCCGTGCTGGAACAGCTCCTCCCCGAAGCCAAGGAACGGGATGTGAAAATCCTCGTCAAAACCTGCGATATTTTCGCCGACACAAGCAAGCTCCGGGATCTGATGAACCACTTCGCCTGCGATGAGCTGGCGGCGCTCTGGAGCGTCCATCATCCCTACCGGGAAAAAGGGGAATCCCCCTCGGACACCATCACCAACCTCGGCGCTTACGTTCACCACGTTCATCTCAGAGACTCCGATGACGAAGGCCATTTCCAGATCATCGGCGAAGGGACCCTGCCCGTTCAGGAAATCATGGACGCCATCACCTCCGTCAACTACAACGGCTACATTTCCGTGGAATGGAAAAAGGAATGGCTCCCGGAAATTGACGATCCCGAAGTGATTTTCGCTCACTTCATCACCTATATGGATCGGTTCAACAAACAGAACCGCAAAAAACATACGCTCTATCCCAATCACGACGG
>JBJDXI010000132.1:0-1741 GCA_051866595.1 Clostridia bacterium
AACAGGATACCATTCGCCTTCTCCGGGAGTGTGACGCCGGTATTCACATGGGCATTTCCGCCATTGACGAAGTACTGCACGATGTTTCCGGCGATTCCCTGAAACGGAGTCTGAGAGAAAGCCGGTCGCGGCATGAGCATCTTCAGGATGAAATCGATGATCTTCTGGCGAAATACCAGGACGAGGGGAAAGACCCCAGCCCGCTGACACAGGGAATGTCCTGGCTGAAAACGAACACGAAACTGGCGGCAGATCCCTCTGACGAGACCGTTGCCGACCTCGTAAGTGACGGCTGCCATATGGGCGTGAAAAATCTGCACCGCTATCTCAATCAGTATAAAGCGGCGGATGAGACTTCCAAAGATATTGCCAAGCGGCTCATCTCTTTGGAGGAGGAACTGGATAAGGAAGTCCGGGCTTATTTATAAAGGAAAAACCGCGGTGATATTTCGTCACCGCGGTTTGCTGTTGCCTGTGTTATTGGGATTTGTCGTTGTTCTGAATGGCTTTCGGGAGGTTCCAGCGGAATCTGGAGGAGAGAATCCGGGTGAGGAAAATGAATACGACGCCGCAGATGACGGCGATGAATTCATCCACGTTCAGAATAACGAACATCAGATAGTAGATCAGACCGCCCAGCAGGGAGGCGATGGCGTAAACTCTTTTGGAGAGAACGAAGGGAATTTCCCGGACGAGAATATCCCGGAGAATCCCGCCGCCGCAGCCGGTGGTCATGCCGAGAAAGAGAACAAAGAAAGCGTTGTCGCCGTAGCCCATGGCGAGGCCGGTCTGGATGCCGATGATCGTAAAAGCGCCGAGGCCGATGGCGTCGAAGAAATTATTGATATTGTCGATGTATTCTCCTTTATTGAGAAAAACGTTCTGATATTTGCGGGCGAAAAAGAAGGTGGCCGCGGCGAATAATACGGCCAGAACGGCGTAAATGTATTTACAGAACATCACCGGCGGCAGGTTGGAAAGGAGAACGTCCCGGATGACGCCGCCGCCTAAAGCGGTGATGATGCCGCAGAAGATCACGCCGAAAATATCGAGGCTTTTTCGGATGCTGACAATGGCGCCGGAAACGGCAAAGGCGCAGGTGCCAATGAGCTCTGTGATGAAAATAAAGTTTTCCAAAAGAAACCATCCTTTCGGGGTTGTCGGTGTTCCTGATTATATCAGAAGGAAACCGCAAGTTCAAGGGGATAAGCCGGGAAGGCGAAACATTTTTCTGCCGGTTCTTTTTCATGATGTTCCGGTGAACAGGAAACGTTTTTTCGCGGTGAAAACGGCACGTTTCTTCATTTTTCTGAAATGAAAACAAACAGATCGTTTGTTTTTGGAATTGCAAAATCAATGGGTTCATGATAGAATGATGCTGAATACGGAGGATGATTTTATCATGGATGATCTGAAGAAAGTTGTTGCAAACAATTTGATTCACCTACGCCAGAAATCGGGAATGACCCAAGCTGAATTGGGTGAAAAACTGAATTATTCCGATAAAACCGTCTCCAAATGGGAACGGGCCGAATCACTGCCCGACGCTTACGTTTTAAAACAGCTCGGTGAGATTTTTGATGTTTCCGTTGATCTTTTGCTTAGCTCTCATGAAGAACATGAGAAGGTATCGAAAAAAACGGAACATTCTTATAGCAGCAATATGATCATGCTCGTCACCTTTTTCGGGATCTGGACCGCCGCTCTCTTTGTTTTTGTTATTTTCTGGATCTGCGGAGAC
>JBJDXI010000133.1:0-1738 GCA_051866595.1 Clostridia bacterium
ACATGGCGAGAGTCGCCCCGGTGACATAACAGCCGGGATTGGCGATAACCTGCTGCCCTCGGATCTGTTCCCGATGGATTTCCACCATACCGTAAACCGTATCCTTGCAGATCTCGGGATAGGTATGTTTGCCATACCATTGTTCATAGACATCCACATCCCGGAAACGGAAATCCGCGCCGAGATCGATGATTTTGATATTCTTTTCCACGCATCTTCGCACAAAGGGCTGTGAAGCGCCGTGGGGCAGCGCCGTAAAGACCACATCGGCATCGTCGATGAAATCGAAAGTTTCGCTGCCGTCCACATCCTCCACAACGGTATTTTGCAGACCCGTGGCGTAGCCCAGCGAAGGAAAAATCTCGCCCAGCGTTTTGTTCTGACTGCCTTTGGCCACAAGATGAGCGAATTCACATTTAGGATGATTCGCCAGGATGCGGATCAGTTCGGCGCCGGCGTAGCCCGAAGCGCCGATAATCGTTACTTTTACCATAAATACCTCCCATCCTTGTCCGTTCATTGCCAAAATTTTCCGGATAATGAGATTATTATACAACTTGATTTATATATATTCAAGTATAATTTTTCATTATATTCGCAAAAATATTCAAAAATATTTCAGCGGTAGTTGACGAACTGCAATTCGATATCGTAATCCTTTTCCCTGAGCAGAGCGATAACTTTCTGGAGGTCGTCTTTGTTCTTGCCGGAAACCCGGATGCTGTCCCCCTGAATGGAGGCCTGCACCTTGAGTTTCGAGGCTTTGATGTCCTTCACCATGGCTTTGGCCTTATCCGCGGCGATGCCCTGACGGATGGTGATCTGCTGGCGGACCATGCCGCCGGCGGCATCCTCCATCTTGCCGTACTGCAAATTGCGGACGGCAACTTTCCGGGCAATCAGACGGGTTTTCAGAATATCAATCACGCTGTTCAAGCGAAAATCATCTTCGGTGGTGACTTTGATCACATCGTCGTTCAGTTCGATTTCGGTTTTGCTGCCTTTGAAATCATAGCGCTGGGAAACTTCTTTTCTCGCCTGATTCACGGCGTTTACCACTTCCTGCATATTTACTTCGGAAACCACATCAAAAGAACTGTCTTTTGCCATCATATCCTCCTGTTACATTCCATTCACTTTTTCAATTTTATTCATTTTTTATACATTCTGTCATTCGCGGTGAAACCATTCCCGTTTCCGCTCCACGGCCGATAATCTTTGAAAAAAGCCGGATCTTTTTCAAAGATCATCGTCATGACAAGTCCTCCCCAAAGCAACGCTTCGGGGAGGAACTTTGGGACTTACAGTAATTTTCCGGCTTTCATCACCAGTTTTCCGTCGAGATAGAGATCGGGTTCGGTGAGAAGGCCGTCGAGATGGCAGGAAGCTTCCACCTTGCCGCCGAAATTGGCGTTATCGCCGAGGGCAATATGAATGGTGCCCAGCACCTTTTCATCTTCCAGCACCGAGCCGTTAAGGGACGCGCCGCGGTTGGTGCCGATACCCAGTTCCGCAATGTTGCGGCCGGGACGTCCGGCTTCCTCCAGCATGGCGTTGAGCGCTTCGGCTTCTTTGCCGCCTTCAACCTTCACCGCCTCCCCTTTTTCAACGGTAACGCGGATGGGTTCCGAGAGCAGACCGATGCCGCCCATAGAGGCGTCGTAAACGAGGATTCCTTCGGCAGTGCCTTCCAGCGGCGCGATATAGGCTTCGCCGGCGGGAAGATTGCCGAAGGCGC
>JBJDXI010000134.1:0-8686 GCA_051866595.1 Clostridia bacterium
CTTTCCGCCTTGCCGACATAAATGACGCGCCCGGTTTCATCTTTAAACAGATAAACGCCGGGATGGACCGGTAAATGATTCAGCTTTTCCCGCCAAAAAGATTTGTCCATTTAGTTCAGCTTGTCCTTCAGATATTTCCCCGTATAGGAGCGCTCGTTTTTCACCAGCTCTTCGGGGGTTCCGGTACCGATAACAGTACCACCGTTGGAGCCTCCTTCGGGCCCCAGGTCAATAATATAGTCCGCGGTTTTGATCACATCGAGATTATGTTCGATGACGACCACTGTGTCTCCGCCGTCCACAAGACGGTTCAGCACTTCCAGCAGACAGGCAATATCGGCGCTGTGCAGACCTGTTGTCGGCTCATCCAAAATATAGATGGTGTTGCCGGTACTGCGTCGGCTCAGCTCCGTGGCCAACTTTACGCGCTGGGCTTCGCCGCCGGAGAGCGTTGTGGCGCTCTGTCCCAGGCAGATATAGCCCAAACCAACATCCTGAAGCGTTTTCAGTTTTCGGTAAATTTTAGGGATATGTTCAAAAAAGTCGCAGGCTTCGTCAACGGTCATTTCCAACACGTCGGCAATGCTTTTGCCTTTGAACGTCGCTTCCAGCGTTTCCCGGTTATAGCGTTTACCCTTACAAACTTCGCAGGGTACGTAAATATCGGGAAGAAAATGCATTTCGATTTTTACGATGCCGTCCCCCTGGCAGGCTTCACAGCGGCCGCCCTTTACATTAAAGCTGAAACGGCCTTTTTTATACCCCCGGGCCTTGGCTTCCTTGCTTTCCGCAAAAAGATCGCGGATGGCGTCGAACACGCCGGTATACGTCGCGGGGTTGCTCCGGGGCGTCCGCCCGATGGGACTTTGATCGATGGCGATCACTTTATCGAGATGTTCCAGTCCCCGGATTTCCGCGAAGTTTTCCGGCGACATCCGGGCACGGTTCAGTTTATGGGCTAATGTATGGTAAAGCACATCATTGATCAGCGTGCTCTTGCCGGAACCGGATACGCCGGTCACGACAACAAAAACGCCGAGGGGAATCCGCACATCGATATTTTTCAAATTATGTTTATGAGCGCCGATAATCTCAATGGCACGGTCCGTCAACGGACGGCGCTTCTCGGGAACGGAAATTTTCTTCCGCCCCGACAGATAATCGGCGGTGGCCGATCCTTCAACTTTCATCAGCTCTTCCGGCGTACCGCAGGCCACGATGCGCCCGCCGTGAACACCGGCGGCGGGGCCGACATCGACGATATAATCCGAGGCCAGCATCGTATCTTCATCGTGTTCCACAACGATGACCGTGTTGCCGATGTCCCGGAGATGATGAAGGGTTTCGATGAGTTTCGCGTTATCCCTCTGATGGAGACCGATACTGGGTTCGTCCAGAATGTAGAGAACCCCCATCAGAGAGGAACCAATCTGGGTCGCCAGGCGGATGCGCTGGGCTTCTCCGCCGGACAACGTTCCGCTGTTGCGGGAGAGGGTCATATAATCGAGCCCCACATCTTTTAAGAATTGCAGGCGGCTTTTGATCTCCTTCAGCACCTGTTTGGCGATGAAGGCCTCCCGTTCACTCAGCTCCAGACCGTGAAAGAACTCCAGCGCTTCTCCGACGGAGAAATCCGTCACCTGTGAAATATTGAGTCCGCCCACGGTGACGGCCAGACTTTCTTTTTTCAGTCTCGTGCCATGACAGCAGGTACAGGGTTTAAAGGACATATATTTTTCAAATTCCTCACGGATGTAGTTGGAATTCGTTTCTTTATGACGCCGTTCGTAATTGTTAATGAGCCCTTCCCAGGCAGAATTGTAAACTCTCCGATCGCCGGAAGTGTGAATATATTCCACACGGATTTTCTTGCCGCCGGTACCGTAAAGCAACACGTCCATCTGTTTTTTCGTAAAATCCTTGATGGGCGTTCTCATGGTAAAGCCGTATTCCCGGCCCAGAGCTTCAATGCACTGCTGATACCAGCCGTGCATATTGCCGATATTCAGCGTCACGATGGCGCCTTCGGCAATGGAAAGGTTTTTATCGGGAATCACAAAATCCGGATCAATCTTCATCGTATAGCCAAGGCCGTCACATTCGGGACAGGCACCGAAGGGATTATTGAAGGAAAACATCCGGGGCGTCATTTCCCCGATGCTGACATTACAGTCGGGACAGGCAAAATTACGGCTGAACAGTAATGTTTCCCCGCCGATGATTTCCACCTCCATGAGGCCGCCGGCCTCTTCCAGGGCCAGCTCCACGGAATCGGTCAGACGCTGATCCATATCGGGGCGCACCACCAGACGGTCCACAACGATGGAGATATTATGCTTCACCTGCTTTTTCAGGATGATCTCCTCATCGAGGCGCATCATTTCACCGTCAACGAGAACGTGGACAAACCCTTTTTTCTTGGCGTTTTCAAAGAGTTTCTGAAATTCCCCTTTGCGGCCCCGAACCAGCGGCGCGAGGATCTGAATTTTCGTTTTTTCCGGCAGCGCCTTTACGGCGTCAACGATCTGATCAACGCTCTGGCGGCGGATCGGTTTGCCACATTCCGGGCAATGGGGATGACCCACCCGGGCGTAAAGCAAACGCAGATAGTCATAGATTTCCGTAACAGTTCCCACGGTGGAACGAGGGTTCTTGCTGGTCGTTTTCTGATCGATGGAGATCGCCGGCGAAAGACCTTCAATATAGTCCACATCGGGTTTTTCCATCTGCCCTAAAAACTGACGGGCATAAGAGGACAGACTTTCCATATAACGCCGCTGTCCTTCGGCATAGATCGTATCAAAAGCCAGAGAGCTTTTGCCGGAACCGCTGATGCCGGTAATGACCACCATTTTGTCCCGAGGCAGTTTCAGATCCACATTCTGCAAATTATGCTCTCTCGCGCCTTTGATCGTAATAAATTCTTCCATAGATTAAAATTCCTGTTCTGTTTCGGTTTTTTGCAGGCCCCGGGAGGCAGCGCGCAATTCCATAATCATATCACGAAGCTCTGCGGCGTGCTCAAAATCAAGCCGCTTCGCTGCCTGACGCATTTCCTTTTCCAGAGAGGCAATGGCCCGCTCCCGTTTCTTTTTGTCTTTCACCCATTGAGAAAGTTTCTGTTTTTCACCTTTTTCTTCGTATGTAATGGCCAGATTATCCCGGATATCCTTGATGATGGTTTTGGGGACAATGCCATGTTTTTCGTTATACGCCTGCTGAATCTCACGGCGGCGGTTCGTCTCGTCAATAGCTCTCCGCATGGAATCGGTCACCCGGTCGGCGTACATGATGACACTGCCGTGATCGTTCCGGGCCGCCCGGCCGATGGTCTGGATCAGCGAGCGTTCCGCCCGCAGGAATCCTTCCTTATCAGCGTCGAGAATGAGAATCAGGGAAACCTCCGGCAGGTCGAGACCTTCCCGAAGCAGATTGATGCCGACCAGCACGTCGTAGGTACCCAGACGCAGGTTGCGGATGATCTCCGTCCGTTCCAGGGTTTTCACGTCGTAATGGAGATACGTAACTTTAATGCCGGATTCCTGAAGATATTTCGTCAGATCCTCGGCCATCCGCTTCGTCAACGTCGTCACCAGAACCCGCTCATTTTTGGCGATACGATCCCGGATTTCCGCCGTCAGGTCGTCAATCTGCCCCTCAATGGGCCGAACTTCAATTTTCGGATCCAAAAGACCTGTGGGACGAATGATCTGTTCAGCGATGCGAGGATGACGGCCAAGCTCGTAATTGCCCGGTGTCGCGGAAACATAAACAATCTGGTTGATTTTGCTTTCAAATTCCTCAAATTTCAGCGGACGGTTGTCCAGCGCCGAAGGCAGACGGAAGCCGTAATCAATGAGAACTTCCTTCCGGGCCCGGTCGCCGCGGTACATACCGCCGATCTGAGGAATCGTCACATGGCTTTCATCGACAAAGAGGAGAAAATCATCGGGGAAAAAGTCCATCAGCGTGTAGGGCGCCTCACCCTCTTTCCGTCCGGTGAGATGACGGGAATAATTTTCAATCCCGGAACAGTACCCCACTTCTTCCATCATTTCCAGGTCGAAGCGGGTACGCTGTTCCAGCCGCTGAGCTTCCAGCAGTTTATTTTCCGACCGCAGTACGGTCAGACGTTCTTCCAGTTCTTTTTTGATGTCTTCCACGGCGGTTTTCATCCGCTCCTCATCGGTAACATAGTGAGAAGCCGGAAAGATCATCACATGGCGCATATTGTGGAGGACTTCGCCGGTGACGATATTGGTTTCCACAATGCGCTCAATCTCATCGCCGAACATTTCCACGCGGATCACCTGCTCTGTGGAGGAAGCGGGATAAATTTCCAAAATATCGCCGCGGATGCGAAATTCCGACCGGTTCAAATCCATATTGTTCCGGGTGTACTGGATGGAGATCAGCTTTTTCACGATCTCTTCTCTGGTGATTTCCTGCCCTTCCCAAAGGCTCACCGCCATGGTACTGTAATCCTCGGGATTCCCCAGACCGTAGATGGCGGAAACGCTGGCCACGATAATCACATCCCTGCGCTCAAAGAGGGCCGCCGTTGCCGCGTGGCGAAGCCGCTCAATTTCATCATTGATGGAGGAATCCTTCTCGATATAGGTATCGCTCCGGGGCACATAGGCCTCGGGCTGGTAATAATCGTAAAAACTGACGAAATATTCCACGGCGTTATCCGGAAAGAATTCCTTGAATTCGCCGCAGAGCTGTGCCGCCAATGTTTTATTATGTACCATCACCAGTGTGGGCCGGTTCATTTTTGCGATGACGTTGGCCATGGTAAAGGTCTTGCCGCTGCCGGTTACGCCGAGAAGAATCTGATCACGCTCTCCCTGATTCAAACTGCGAAGCAGCGTATCGATGGCTTCCGGCTGACCGCCGCAAGGCTTATAGGGGGCTGTTAAGTTAAAATCACCCATCACAAAATCCTTTGTTCAAAACATGGTATTTGAAATTATATCATAATATTATATCACAAATTTTTACTATTTTGTATATTTTTTAATATTTTTTGGAAAATAATTTTTTCCAGCCGGTTGATGCTTTCAAAGTCCATCGCCGCTGTATAAAAGGCTTCCAACTCGTCGTGAAGTTTATGAGCCTTCATAATCTGCGCCGACGCGGCGGCAAGGGCGGCGTTCCGCTCTTTTTCGGCCCGTTTTTCCTCTTCACCCACTTTTTCCCCGTGGAAAGAAATGATCCGGTCCCCTTCCCGCATTTCCGAAGAAGGAATCACCTCCGCCGCGGCCACCACGGTATCCAACTCCGGCAGGATTACCATCACAATCTCTTCGGGACGGATCGGGCCGTGATAAACATCCATGGAAATACAGCGTTTTTGAGCCGCGGCCATCACCGTCCGCAGATAGTTCTGCTGTCCCAGACCGCGTTTTCCCTGTAAGAAACAACGTTTTTTCACATCGCGGCAAATATCAAAAGTACGGTCCACCAGACCTTCCGGCGTAACAGCGGCGGCGAATAAATGACGGTCAGACCTGGTCTCATCACCGAAAAGCTCTTTCACCAGACTTTCGGCGCCGCTCTCCTGAGAAACATCGGTTTTGCGACAGGAAAGCAGGCGGTCATCCCATTCCCCGGCGGTCTTTAATTTCTTGTAAGCGTCGTCAAAAGCCGCGGAAATACGATCCGTCAAAGAGACGATGGCGTCTTTCTCTTTGCGCAGGGCGTTATTTTTCCAGAATTCCCCCAGATTCAGGATTTCCTCCCGGGCGCCGGGATATACGGGGTCCAGCGTATGCGGGGCCGTTCCGTCCACCACCGCCGTTTTATAAGCCGGAATCAAAACGCCGTCCAGGGAATCGTTATCCGAGGAGCACTGCCACAACTCAATATCAAAACCCCGGTCGCGAAAAGCTTCGCCCAAATGACGCATGAACGATGATTTTCCCGTACCGGGGCCTCCTTTCAATATATAGATATGGTCCATGGCGCTGAGACCACTCTCATAAAAAGAATAAAAGCCTTCCGCGCTGTTGTTTCCGGGGAATACGGTTTTTACAGATCCCTTCATTTCTGACCTCCGTTTTCTGTTTTTCTTCAGGATATGACAAAAACCGCCCTTTTATGAAAACACCGGTAAAAAAATCCGAAAAAAGCCGGTTTTCCCGGCGAAAATTCCATAACAAACATCACAAGAACCGACAATCTACATTTGATTTTTCAAATAAAATGATTTATAATAAACACAATGTCAGCAAAGGAGAAATGTAAAATGAAAAAAATTCTTTTGGCTCTTCTCGCCGGATTGATGATCTTCTCTTTCAGCGCCTGCGGCAATACCGCGGACAACGCTGAAGACAGCGATAACGCAACGGAAAACGTCACTTCCGATTCCAATCTGCAAACCGACAACGATGAACCCCGCTATACATCCGATGGCGAATTGATTGTTGAAGAAGAACTGCCCGCTTCGGATTCGGATCTTACCGAATAATTTCAAAATAACACAAAGATGAAAGAAGCCTCAACGGAGAACACTCCGTTGAGGCTTTTTGCGCGGTTAACGCTTTCATACAGTTTCTCTTGTTTAAACCGCATCATCACGATACCGGAAAAACAGAATCCAGAACAGAATCCCGGCAAGAGCCAATGCGCAGCCGAGACCGGTATAAAAGACGGCGATAAAGGTTTCCGGAAGAAGTCCCGAAAAACGAAGACCGATCCCTCCTCCCATCATCAAAGCCATGATAAGATAGGCTTTCAAATTAAAAAAATGCCATACCGGCCGCCATTCTTCCCGATACCCCTTGATCCGTTTTGTGTGTTTCATACTCATTTTAAAGAACATCAGACCAAAAACGACAAAAACGGCGGCAGACAACAGAATATGAAGCAGGGAAACCGGCGTTATATGGAGATAAGAAAGAGCCCCGAGCCTTGCCACATTATAGCCGGCAAGGAGCCATACGCATCCGTCCACCGCCAGTAAGGTGCGTTTTCTCACATGAAAAACAGAAAGTTTCTCCATTATTCAACCTCCGGCCCCGCCGCCTTTTTCAAAGACAAAAGTAACAAGAGGATGCCGGCGCCGGTCAGAAAATGCCCGATCCCGGCAACACCGGACAGCGCCGCATCGGAACCGGCAGACATCTCAACGCCCATCACCTGCACAACACCGCGAGCCAGCAACATCACCGCCGTAAGCGGAACACCGATATTGTAGACAAGAAAGAAACCGCGGAACGTTTTTAACCGTCCGAGGTCATGATGGACCGAGAAGAGCGCTACAATCAAAAACACCAGCATCCCGAGGATAAAAAGATGTCCGTGAACCTTGCCCAAAGCCGTTACGCCGTCATATCCGTTCCATTTGGTAAATTCCCGGTAAAACACACCGAAGATCATCGCCGCGATGGCATAAATCAAAGCAACATTCAAGTATTTTTTCATTGTCCTTTCCTCCCTTTCATCGCACTGTAAAGCACATACTGCCTCTGGACTTTACTCCCCAGGATCAGAAGAATTCCAAGAGTAATCACGGTGATCCGATACACTGCGTCAAACAATGTTTCAAAAATGGCCTGCATGATTTCCTTCAAATATGAACAATGTTCATTTTATTTCAAAAGAAATCCCGCTTTCAGCGGGAATCTTTTGAAGGGTAAAGAACTCTGCTGAGAATTTCCACCAAAACAACACTGCTTGTCTCTCCCCGGGAAAGCATAAGAAGCATCTGGTCAAAGACAAAGTCAATCAATGCCGCTTCCGTCAGCGTCGAAGAAAAAGCATCGGGTGAGACTTTGGGATCGGCCCGCAGAACGCCCAGCATACCGCTTTTTATATGTTCAAAATACTGTTCCATCGTGTTTTTCGCTCGTCCTTTTTGAGCGCGAGCCATGGGGACAGAATGGACGGCAAGGAAATCGGGATACGCCCCGGCGCCTTCCCGGACAGAGTCAAACAAACGACCGATATATTCAGGAAATGAAACCTCTGCTTCGCATTTTCCTTCAACATGAAAAATATCTTTCCATACACTTTCCACGGTGGCCAGCAGAAGCTCATCTTTGTCCGCGTAGTAATTGTAGAGCGTACCGAGAGCGATATGAGATTCCTTCGCCACGGTACGCATATTCAGCGCGGACAGCCCCTTGTCGGCGACAATGCGCCGGCATACATCTAAAATCGTTTCTTTTGAAGTTTTTCCCGTATTCATCACGTCACCTCAAATATGAACATTGTTCATTATGACACTCTTTCGCTTTTTCGTCAATATCAGGATGTCATAATTTCATCCCAACATCATAAAAAGGGCATGACTTTCAAAGTCATACCGGCGCCGAAAACCCGGCGCATTTCTCTTATCAGCCGATTTATTTCGCAATATCACCGTAAACGGCTTTTCCCTCACCGAGAAGAGCGAGCATATCCTCGGGATTGGCCTCAATCTGACAGCCTACCCGGCCGCCGCTGACCATGATCGTATCGTAGAGCTGGGCTGTTTCCTCAAATACCGTAAAAAACGGCTTTTTCATTCCAAAGGGCGAACAGCCACCGTGAATATAACCGGTGAGTCCCAAAAGCTCTTTCTGGCGGATCATCTCGATGGATTTTTCCTTTACCGCTTTGGCGGCTTTTTTCAGATCGAGATTTTCATTGACGGGCACCACAAAAACATAGTGTTCACCGCTGTGTCCCACGGTCACCA
>JBJDXI010000135.1:0-1732 GCA_051866595.1 Clostridia bacterium
ATAGTAGATTCCGCCGGAAAAATCAACAGCTCCGCGCGGTATTCGCCGAAAGTACCGAATCCCTTCTCCGTCCGTTCACGGGATATTCCCACCATTGGATTGGAACCGCCGGGGTACGGTGTAGTTTTGACCTGTTTTCGGGATCTTGTCGGATTTCCTCCGGGATTCTTGCATTTCGCGGTATTCCTGTGGTAAACTTTATAAAACTGTCCGCAATGGATATGCTAAATGAAAAAGAAATGTTTTTTCAAGCGATACCCGGGAGAATCCGGGCCGCCTGTTTGGAATGATTCTGTTTTCGGAGGAAAACGATGTATCGAATCGCAGAAAAGAAAGTATTGAATAAAGAAGTAACGCTGTTTCGGGTGGAGGCGCCGCTCATCGCCAAAAAGGCCAAGCCGGGGCAGTTTATCATCCTTCGGGTGGCTGAAGGCGGCGAGCGGATCCCCCTCACCGTGGCCGATACCGACCCGGAAAAAGGTCTTGTGACCATCATTTTTCAGATCGTGGGCAAAACCACCGATCAGCTCTCCCGGCTGGAAGAAGGCGAAGCTTTGCTTGATTTCGTGGGGCCTCTCGGCGTGGCCTCGGAGCTTAACGGCATCAAAAAAGCCTGCGTGATCGGGGGCGGTCTCGGTGTGGCCATCGCCTATCCTCAGGCCAAGGCCCTTCACGCCCTCGGCGCGAAAGTCGATGTGATTAGCGGTTTCCGCCGGAAAGATCTTGTGATTTTAGAAGAAGAATTTACTGCCGTGTCCGACCGCTTTTTCGTCTGCACCGACGACGGTTCCTTCGGTTTTCACGGCTTTGTCTCCCAAAAACTGGAGGAACGGCTGAAGGACGGCGCCGAATACGATGTGGTGATTGCCATCGGCCCGCTGCCCATGATGAAAGCTGTCTGTGACATCACCGCCGAACCTCGGATCAAAACGGTGATCTCCATGAACAGCATCATGCTGGACGGCACGGGGATGTGCGGCGCCTGCCGCCTGACGGTGAACGGAGAAACGAAGTTCGCCTGCGTGGACGGCCCCGATTTCGACGGTCATCTGGTGGATTTTTCCGAAGCCGTTGAACGGGGCAAAATGTACCGCAAAGAGGAAAAAGAATCCATGGAACGGCACCGGTGCCGCCTTCTGGGAGGTGCGGAGTCATGACATACAACAAAGCGCCGGAAAAAGTAAAAATGCCGGAGCAGGCTCCGGATGTGCGCAATCGGAATTTTGAGGAAGTGGCTCTGGGCTACACCGCCGAAATGGCCGTGGAAGAAGCTACCCGCTGTATGGGCTGCAAAAAACAGCCCTGCGTCGGCGGCTGTCCCGTCAATGTGCGGATCCCGGAATTCATCGCCGAGGTGAAGGAAGGCAACTTCGATAAGGCCTATGAGATCATTCACGATACCAACGCCCTGCCGGCCATCTGCGGCCGTGTCTGCCCTCAGGAAAGCCAGTGCGAAGGACAGTGCGTCCGGGGCAAAAAGGGCGAGCCTGTGGCCATCGGCCGTCTGGAGCGGTTCTGCGCCGATCACGCCATGGCGCGGGAAAAAGCCGCGGCGAAAAAAGCGGAACCCAACGGCAGGAAAATCGCCGTCATCGGCAGCGGCCCCGGCGGCCTCACTGTGGCCGGGGATCTGATCAAACTGGGTTATGAAGTGACGGTCTTTGAAGCTCTCCACCGGCCCGGCGGCGTGCTGAGCTACGGCATCCCCGAGTTCCGCCTCCCCAAGGAGCTG
>JBJDXI010000136.1:0-8666 GCA_051866595.1 Clostridia bacterium
ATAACGGCGGGCATATCATCGCTTACGATAAAGTCCGGGGCAAAAAGAAAGCCATTCAGAAAACGCTGCAAACCATGGAAGATCACGCCCTGAATGGCAAAGACTACGCTGGAAAATGCTGGGTCTGCCATTCCAACAGCCTTGCCGAGGCAGAACAGACAAGAGACGCCCTTCGGGAGCGTTTTCCCAACATCAGAGGCGAAATCCGCATTTGTGATATCGGAACCATCATCGCGTCTCACTGCGGCCCCGGTACCGTTGCCGTATTCTTTTTCGGAGATACACGGACACCCTATCCCACGGCCTGAACCGGCATCCATTCCCTTTGCCGCAAGAGAAACCGTCCGTTTTCTTTTACCCTACATTCATTTTATCGGTTTATCGAATCCTTTTCCATTCTCCTTTGCCGCGTCCAGACCGCCGCGGTAAAGGAGAATTTATTTCCGGTTTCGCCGGCACCGGGGAAGCAAACCGAAAGTAAAAACAGCACAAAACACGTTTTGGCGTTTTGTGCTGTTTTCATATAACACCGTTATGATTTGATTTCAATTTTCGCGAGACCGCCCTCGGCGGTTTCCCGGTAAGGCCCTGCAATATCCCGGCCGGTATCTCTCATGGTGATGATGACATCATCCAGGGAAATCTTCCGCGTATCACTGAGAAAGCTGGATAAACTCACCGCGTTGATGGCCCGCATCGCCGCCACGGCATTCCGCTCAATACAGGGAATCTGCACCAGACCGCAGATGGGATCGCAGGTGAGACCTAAATGATGTTCGATGGAAACTTCGGCGGCATACTCGATTTTATCCAAAGAAAGCTGAAAAAGTTCCGCCAGGGACGCCGCGGCCATGGCGCAGGCCGTACCGATCTCCGCCTGACAGCCACATTCCGCCCCGGAAATGGAAGCGTTGGTTTTGATCAGATTGCCAATGATCCCGCCGGCGGCCAGCGCCCGTAGAATTTCTTCATCACTGAAACGGCGTTTCTTCTGCTGATAATAGAGTACCGCTGGCACAACGCCGGAAGCGCCGCAAGTCGGCGCCGTCACAATCGTACCGCCGCAGGCATTCTGCTCGCTGACGGCAAAAGCATAAGAGGAAACCATGCGATTTTCCCGGGTCTCGGCGCTCTCATCGATATGCTCCAGATTCAGCAGATGCTTGGCCTTTTTCCGTACATTCAGCCCGCCGGGAAGAACGCCCTCATCATCCAGACCACGGCGAACAGCGCTTTTCATCGTTTCCCAGATCTTCGCCATATAATCCCAAAAGCCGCTGCCCTCCATTTCTTCCGCGTATTCCCAGAGGCGGATGTCCTTCTTCCGGCAGTAATCGGCAATTTCAGCATAGGTATCGTGGGGATAAACTTTTTCCGGCGGCAATACGGTCTGTCCCTCGGAGCGGATCATACCGCCGCCGATACTGTATACTTTTTCATATCCGATTTCCCTTCCGCTCTCCAGCGCGAAGAGCTCCATCGTATTAGGGTGCGGCAATTCCGTATCGCGCTCATCAAAAATAATTTCACAATCCAGAGGCGCGAAAACTTTTTCGATGACCGTATCGGTACAGTGACCTTTGCCTGTTTTCGCCAGAGAACCGTAAAGGATTGCCCGGAAAGAATCGGCCCGGCCGGCAAATTCTTCTTTAAAAAGTCTCGCCGCCTTTTCAGGACCCATCGTATGAGAACTGGAAGGCCCGCTTCCGATTTTATAAAGTTCCCGTAAAGATTCCATTCCTTTATTCATTGTGGACTCCTAAAAAATCTTTCTGTTTCCATACTCCATCGTTTCTATTCTTCATCGGATCTGTCTAAATTATAATCGTTCGATTCCCGAATGTAAAGAAATCCATGCGCAACAAAAACAAAAGAGCGCAAGTCTTTTCCTTGACATCGTTCTTTGGTTAGAGTATACTAACATATTGTCGGTACAGGCGAAAAAATTCCTGTTTCGGCATGATACGTCAAATACAGCCAAGGAGGAATCCATTTTGACTTTAAAAGACCTGTCCATCGGCAGCAGCGCCGTGATTCTTTCCGTCGGCGGAGAAGGTTCTTTGCGTCAGCATATTCTCGATATGGGAATCATTCCCGGAGCCGAAGTCACGCTGATGAAATACGCTCCCATGGGAGACCCGATGGAACTCCGCGTTCACGGTTATGAACTGACACTGCGTCTGGCCGACGCGGAAAAAATAGAAATCGAAGAAATTGCCGAGCCGTCGCCCAAAGCCTCGGCCAAAGCCCACAACGGCAAACACCGGGCCCATCCCGGTCTGGGGGAAGGCGGGAAATATCATGTGAAAGCCGATGAACATCCCCTGCCCCAGGGAACCACCCTGACCTTTGCTCTGGCCGGCAACCAGAACTGCGGCAAAACCACGCTGTTCAATCAGCTCACCGGTTCTAACCAGCACGTGGGAAACTTCCCCGGCGTTACCGTCGACCGCAAAGACGGCGAAATCAAAAATCATTCCAATACTCTGGTAACCGATCTTCCCGGCATCTACTCCCTCTCGCCCTATACCTGTGAGGAAATCGTCTCCCGCCAGTTCATTCTTGAGCAAAAACCCACGGGCATCATCAATATTGTCGATGCCACCAACATTGAGCGAAGCCTCTATCTGACGATGCAGCTGATGGAGCTGGATGTTCCCATGGTTCTGGCGCTGAACATGATGGATGAAATGCGGGGCAACGGCGGTTCCGTCCACATCAACGAAATGGAAGATATGCTGGGGATTCCGGTGGTACCGATCTCCGCCGCCAAGAATGAGGGCGTGGAAGAACTGGTCAAGCACGCCCTTCACGTGGCAAAATATCAGGAATGTCCCGGACGGACGGATTTCTGCGATAAAGAAGACCACGGCGGTGCTGTTCACCGCTGTCTTCACGGCATCATGCATCTCATTGAGGATCACGCCAGAGAAGCCGGCATCCCCCTGCGTTTTGCCGCCAGCAAGCTGGTGGAAGGCGACAATATTATTCTGGAAGCCCTCCGCCTCACCCAAAACGAGCAGGAAATGCTGGAACATATCATTTCCCAGATGGAAGAAGAACGGGGTCTCGACCGCGCTGCCGCCATGGCGGATATGCGATTTTCCTTCATTCAGAAGGTCTGCGCCGAAACCGTCATGAAACCCAAAGAAAGCAAAGAGCATGAACGTAGCCGAAAGATCGATAAGATCCTCACCGGCAAATACACGGCCATTCCTTCCTTTATCGGCATCATGGCACTGGTTTTCTGGCTGACCTTCAACGTTATCGGCGCCGGCCTCCAAACCTTGCTGGAAGATGGCATCGCCCTGCTGACCGTCGCCGTTGAAAACCTGCTCACCACCTGGAACGTCAACACCGTACTGAAATCTCTGATCATCGACGGAATCTTCAACGGCGTCGGCACGGTGCTGAGCTTCATTCCCATCATCGTCACGCTGTTCTTTTTCCTTTCGCTCCTGGAGGACAGCGGTTATATGGCGAGGGTGGCCTTTGTTATGGATAAACTCCTGCGCAAAATCGGTCTTTCCGGCCGGAGCATCGTGCCGATGCTCATCGGTTTCGGCTGTACCGTACCGGGGGTCATGGCCAGCCGCACACTGCCTTCGGAGCGGGATCGCAAAATGACCATTATGCTCACACCTTTTATGAGCTGTACGGCAAAACTGCCCATTTACGGCTTCTTTACCGCCGCTTTTTTCCCGGAGCACGGCGGTCTCGTCATGGTGGCGCTGTACTTCACCGGCATCGCCGTGGGAATCCTCGCGGCGCTGATCTCCAAAAACACCCTCTTCAAGGGAGAAGCCGTGCCTTTCGTTATGGAGCTGCCCAATTACCGTATGCCCGGCGCGAAAAATGTGCTCCGCCTCCTTTGGGACAAAGCAAAGGATTTCCTTCAGAGAGCCTTTACCGTCATCTTCATCGCCACGGTCATTATCTGGTTCTTCCAGACCTTCGATTCTCACCTGAATGTCGTCAGCGATTCGCAGACCAGTATCCTGGCGATGATCGCGGGCTTTATCGCCCCCATCTTCAAACCCCTGGGCTTCGGTGACTGGCGGATTGCTACGGCTCTCATCGCCGGCTTCATCGCCAAGGAAAGCGTGGTTTCCACCCTCTCCGTTCTCTACGGGAGCACCACCGCGCTGCTTTCGGAGATCTCGCCCTTGGCCGCCGCCTCGGTTCTTGTCTTTTGCCTGCTCTATACGCCCTGCGTGGCGGCGATCGCCTCGATCCGACGGGAACTCGGCGCCAAATGGGCGCTGGCCATCGTTTTCGGCCAATGCGCCATCGCCTGGCTCTGCGCCCTGATGGTCCGCCTCATCGGCCTGATTTTGGGATTAGGATGATACGATAAATCAGACAAAAGAAGGTATTTCCCCGTTCCGGGGAAATACCTTCTTCTTTTATTTTTCAGGGATGAAAAGAACGCTCTGTATTCATAACGGATTTTATGCTATAATTGATAAAGATCCGCTTTTGCGGCATACTACTAAAAAAACAGGAGTACACATCATGATCTATGATATTTTCATCATCGGCGCCGGTCCCGGCGGACTCACCGCCGCCATCTACGGCGCCCGGGCCGGTCTGTCCGTTCTCGTGGCCGATCCCGGCCTCCCCGGCGGCCAGATGACGCTGACTCATCAGATTGACAACTACCCCGGTTTTCCCGACGGCATCGACGGCTTTTCTCTCGGCGATCTCTTTGCCAAACAGGCCAGAAAGTGGGGTGCGGAGATCATCACCGAAGAAGTTCTCTCCATCGTTCCCGAACACGGCCCCTGGCAGATTCGGACAAACAAAGGCGAATATACCGCCAGAACCGTTATCGCCGCTTCCGGCGCCAAACCCCGTCCGCTGGGACTCCCCGGAGAAGAAAAATTCAAAGGCCGGGGCGTTTCCTACTGCGGCACCTGCGACGGACCGCTCTACCGGGGAAAAACCGTGGCCGTCATCGGCGGCGGCAATACCGCTTTACAGGAAGCGGATTTTCTCGCCCGTTACGTGGACAAGCTCTACCTCATCCACCGCAGAGATACCTTCCGCGCCCAGCAGGCGATGGTTGATTCGGCTTTGGACAATGAAAAGATCATGCCGGTCATGAACGCGGTCATCAAGGAAATCCACGGAGAGGATCTTGTCACTTCCGTTACCCTTGCCAGGGAAGGGAAAGAAGAAACCCTCGCCGTAGACGGTGTTTTCATCTTTGCCGGCTACGCCCCGAACACCGATTACTGCGGCGGTCTGGCCGATACCGACGACAGCGGCCGCCTCATCACCGACAACCATTACCGCTGTGCTCAGCCTGGACTTTTCGCCGTCGGCGACGTCCGGAGCAAAGAAGTCTTTCAGATCGCCAATGCCGTCGGTGAAGGCGCCGAAGTCGTTCACACCATTCAGCAATACCTCAAAGAAACCGATATCTGACCGAAAAGAAACCGGTTCCTCAAAAGAAGCTCCCCTCGGATAGTTTCCAATAAGACAGTATGAGAACATTACTGACATAGGGTAGCTGCCGTACAGGAGTGCGACAAGAAAAATTGGCGATACTTGGTTTTCACAACCAGGTATCGCCTTTTTCTATCTTTAACAGAATGTTTGAATCTTATTGGAGGTACATATGATGCAGGAATTGAACTATATTCGTTGCGGTGATTACTATATTCCCGATATTTGCTTGCCGGAGGAAAATAGACCTATTGGTCGTTGGGGTCATATGTACAGAGATTATCTCAAGGAACACAACCCCATTCGCTTCAATGATCTTTGTCTCAGCGGTGAATTGTGGACGTATCTGGCTGATCTGAACGAGCAGGCACAGCACCGCCTTGAACTTATCATTGAGCAAATGAAAGTCGCTGAGGGCGTGACAGAGCACATGAAGCTGCACGATCAGATGGCATGGGTTGGAGCTATGAACAGCATCCGCAACCGAGCCGAGGAAATCATCCTCCGAGAAATGATCTACGAGGGGGATGCGGTATGAGAATCCTTGAAGAATTTTGGTACGGCAATATCGAACCAACCGAGTATGACACATCCTCTTGCAAAGAATACAAGAAGCTACTGGAACTGATTTGTAGGAACGAAGAAAAGCTCAAAGCCACCTTGACGGACGAGCAGAAAGAACTGTTTGAGAAATACACCGATTGTGTTCGAGAGCATCAAACTAATACCGACTGTTTGATCTTTCAGAATGGCTTTAAGTTGGGCGCAAGAATGATGTTAGAGGTCATGGAAGAATAATCGAATTATCCACATTGGGGCTTGTGCTTATATTGGGTACAAGCCCCTTTTAACTTCTACACAACCTGTGTCGAAGTTGTTTCTGCGACTTCTGTCCATGTTGGACAGAAGTTGGATATTGATGGTTTTGAAAACTCTGCTCAGTTTGGGCAAAATTATTTTAAGTGCGGGAATTTGCTCAAATCTATTGAATTATTCACGTTTTCGTGATATAATACATTCTAATGCAAGGAGGAAATTACTATGGCTGTAACCTACAAAAAGCTATTTCATCTGCTTATCGACAAGGGTATGACCAATGCAGAGTTGATGGAAAAAGCAGGCTTTAGTGCTAATATAATTACCAGAATAAAGCGTGAAAATTATATTTCTCTCGATACAATTGAGAAGATTTGCAAAACTCTCCACTGTGGAGTCGATGATATTTTGGAATTCAATTCAGTGGGAGAGGAGGACGGAAAACATGATTGATACAAACTCTCCACTTTATCCTATGGTCAATGCCCTTTTTGAAGAAGATTGTCTTGAGTGCATGAAACGTATTCCTGACGCTTCTGTCGATATGATTCTTTGCGATTTACCATATGGAATGACACAGAACCAATGGGATAGCTACATTCCTCTTGATTTGCTATGGGAACAATATTTGCGAATTATTAAGCCCAATGGTGCCATTGTACTTACATCACAAGGCCTATTTACCGCAAAACTCATTCTCAGTCAACCAAAATATTATAAGTATAAATGGATCTGGGAAAAGTCTAAACCGACTAACTTTCTTAACGCTAAGAAACAACCTTTACGAAAACATGAGGATGTTTGTGTATTCTATAAAAAGCAGCCAACATACCATCCGCAAATGACTAAGGGTGAGCCTTACAATAAGGGTGTGAGAAAGAACCAGTTAAGCGGAAGTTATGGGGATTTTCAACCAGTTCATGTTGCAAGTGATGGGGAACGCTACCCGACCGATATTGTTTATATTAAGACCGCAGAATGCGAAGGTGAGGTTGTTCATCCCACTCAAAAACCCATTGAATTAGGTCGATATTTCATTCGCACATATTCTAATCCAGGTGATGTAATTCTTGACAACACTTTTGGTAGTGGATCATTTTTAGTAGCTGCTCTTATGGAAGGGCGTAATTTTATTGGTATAGAAAAAAACGAAGATGTCGCTTTGTTTAAAAAAGACGCTATTAATTATATAGACGTGGCAAAAAGACGCTTGTTCTTAGCGTGGGAAAGTTTGGATAAAAAAACACGCCAACACATTGTCGTGACTAATCTTATAAAGGATTTCACAGAAAGGTAGGTATCATTGTGGCAACAATTATTCGCAGAAATGAACGCAGTTGGGCAATCGATCTTATCTCTAAAATTAATGCAATCGCAACAACGAATGACTTAATTATCAAACGTGCCGGCGGAGAAAGTACAATTTCAACCGGCCGGGGAAATACAATGTTCCCAGATGTTGTTCTTTATGGCAACAAGGAGCAAAGTATCATTTTACAAGGTTGGGAACTCAAAATGCCGGATGTGCCGATTGAGGACGAAACCTTTATTAAAGATGCTCAACGAAAGGCAATAGCGCTAAATCTAAATAGCTGCTTAATTTGGAATTTTACATACGCAGCTCTCTATATCAGAGGAGAGAAAAATACTTTTTCCAAACTTAAGCAATGGGATGCAACGAGCCATATTCGTACAAGGACGGATGTGGAAACCTATCGCACGGATTGGGAAAAACTTTTAGAAGAAATCATCCTTGAAGTCAACAGTTATTTTGTATCGGGAGAATTCCGCAATGCTACGCTTGGTGATGTTATTTCTGAAAGCACAATAACGACACTTATTCAGAGAAATAAAGATATTATTGCGGAAAACCTAAAGGCGGCGGCTTTCCGTGATGCTGTAATGGCAGCCTATATTGACAATTGGTGGATTGGTGTAAAATCCGAATACGAACACGATGAAACTGATAAGTATAAAGCCTATGCCAAGACAATAATTCTTAATTGGGCGAATAGAATCATATTTGCACATATTATAAAAAATAGGCAGAATGGCGCACTTGTAATCGATGAGCTTGACTATGATACCACTCCAAGCGAAGCCAATGAGATCTTTCAGAAGATCACCGCAAAATGTGACTTCTATAACGTTTTTTCCGCTGTAAGATATAATGACGTTTTGCCAGAACTGACGTGGCAAGACTTTGTGGAGTATTCAAACTTCTTGAAAAGTAATGGAATCGAACATCTCAACCAAGAAGCGTTACAAAACATTTTGGAAGGTTCTGTTGCTACCAGTAAAAGAGCAATTAACGGACAGTACACAACTCCTTCTGAGTTAGCAAAGCTACTGGTTCGTCTATCCGTAAAGGATTGGACCGATACAATTCTGGATTGTTG
>JBJDXI010000137.1:0-8632 GCA_051866595.1 Clostridia bacterium
TCTCTTCGCGCCCATCATCATTCTGCTGATCTTTTCCTTTAACGAATCCAAAAGCCTCTCGGTTTTCAGCGGCGTTTCCGTCAAATGGTATCTGGAGCTTTTCGGCGACTCCATCACCTTAGGGACGCTGAAAAATTCCGTCATTCTGGCCTTATCGGCCATGGGTATTTCCACCGTCATCGGCACCGCCGCCGCAGTGGGCATCAACAAACTCCGCTCCCGCTGGTATCGCAGCGTGATGAATACTGTTACGGACATTCCCATGACCAATCCGGACATCATCACCGGGATTTCCCTGATGCTGATGTTCGTCTTTGTGGGCCGCCTTTTCGGCGCTTCCACCAGCCTGAATTTCTGGACGATGCTCATCGCCCACGTCACTTTCTGCCTGCCTTACGTTATTTTGCAGGTTCTTCCCAAATTACAGCAGATGGACCCTTCCCTGCCTGAAGCCGCCATGGATCTGGGCTGCACCCCGGCGGGGGCCTTCTTCAAGGTGGAACTGCCGGAGATCATGCCCGGTATCATCACCGGGGCCATCATGGCCTTTACACTGTCTCTGGATGACTTTGTCGTCAGCTACTTCACCTGCGGCAACGGCTTTCAGACGTTGCCGGTTCACATTTACAGCATGACGAAAAAGACCGTGACGCCGGAAATGTACGCCCTGGCGACCATCATCTTTTTCGTGATTCTGTCTCTCCTGCTGATCAGCAACATCATCGATAATAAAGACACCCGCAAGCTGCGGGAGATGAGAAAAAATCAGAACGCCAAAGTTTCCTGATTTTTCGGATACGCCACCACGCACCCAATGAAAAGTATCGTAAAAGGAGATCTGCCATGAAGAAAAAAATCATCGCGCTCTGTCTTGCCGTTATGCTCCTCGGAACCCTGGGACTCACCGGCTGCGGCAATTCCAACCAGCTGACGCTGAACGTTTACAACTGGGGCGAATACATTGCCGACGGCAGTGAAGGCCAGTTGGATACCATCGCCGCTTTTGAGGACTGGTACAAAGAAACCTACGGCGAAAAAGTCAAAGTCAATTACAGCACCTTTACCTCCAATGAGGATATGTACAGCAAGCTTTCCAGCGGCGCCGTCAGCTACGACGTGATCTTTCCTTCCGATTACATGGTGGCCCGGATGATCAAAGAAGAGTTGCTTCTGCCTCTGGATTTTGACAATATCCCCAATTATCAGTACATCAACGAAGATTTCAAAGGTCTCTATTACGATCCCGATAACACCTATTCCATTCCTTATACTTACGGCATCGTCGGCATCACCTACGACGCCAATGTGGTGGACGAAGCCGACGCCGGCGGCTGGGATCTGCTGTGGAACGATAAATACGCCGGACGTATCCTTCAGTTCAACAATTCCCGTGACGCCTTCGGCACCGCCGCCTATAAACTGGGTATCGACGCCAACAGTGAAAACGAAGCCGATTGGGACGCCGCCTATGATGAACTTTTGAAACAGCGCCCCCTCGTTTACAGCTATGTGATGGACGAAGTTTTCAACATCATGGAATCCGGGGAAGCCTCGATCTGCGCTTACTATAACGGCGATTACTTCCTGATGAAGGACGCCCAAGCCTCCAATGTAAATCTGAAATTCTATTATCCCGAACCCACCAACTTCTTCGTGGACGCCATTTGCATCCCCTCTTGCTGTCAGAACAAGGAACTGGCGGAAATTTTCATCAATTATCTGCTTTCCGAAGAACCGGCCATCGCCAACGCCGAATATATTTTCTATTCCACTCCCAACCGCCTCGCCTATGAAAATGAGGATTACATCGAATACATGGGTGAAGAAGCCATGGAAGTCCTTTATCCGGAAATCGACAACTTTGCCGAGGAATACAATAAAAACGCCTACCGCAACCTGAACCCGGAAACACTGGACTATCTCAACACCCTATGGGAAACGATCAAGATCAACTGAGATACTTAAATGATGAGTCTGCTCCGCTCTGAGCAGACTCTCTTTCTTTTCGCTTTTTATGCTATACTCATTACAATTACAAATCATTCAAGGAGGATTTTGCGGCGTGAAAGGAATCAAATATCTGTTATTCGGGCTGATGTTTATTCTCATCGGCGGGTTTATTCTGGTTGATACCGGAAGCAGTTTCGGCGGTTTCGGTGAAACGGCTCTGTTTATTCTCGGCATCGCTTTCGGCGTAAAGGGACTGACGGAAAAAGAATAAAGGAACCGCCTTTCACAACATACAAAAAAAGAAGTCTTTCCAAACGGAATACCATCATTTGGAAAGACTTCTTATTATTTTCCTTTTGTCACCGACAGATAATAGGTGACCACTCTTTCGGGTTCCTCTTTCATTCCGCCCCGGATCCACCAGCGCACCGCCTCCACAAAGCTGCCGGTCAGATGATTCTGCAAAAAATCCGCCGGTGCTTCCCCGGGAAACTCCTCGCGATGAATCGCAAACAATTCGGAAAGGTAGCCTTTAAAATACGTGATGAACAACTCCCCGCTTTCCGAAGCGAAAAGAGCGGTAATATCTTTTTCACTGTCCTTCAGATGATAGAGAATATGGGTCAGTTGAACCGCAAGAGTCGGCCGTTCCGAGGAGAAATCGTGGGTTGCCTCGGACACCGGTTCCTCGGAAAAGATATGCTGAAATATATCGGTGCACATTTCCCTCAAAAGAGCGTCTTTTGTCTCAAAATGAGCGTAAAAAGTGCTCCGTCCCACATCGGCTTCGTCAATAATTTCCTGTACGGTGATATGCTCAAACCGTTTTTTTGCCAGCAAATGCCTAAAAGCGGTAAAAATAGCGTCTCTCGTTTTTTTCTGCCGTCGGTCCATATTTCTTCCGAACAAAAAACCAAAAATGTTCCGTAAAGAACAGCGGAAACTATTTGATTCTTGTTTTTCCTTTTCCTTATTATAAAATAAATATAGAACAAAATGTTCCTTATTGTATTTATTGTACTTTAACCGTTTTATCCTGTCAAGGAGGTTTCTATGAAAAGGAAAAACACCGCGGCTCTTTTCGCCATCGCCGCGGCGGCACTGTACGCCGTCAACATTCCCCTCTCAAAAATCCTGCTTCAATATGCCGCTCCCACCATGATGGCGGCCTTTTTGTATCTCGGTGCCGGCATCGGCCTTTTGATCTGCGATCTGTTTACCCGGAAAAAGAAAAAAGAAGAACCGCTGACCAGAAAAGAACTGCCCTATACCGTGGCCATGGTATTACTGGACATCGCCGCGCCGATCCTGCTGATGTATGGCATCACCAGAACCTGCGCCGCCAATGTTTCGCTGTTGAACAATCTGGAAATCGCCGCCACGGCGCTGATCGCCTTTATCCTTTTCAAAGAAACCATTTCCAGACAGCTGCGGATCGCTATTATCCTCGTCATTCTCTCCGGCATTTTCCTGAGTTTTGAGGGAAAAGAGAGCTTTCAGTTCAATTACGGTTCCCTCTTCGTTTTGGCCGCCACGATCTGCTGGGGATTTGAAAACAACTGCACCCGTGTTTTGAGCAGCAAGAGCCCGACGGAGATCGTCATCATCAAAGGCTGTTTTTCCGGTCTGGGCAGTCTGATCATCGCCCTGATTTTAAGAGAACCCTTTCCCACTCCTCTATACATCCTTCTCATCCTGCTGCTGGGATTCGTAAGCTACGGTTTAAGCATCCACAGCTATATCAAAGCCCAAAAGGATCTGGGCGCCGCCAAAACCGGGGCCTGGTACGCCATCGCTCCTTTTCTCGGCGTCGCCTTCAGTCTCATTCTTCTCCATGAGAAACCAACCCTCCAGTTCTTTATCGCCCTGGCCATCATGGCCGCGGCCACGGTTTTCATCATCAAAGACACGGTAACGCTCCAGCACAGCCACGGCCACCAGCACCGCCACTGCCACACCCACACCCACGGCAATGTCGTCCATTGCCATGAGCATATCCATGAGCATACCCATCTTCATACGCATGAAAATACGGAAAACAATCATAAACATCCTCACAATGAGCTGAAAGATCATCACCACAGCCACGAAAACCTTTCCACTATCTTTCAGAGTGATTCCGTGATATAATAAAAGAAAATCACCATGGAGATACGTCACGATGCAATTCAAAGAAATGACCGACGATACGCTGAAAGATGCCGCGAAACTCTTCGTAAAATCTTTCAACAGCCCACCCTGGAACGATCATTGGACCGAAGAAAGAGCCTTGAAACGGCTAAGCACCATGGCTCACGCGGAGAAGGCCTTCGGTCTCTGCATGTATGACAATCAGCGCCTGCTCGGCATCGTCCTCGGCCATATCGAGGAATACGATGACGGCGCGGAATTTCTGCTCAAGGAATTTGCCGTCGATGACGAAATCCGCGGCAAAGGTCTGGGCACCATCATGATGGAGGAGCTCAAAAACCGACTGAAAAAACAAAAGGTTCTCCGTATTGTCCTGGTCACGCTGTCCGATGACCGGACGATTGAATTCTACCGCCGCAGGGGATTTGAAACCGACCCCTCAGCCGTGGTAATGAAAACCAAGCTTTGATTTGATCCATGGTTTCCACAAAGAAAGGCGCCCCATATGGCTGTACTTGATACCTTTTTAGAAACTCATCGTCTGACCGAAACAGAATACATCGAATTGCTGGCAAACCGGCAGGACGAAGAAACCGCCGGACGCCTCCGGGAGGAAGCCGTAAAACTACGGAAACAGTATTACGGAAACAAAGTTTTTACCCGGGGGCTCATTGAATTTACCAATTACTGCAAAAACAACTGCCACTACTGCGGCATCCGCAGCGGAAACCGAAACGCCCGCCGGTACCGCCTTACCGAAGAGGAAATTCTCGAATGTTGCGAAAGCGGCTATGCCCTGGGTTACCGCACCTTCGTTCTGCAAGGCGGCGAAGATCCCTTTTACACCGATGAAAAGATGGTTGCCATCATCCGCCGCATCAAAGAACGTTTTCCCGACGCGGCGCTGACGCTTTCCATCGGTGAAAAATCTTATGAGAGCTACAAAAAGTTTCGGGAAGCCGGAGCCGACCGCTATCTGCTCCGTCATGAAACCGCCGATGAAGAGCTGTACCGCGCCCTTCATCCCCAAGCCATGTCTTTGGAAAACCGCAAAAAATGCCTTTGGAATCTGAAAGAGCTGGGCTATCAGGTCGGCGCCGGGTTCATGGTGGGCGCGCCGGGGCAAAAGAACACCCATCTGGCTAAAGACCTCGTTTTCTTGCAGGAGCTGGAGCCTCACATGGTGGGCATCGGGCCCTTTATCCCCCATCACGACACCATCTACGCCAAAGAAAAAGCCGGCAGTGTGGAACTAACGCTGTTTCTGCTTTCCGTCATCCGCGTCATGCTGCCCAAAGTTTTGCTCCCCGCCACCACCGCCCTGGGCACGCTGGATCCCATGGGTCGGGAAAAAGGGCTGGCCGCCGGAGCCAATGTGGTAATGCCGAATTTATCACCGGTAAAAAACCGAAAACTCTACGAGCTTTACGATAACAAAATCTGCACCGGCGAAGAAGCCGCCGAATGCAAAAACTGCCTGAGCGGAAGAGTACGCCGCGCCGGCTATGAACTGGTGGATGAACGGGGAGATTATCCATCGGTATAAAAGATATGAAACGGCAGTAATCAACTGTCGTTTTTTCTTTGCCGGTTTCCCTATTTCAGCTTTCTTTGACAAATAAATGAAAAAGTATTATAATAACTATTAAATTATAGTACTATAAATAAAGATTCATCAAAGAAAGGAACCAACATATCATGAGCAGAACAGAAGGACTCCGGAGGTATATCATCTTTTTTCTCGGATTGGTTTTTGTCGCTTTGGGCATTTCCTTCACCACCAAAGCCATGCTGGGCACTTCACCCATTTCCTCCATTCCTTACAGCTTGTCTTTAGTCCTGCCTCAGCTTTCTTTGGGGAACTGGACCATTCTGTTCAACGCCCTTCTGATCATCATCCAATGGATTCTTCTTAAAAAGGACGCAAAGAAGATCGAACTCCTGCTGCAGCTGGTCTTAACCTTTATTTTCGGCTACGTCATCGACCTGACTATGTTCTGCATCAGCGCCTTGAATCCCGTTCACTATATCGCGAAAGTGCTGGTTATGTGTTTCGGCTGCGTCATTCTGGCTTTCGGCGTGTATCTGGAGGTTCTCGGCGATGTGGTGATGCTGCCCGGAGACGCTTTCGCCCGGGTCATCGCAAAAATCACAAAAAAGGAATTCGGCACCATCCGCATGATTTCCGACACCACCATGGTCATTATTGCGGCCATCATCTGCCTTGTGGAGCTTCACGCCCTTGTGGGTGTCAGAGAAGGCACCATTTTCGCGGCGCTGACCATCGGCAACATCGTTAAATTCTATACGCGCCATCTCAAAAAATTCGCCCAAAAGCTCCTGCCTCCCCGTGAACTCCGGGAAGAAACCGAAAATTCCTGAAAATATCTTTTGAGGAACATTTGAAAGGTTTTATCACTTCCAGCCACCAAAACGGAGGTAAACCGATGGTTGACGGAACTCCACCTTCAATCGATTTACTTTTTTCACGGACGGCTTTATAATAAAGCCATCAAACAAAGGAGAAAGGATCATGACAAACCCATCTATGGGCCACAGAATCAGCGCCCTGCGAAAAGAAAAAGGACTGACACAGAAAGAGCTGGCGGAGAAGATGAACGTCACCGACAAAGCCGTTTCCAAGTGGGAACGGAATATTTCCTGCCCGGACATTAACTCCATTCCCACCCTTGCCGGAATCCTCGGCGTTTCCACCGATGAGCTGCTGAACGCCGCCGCGGAAGGAGAAAAAGAAGATCACAAAAGAGACGAAAGAAACCGCATCATCAACCTGATATTGAAAGCCGTTCCTCTGGCGATGGGCGTGGCCCTCGTCGTCACCTCCGTTTTGGGAGAATTGACCCTTTCCTCAGGGTTTTCCATGGCGGGCATCGGCCTATGCTGTCTTGGACTGGAGCGGCTCCATTCCTGAAAACAATAATACGGCATTTTATAAAGAGAGCCTTTGGTGCTCTCTTTTTCTATTGACAAAAGATTGCGGAAATAGTATAGTGTATATACACGAAAGGAGCAATTCCATGGAAACTCAAAAATCCCTTCCCTGTTACTGTTTTCGCCTGCGCCGTGCCGGCGGCAAGCTTACCGAAAAATACAACGCCTCCCTGGCGGAATGCGGACTCACCGTCAGCCAGTTCGCCCTTCTCACGAATATTTATCAAAACCAACCCGTGAGTACCAGCAAACTGGCGGAAATCATGTCTTTGGACCGGACGACACTGGTACGGAATCTGAAATCCCTGGAAAAAGCGGAATACATTACTTTTGCCAAAGGCAGCGGACGAGAACGCCCCCTCTCCCTGACGGAAGCGGGAGAAAAAAAACGGGCCGACGGAATGATCCTCTGGCAGAAGGCCCAGAAAGAAGTGGAAAAAGCCCTTGGCCCCCGGCAAATGGAACATTTCAAAGAAATCCTCGCCGCCATCGAAAAAATGTAAAGAAAGGATCTTCCTTATGAAAAACTACGTTGTCATCTCCTGCCACATGATTGAAAATGAGCTTTTAAACCTCATGGAGAAACACCATGTTTCCTGGCCGGTCTATTTTATCCCCCCGGATCTCCACGGCGACATGGACAAACTGCGGGATTATCTTCAGAATATCATTGACAATATCCGAAATGTGGACGGCATCGTCCTGACCATTTCCCGCTGCGGCAACGCCACCGTGGGGTTAAAAGCCACCTCGGCGCCGCTGATCCTGCCCCGGGGCGCCGACTGCATCGATCTGATGCTCTCGGAAAAGCGGCTGGAAGACCGCAAACGGCCTGTCGGGGCCATCTTCGCCACCGAAAGCTGGGTCGAGAACATGGAAAGCACCGATTTCAGTTTTACCAAGCTCTGTGAAAAACACGGAGAGGAAACGGCAGAAGCCATGATGAAAGCCATGTACGACAATTACAAATACTACTATATCCTGGATACCGGCACTTTCGATACGGAACTGCTGGCGGAATACATCATGCCCAAAGCCGAAATGCTGGAAATGGAAATCAAAACCGTTCCCTGCCGCTGCGGCGCTCTGGAAAAACTGGTCAAAGGAGAATTTGACGACGATTTTCTCATCGTCCCCCAGGGAGAGACCATCCGGGAAACGGATTTTCTGATTATGTAACGCTGTTACCGTTTCGAAAAAAATCCGAAAATCAGAGGGATTTCTCACGAAAAAAGTTGCAAGATGTTCTTGCAATAAGGTATAATATGTAGTTAGCAGATCCGTTTCAAACGGATTCTCTATTCGAGTTATTTACCGGAGGAATTATTATGGAAAACAACAAACGCCCGGAAGATATGGCGCGCATCAACACAAAGGAACTGGCGGAAGCTTTCATTGACGAACAGGTCAAAGCGCTCCGCGAACAGATCGGCGATAAAAAAGTCCTTCTCGCTCTTTCCGGCGGCGTGGACTCTTCCGTCGTTGCCGCATTGCTCATCAAAGCCGTCGGCCGTCAGCTGGTCTGCGTCCATGTCAACCACGGCCTGCTCCGCAAAGGCGAACCCGAACAGGTGGTGGAAGTATTCCGCAATCAGATGGA
>JBJDXI010000138.1:0-8618 GCA_051866595.1 Clostridia bacterium
TTCAAAACGGCTTAGAGACGGTGAAACTCGCCGAGCTGCGGCAATGCGCTATACAGAGCGGTATGCGCATTGTCGGAGATCGGCGATTTCGCCGTCTATCAGCCGTTTTGGGGCGCCCGTACATCAGGATTCCTGAATGACGGTAACAGGTTCCTCGGCTTTGCCAAAGGTCAGTTCTCCATCGGCGCAGTCCACTTTCACGCGGTCACCTTCGCTGAAAGTGCCATCCAGCAGTTTTTCCGCCAGAGGATCTTCCACCTTAGAGAGAATGGTGCGGCGGAGAGGACGGGCGCCATAGACTTTGTCAAAACCTTTTTCCGCCAGGTATTTTTTGGCGGCTTCGGTAACTTCCAGCTGAATCTGCTGTTCACCAAGGCGGTCTTCCAGCTCTTTCAGGAGAAGTTCCGCGATGGCGACAATATCATCCTGTTCCAGACCCTGGAAGACGATGATTTCATCGACACGGTTGATGAATTCCGGACGGAAGGTCTTTTTCAGATCCGCCATATATTTGCCTTTGATGGTATCGTAATCATCGACCTTTTGTTCCTCGGTGAGGAAGCCCATGCTCTTATTTTCCGCGTAGACATTTTCCGCCCCCACATTGGAAGTCATAATGATAATGGTGTTGCGGAAATCCACAGTGCGACCCATGGAATCGGTGAGACGACCGTCATCCAGCACCTGAAGAAGGATATTGAAGACTTCGGGATGGGCTTTTTCAATTTCATCGAGAAGAACCACGCAGTAAGGATTGCGGCGCACCGCTTCGGTAAGCTGGCCGCCTTCATCATAACCGATGTATCCGGGAGGCGCCCCCACCAGACGGGAAACGGTGTGGCGTTCCATATATTCCGACATATCGATCCGGATCATGGCGTCTTCACTGCCGAAGACCGCTTCGGCCAGGGCTTTGGCCAGTTCGGTTTTACCGACACCGGTGGGCCCAAGGAAGATAAAGGAACCGATGGGGCGTTTATTGCTCTTGAGACCGGCCCCGGCCCGGCGGATGGCCCCGGAAACGGCGGACACCGCCTCGTTCTGGCCGATAAGACGGTCATGAAGCTTTTCTTCCAGATGGAGCAGACGTTCTTTTTCTTCCATCTGTAAACGGCTGACAGGGATTTTCGTCCACAGCGACACCACGTCGGCAATATCCTCTTTGGTCACCGTCAAGGTCGCGTCGGTCTGCTGTTTCTTCCAGTCGGTCTTTTTATCCGCAATGGTCTGCTTCATTTCATTATACTGATCCCGGATCCGGGCGGCCTCTTCGTATTCCTGATGATTGACAGCTTCGGCCTTTTCCTTCTGTAGTTCTTCCAGCTTGGCCTCCATATCCTTGAGATCCGGCGGCGCGGCGAAGGAGCCGATGCGGACTTTGGAAGAAGCCTCGTCGATGAGGTCGATGGCCTTATCGGGGAGATAACGGTCGGTGATGTAGCGGACGGACAGTTTCACCGCGGCGTCGATGGCATCGTCGGTAATGGTCACCTTGTGATGGGCTTCGTAGCCGTCTTTCAGACCCCGGAGAATGGCCAGGGTATCCTCGGCGCTGGGTTCATCCACAATCACCGGCTGGAAACGGCGTTCCAGCGCCGCGTCTTTTTCGATATGCTTGCGGTATTCATCCAGCGTTGTGGCGCCGACACACTGGAGTTCCCCCCGGGAAAGCGCCGGCTTCATGATGTTGGCGGCATCCATGGAGCCTTCGGTGGCCCCGGCGCCAACGAGGGTATGGAGTTCATCAATGAAAACGATAACGTCTTTGGCTTCTTTGATTTCCGCCAGAACTTTTTGCAAACGTTCCTCAAATTCGCCCCGGTATTTGGTGCCGGCCACCAGGACGGAAAGATCCAGAGAAACCACGCGTTTATCGGCAATGGTCATAGGAACGCTGCCTTCGGCGATCCGTTCGGCCAGCCCTTCGGCGATGGCGGTTTTGCCGACGCCGGGTTCACCGATGAGTACCGGGTTATTCTTGGTGCGGCGGCTTAAAATCTGCACCACACGCTCAATTTCCTTATCACGGCCGATGACGGGATCCAGATCCCCGTTTTTCGCCATGGCCGTCAGGTCGCGGCCGCATTTATCCAGTTCCGGCGTGGCGGTTTTGCCTTTGGCCCCGGCGGAGGCGCCGTATCCGTCGTTCCCCGCAGAAAAAGGCTCTTCCCCGGAGAGCAGAGCGACGATTTTATCCTCAGTAATGCCTTGCTCCTTCAGATAGGTCGCTCCGGCACCTTCACCCTCCCGGAGAATCCCCAGAAGAATATGTTCGGTAGCGATATAGTTGACCTGCATTTCACCGGAAATTTCCTTGGCCAGATTCAAAGCGTGCTTGGTCCGGGGGGAGTAATCCATGTTCTGGGGGAATAAGCTTACCGACATGGAGGCCGTTTCCTCCAGATGCCGGAGAAAAACGTTGGCGTCAAAGCCCAAAGCCCGGAGGGCTCTGGCGGCCACGCCTTCTTCTTCCAGAACGATACCGCCGAGGAGATGCTCGGTACCCACCACGGGACTGTTTAATTTTCTCGCCACAGTCAGGGCGTTATTCAATACTTTCTGCGAACGTTGTGTAAATTGATTCATCATAAAGATTCGCCTCCTTTAAGTTCATTGCGGATCAGATCCGCGCGGCATTTCATCATTTCGTTTTTCGATAAATGGTCATGATTCATTTTATTGAGGATCACCGGTTGCATCAGCAGCATCAGCCTGTTGAAGCATTTGGCGCTGTACCCTTTCACCAGACCGAGATCGCTGCCGAGACGAAGAGCGGAGAGAAGAGTAAAGGCCTCTCCAATATCGAGAAGACGGGCGGTTTTCAGGATTCCCTCGGCCCGGAAAACCTTATCCTCCAGCCAGACCCGGTCATCGGTCATCAGTTTCCGGCGCATTTCCCGTTCACAGGAAACGATTTTCAACGTCAGATCATTGAGCTGGTCAATGATTTCCTGTTCGGAAAGGCCCATGGTAATCTGATTGGAAACCTGGAACAGATTGCCTTTGCCCTCGGTGCCTTCACCGTAAAGTCCACGGCAGGTAAAACCGTATTTTCCGAGGCCGTCAAAGATTTTCTTTGCCCGGTTGGTAAAAACCAGCGCCGGCAGGTGCAGCATCACCGATGCCCTCATGCCCGTGCCGGTATTCGAGGGACAGCTGGTGAGATAGCCCCACCGGGGCGAAAAAGCCGGGGGGATGTAGCGGGCGATCATATCATCGGCCGCCGAAGCTTTCTCCCAGCACTGGGCAACGGAAAGACCGGGATAGATGCTCTGGATCCGCAGATGATCCTCTTCGTTGATCATCACGGACAGCGTTTCCGCCGCGTTGATCAGCAGGCCGCCGGCACCTTCGGAAAGAGCCAGAGCGGGACTGATCTGGTGTTTTTCCACCAGAACCATCTTTTCTTCCTGGGGCACAAGGGCGAGGTCGATCATTTCCAGATCCTCAAAGCCGTTGCCTTTTTTCGTTTTGGGAATCGCCGCCACAGTATTGAGAAATTCCCGCTCCTGCTGGAGCGTCAGCTGTTCCGGGAAGGGATAATCCGGAGAGTTCCTTGCCAGCCGCACCCGGCTGCTGATGACGATGTCACTGTCACGGCCGGTGCCTTCCATCCAGTAGCTGTTCATCGTATTAAAAGCACGGTATTCACTCATTGGGGCGGCCCTCCTGCATCTGATCGATCTGCTTTTTCAGCACGGCGGCGGTTTCATAATCTTCTTTCTCCACAGCCTCTTTCAGCTGCCGTTCCAGTTTTTCGAAGGGAGATTCCTCCTTCACCGTTTCCCCGGAAAAACCTTCGCTCTTCAGCCGCACCGGCGCGTTGCCGGGATGCTTCCCTCTGTAATCGGTACGGAAATGAAATTTCTTGAATACCGGTTCCAGCTGATCACCGAAGGCCTCGTAGCAATGGGCGCAGCCGAATTTTCCCCAATCGAGGAAATGCCGGAAAGTCATGCCGCAGGAAGGACAGACGGTTTCCGCTTCTTTCCGCGCCGGCGTCTGGAAGAAGCCGGAAAAAGCGGAGAAGGGATCCATCCCGCCGAAGGAAAGATGGGAGCCCATCATTTCCATGGCGCAGTCTTCACAAATATATTGTGTCTTTTTTTCGTTATTTATATTTTCATAAATTTTCATTACAGCCTGTTTATTTCCGCATTTTTGGCATAACATAAAAATCCCTCCTTCTCAATAGTCCACACGCAGCAGCGTGACAAGGACATTTTTGATCATCGCCGCCCGGACCTGATCTTCGTTATCGCCGGCGGCGGATAAAGCGTCTTTATCGATCATCGACATAATCAGCATATATTCATTGCGGTTAATTATGGATTCTTCCAAAAGCCGTCCTAAAAAACCTTCCGCGGTTTTAAAAGACATTTCACTGCCGGAAACCGCGGCGATCAGATTTTTCAGATCCTGATCGTCCACGACTTCCAGACGGATGATCTGAAAACAGCCTCCGGCGCCTCTCCGGCTCACCACATGATAGCCCTGTTCATCCCGGAACCGGGTTTCCAATACGTAGTTGATCTGCGAAGGCACACAGGAAAAGACTTCCGCCAGATCCTTTCGTTTCAGCTCCAGGCAGTTCTGTTCCGTCGCCGCCATCATGTCTTTGATATATCGTTCGATCCTGCTCGCCAAGGTGCTCATCGGGATCTCCTCCTTTTTCTGACCTTTTTTGTTCTTTATTTGATCTTATTGTACACCCGATTTCCTGAAATTGCAACCATTTTTTCTGACCTTTTTTGATATTTTTTGACTTTTTTTGATCTTTTTCAGAGAAAGAAGCAAAAAAGCGATGTTATCCCATTTATTTTACCCTTCTTTCCCCTTCTCCATTCCGCCGTTTGACATTCGGCGCGAAACATATTAGAATGATCTCATGATCAAAACGTATATCATCACAAAAGAACACGACGGCGCGCGTCTCTGCGATTTCCTCAGCGAACAGGGATATTCCAAAACGATGCTGATCCGTCTCAAGCAGGAGGGCGGCGTTCTCGTCAACGGCGCTTTTCAACGCAATATCGATCCCGTCAGAGAAAACGATACCGTCACCATCGATTTTCCCGACAAACAACCGGTGCTGACGCCCAACGGCGATTTAAACATTCACATTCTCTATGAGGATGACGATCTCGTCCTCCTCAATAAGCCCGACGATATTCTGGTTCACCCGGCGACAAGAGAATTTGACGACGCTTTGGGCAATTTTTTCGCTTACCGCTACCCCGGCATTCCCTTCCGTCCTCTGGGGCGACTGGACCGCCACACCACCGGCATCTGCGTCATCGCCAAAAACAAGCTCACCTCGGTACAGCTTTCCTCCGGCATTGAGAAGGAATACATCGCCGTGGCCGAAGGCGTTTACGAAGAGCCGGAAGGAACCGTCGACGCCCCCCTTCTGCGGGTGGCCGGTTCCACCATCATGCGGAAAGTCGATCCGGCGGGGCAACGATCGGTCACCCATTACCGGGTAATCGAGCAGTTTGCCGACCATGCTCTCCTCTCTTTAAAGCTGGAAACGGGGCGCACCCATCAGATCCGCGTTCACATGGCCTATCTCGGTCATCCCCTTGCCGGCGACAGTCTTTACGGAGGCAAAGCCAACCGCATCGGCCGTCAGGCCCTCCACTGCGCCCGGATCCGCTGTACTTTAAACGGCAGGGAAATTGATGTCACCTCTCCCTTGCCGAAAGATATGGCGGAACTCTGCCATTCTCTCGAAAAAGAATAAAACAAAAAAGGCGGAACATCGGTTTCAGACCGTGTTCCGCCCGTATTTTTTCATCAGAAAACCGGTGCTTTCTTCCGAAAGCACCGGTTTTTTATTGCAGGCAATTGCGTTTTATTTTTTCTGTTTTCCCAAATAGGCTTCTTTGATTTCCTCATTGGCGAGGAGCTCGGCGCCGGTGCCTTCCATTTTGATTTCACCGGTTTCCATAACGTAGCCTTTATCGGCCACCTTCAAAGCCATATTGGCGTTCTGTTCAATCAGAAGAACGGTGATCCCTTCTTTATTGATGGTCTTGATAATCTCAAAAATACTTTTGACGATCAAAGGCGCGAGCCCCAGAGAAGGTTCGTCCATCATAATCAGTTTCGGGCGGCTCATCAGGGCGCGACCCACAGCCAGCATCTGCTGTTCACCGCCGGAAAGCGTTCCGGCCATCTGCCATTCCCGTTCTTTCAGACGGGGGAACAGGCCGTAAACGTAATCCATATCCGCCTTGAGGTTATCTTTGCGGAGATAGGCGCCGATCCGCAGGTTTTCGGCAACGGTGAGGTTATCGAAAACGCGGCGGCCTTCGGGAACGAGGGTAATGCCTTTGGATACGATATAGTTCGGCGTTTTGCCGAAAATTTCCTCTCCGTTGAACTTGATCGAAGCGCTCTTCGGACGGACGATGCCGGAAATGGATTTCAGCGTGGTGCTTTTCCCCGCGCCATTGGCGCCGATCAGCGTAATGATCTGCCCTTCGGGCACGTCCATGGAAATCCCCTTGACAGCCTCAATACCACCGTAGGAAACAACGAGATCCCGGATTTCAAGAATATTACTCATCGTCAACCACCCCCAGATACGCGTCGATCACTTTTTGATTGTTCTGGATCTCCGCCGGCGTGCCTTCGGCAATCTGTTTCCCGAAGTCAATGACGTAAATACGGTCGGAAATATCCATCACCAGATTCATGTGGTGCTCGATCATGAACACCGTCAGATGGAAATCGTCGCGGATACGGCGGATAAAAGCCGTGAGCTCATCGGTTTCCTGGGGATTCATCCCTGCGGCGGGTTCATCGAGTAGCAGAAGAATGGGTTCCGTGGCCAAAGCCCGGGCGATTTCCAGATGGCGCTGTTTTCCGTAAGGCAGGGAGCTGGCCACTTCATCTTTGACATCGTAAAGATCTACGATTTTGAGGAGTTTCAGGCAATCCTCTTTCATCTTCCGTTCTTCTTTATAGCTGAGCATAAAGGTATCGGTAAAGAGATTGGCTTTCATCCGCATATGTTTGGCGATCAGCACGTTTTCCAGTACCGTGAGATTTTTAAAGAGACGGATATTCTGGAAGGTGCGGGCGATGCCGCGTTTCGTGATCTTATCCGGTGTGTTTTTCACAATCTTTTTATATTTGCCGTTATTTTCCCCGGCGTAAAGCTTTTTCATCTTACCCGTGGGATAACCGGCGGAGATCACTTTTTCCTCCAACACCACTTCACCGTTGGTGGGCTGATAAACCCCGGTGATGACGTTAAAGGCCGTGGTTTTCCCGGCGCCGTTGGGGCCGATCAGCGCCACAATTTCGCCTTCGTCCACGTGCATGGAAAGGTTGTTCACGGCGACAACGCCGCCAAACTGCATCGTCACATCATTTACGGTAAGGATCTGCTTACTCACGGCGCTCACCTCCTTCGGAAGGTTCATCCGCTTCGTCTTTGATGTCACCTTCAGTTTCGGCTTTCACCGTTTCCGCCGAAGAAGCCGATTCTTCCCTTTCGATTTCTTCCATTACAACGGTTTCGGCGCCGGCGGCAGCAACCGCCGGTTTATTCCTGCGGAAAATACGCCGGAAGAAGCGGGCAATGGCATCCCAGGAAAATTCTTTGTCCCCCATAATCCCGCGGCGGAAGAAGAGTACCACCACCATCAGCAGGAGGGAGAAGACAACCATACGGAAGCCCGTGCGCAGCAGCGGCACGTGGAAATCACCGATATACATCGGCTGGTCGAGGAAGCGGAACCACCATTCTTTACAGGCCACCACAAGGAAGGAAGCGATAATGCTCCCGGTCACGCTGCCGATACCGCCGATAACGACGATGAGAAGAATATCGTACGTCAGCTTCACAGGGAAGGTCGTCGGCGTTACGGCGCCGAGATACATCGCGAGAAGCGCCCCGCCGATGCCGGCGAAGAAGGAGCTGATGATAAAGGCCATCTGTTTATGCTTGGAAAGATTGATACCCATGGCCTCCGCGGCGATCTCATCTTCGCGGATGGCTTTGAAGGAACGCCCGTAAGAGGAGCGGAGAAGCATCACCACAATGAGAATACAGAGACCGGAAATGATAAAGGGCGTATAGAACGAGGAGAAACCGGGGATCATTTTCAACCCCAAAGAGCCGTTGGTAATGGAATTCAACGGCGAGCTGCCGATGGTGATACGCACGATTTCGGAAAAGCCCAACGTCGCGATGGCAAAATAGTCACTCTTCAGGCGAAGAACCGGCGCGCCGATGAGCAATGCGAAGAAAGCGGCGACAAGACCGGCCAAAATCAACGCCACGGGAATCGGCACACAAACATTGGCAATGGCGTCATTGATACCATAAAGATAGAATACGATCCCTCTGGATTCCACGGGAATGGTCAGAATACCAAAGGTATAAGCGCCGAGAGCCATAAAGCCGGCCTGTCCCAGAGAGAACAATCCGGTAAAACCGTTCAGCAGGTTCATGGAAACGGCAACCAGCGCGTAAATAGCGCCGAGCTGCAAAACAGAAGCCAGCATCGAGGAGCCGGTCACATTATTCATATCCACAAAAAACAGAAAGGCGGCAACGGCCGCGGCCAACAACAGAGAGCATATGATTTTTGTTTTTTTCTGCA